>NZ_CP027806.1:1325000-1632500 GCF_003353065.1 Cyclonatronum proteinivorum | reverse complement strand
AGTGAATCGAGGTGCAGAGACGGTACCGCAATACCATCTTTAAGGTTAATACCGTCGGCTATTTGCTCAGGTGCATGGGCTGAAACCTGCCACTCTTCTGCCAAAAAGAAACGAATAGTCCCAACCGTGTTAATCAAGGGTGACTGATCACTTAAAACCGGCTGTGCAAACAAGTCAGTAAATGCGGAAGCGAACAAAAGACAAATGACACAACACCTGATATACAAGATGAAGCGGTGCAGCTTTTTTCTTTTGCAGGTTTTGAGAACGTTCACAGTGTTTTTTTGAGGTCACTTGTTTCTGCCTAAACATCAGGCACTCAGGTATCGAATAAACACCTGAGATGCCTGTATTTAGAAAAAGTAGGGATTATCTATTTTAATAGTGTCATTTTTCTCGTTGCAGAGAAATTGTCCGCACTTAGCCGGTACATGTAGGTGCCGGAAGAAAGTCCTGCGGCATCCCATGTTACCGTATGCTGACCCGCAGCAAACATATCGTTGCTGATTGTGCCGACCCTTTGCCCCATTACCGTATAGACCGTAATCGATACCTGTGAAGCCTGTGGAAGATTAAACGATATATTGGTAGTAGGATTGAACGGGTTTGGGTAGTTTTGTGAAAGCTGAATTCCTGTTGGGATATTGTGGTCGTCTTCACCCACGGAAACAGCACCACCGGTTGGCATGACAGCCATAAAGATTTTCCGGGTGCCATCAGAAGTCAGCGTGATATCGTCGAGTTGGAGGGTTCCGTCGAAGTCTCCGGCGAGGATAATTTCACCACCATTGTAGGCAGAAGTGATAATATCAAGCGGGTTGGTTCCAAACGGACGCGTTTCGCGATCAAAGACCAGTTCCCGACTTTCAGCACCGGATCCTTCAATATTTTTGGCCCAAATAAAATTACCTGATTCATCAAATTTTGCCATATAGATATTGTTAATAGATTCCGTTGTAAGAATTACTGGTGAATCTGAATCTATATCAAAAATAATGGAATCCGAATACCTTCCTAATACAAATACATTTTCATTTTCATCCAACGTCACAACATCAACAGTTGCACGGTCGAAACCAAACTGACGAACCCAGATGGCGTCGCCGTCTATATCATACTTTACAAGAAAAGCGTCTTCGGTACCCATAGCATCAAAGGTTTTATTATAGCCTTCAAAGTATGCATCAGTACCGCTAAAAAAGCCTCCTACATAGAAGGAGCCATCCGCAGCGGATACCACACTCTTTCCTACGATATCATCTCCGGCACCCATAAAGCTGGCAAAGTACCATTCTCCGTTTACATCGTAGCTGATCACAAAGGTATCCGCATTACCTGTGTCATTATCCCAATAAATATCTGAATCGGGTAAATACATCCGGCCTTCGCCAACAATTCCCAGAATATTCAAATAGCCGAGGGCGTCAACCGAAATAGATGATGCAAGGTCGCGCCCGGGTGTTCCGAACACATTTGCCCAATACAGATAGTTTCCATCTTTATCAAGTGAGGCGATAAAAAAGTCGGATTCGCCTTGTACCGTTACTTCTTCACCAAAAAGGTTTGTCCCGGAAAAACCACCGGCAACGTACGGATAACCATCTGTATCTATCATGACAGAGTTGACAGAATTTATTCCCAATTCTAAACTATTGGGTGAAGCTTCACTTCCACTATCTCCCCCTAAGGCCCACTGGAAGTTTCCGTTGGTATCGTATTTAGCGACAAACAATTCAAGGTTGATTAAATCATCATCTCTGCCATCACTTAAGCTGCTCAGGATTTCACCATTGTTATCTGTAAAATGAAGCTCTTTCACAAAAGCGCCACCGACATAAACATTCCCATGATCATCAACGGCTAACGTAAGCCCACCATCGAGGGAAAACTCCTCCTCCACTTCCTCGCTCCCGTGAGCTAACTGATACCAAAGTAAAGTGCCCTCAGGACTGAATTTAGCGATGAAGACATCATATCCGCCGGTACTTTCCACTATGACCCCATCATACGAAATGGTACCGGTGAATCCGCCGGTAACGTAGCGGTTGCCTTGGGCATCAACGGCCATTTGACCGATTTGTGTAGCACCGGTCAGGCCAAGTGTACTGGCGCTCTGAAATGTTAAATCGGGTGACTTTGTATTGGAATGCTGCATATTCAGTACCTGATTATATTCCATCCCATTCGGTAAAACATAGTTTGATTTATCGATATTGAGTTGAAAATAAGGTCTACTCATATCACAATTTCCCTCCCCCCAACAGCTTGGCGGGTTAGCTTGTACTGCTGACATTGGAATAACTTGCCAAAGAAGCAGCATAAACAGCATTTTCAGGAAATGTATTTGTTTTGTTTTCATCGTTTTATTTTTTTTGATTTGGATTGTTTTTTAGGATTTCGTTTAGGTTTTTTAAAAGTGATTATTACCAGTATAATTAAGCACATAACCGGGAATAGGGTTGGGTAACGACTATAAAAACTCAGCCCCTGCCGAAGCGGAACGGTTCCAACTGAATAGCCGACGGTAAAGGGATCTATGATTTCCAAAACCTCCCCAAACGGATTGGTGAAAAAGCTGAAGCCGGTTGTGGAACTTTTGGCAACCGATTTCCGCGCTTCCACGCTGCGCAGGCGGGTGTAGTTTTTCATGCCGATGATGGAGGTTTTGAGCTTGTACGCTGACCAACAACCATCATAGTCAAGCAGCGGATCGGCCATACATAACGCATCAGGGCCCCCGCTGCTGACCCAGGCGGCGCAGGGCATAAGCTCCACCGGCCATGAGCAAGATACCAAGTCCGCTACCGACCGGGGTTTGGGTCGGGGCTCCGGGAAGTTGCGGCGGGCCCGGATTTTGCATCGGCTGTGTTTGTTCGCTTTCTTGCCAGATTTGCTGGTCGCGGTGCTGTGTTTGTGCATCAGCCATGTGGGTTAGTCCGGCAAGCAGGGCAATTAAAAACAGGGTGACAAAAGAAAGGATGATGCGTTTCATAGGATTACAATGCTAAACTAAAAGTGACAAAGAGAGTGAAAGCGGTAAGAGCAATGTGCGCAGGTCTGCAGCCTGCAATCCGAATACATGCTATTTTAAAAGGGTCATTTTGCGGGTAATGACCTGATTTCCGGCCTGCAGCCTGTACAGGTAAACCCCGCTTGACAGCGCGGAGGCGTCGAAGCTGACCGTGTGCACGCCCGCCTGTACGCTTCCGCTCTTCAGCGTAGCTACCCGCTGCCCCTGCACGTTGAATACTTCGAGGCGTACTTCTTCAGTAGCGGGCAGTTCGAACCGAATCACCGTTGTGGGGTTGAAGGGATTCGGGTAGTTTTGACGCAGTGTAAGCGCGGAGGGTGTTTCTGCCGGCGGCACCGCTGTGGGCTCATCGTATGTCAGGATGATATTAAAACGGTTTTCAGCATCCTGAACAGTAGTTGGGGAAGCATAAAATGTCACTTCCGTTTCCTCGCCAATTTCCCGGATTGTCCCGGTTTGTGTTTCAAAGAGGGTTGCCTCAACACCCTCGGGGAGATGAATTTCAGAAATGATCAGTCTGTGAAGGCCACCTGAAGTTGCAGCCGTATAGAGCGGAACCGTATGTTGATACGCTTGCTGCAGGCTGCTGAGACCGATACCATTTACGATCATTCGGTTGTTTTCAAAAGTTGAGTAAAGCAGGCTGTATGAAGTACTAAAGGGCGGGAGCAGTACTGCACCACGGGCTTCCACCCCTTCATGAAATGCGATGAGGGTTTCACCGCTGTGTTCAGCGCCTGTCAGTTTCACCCGAATCAGGTATTGTTCGGTTTCACCCATGAAGGATGTACCAGCAACTTTGGCCTCGGAGGTAACACTCAACACAGGCGTTTCCCCGTTTGCCTGAACAAAAAAAGCCTGATTACTGGCAATTATGCCATCATTTGCAATACCCGTTCCGCCGGAGCCAATGGTATAAGCTGAAAACGTACCATTCTGCTCAAGAACCCAAAAAGTGCCCTCCAAATGGGTGCGGTTCCATGCTGCGTGATTCCAATCCAAAGCCGACAGGTAGGGGTTAGACACAAGGTTAAAACCGCCAAGCTGACTATCCCCTACACTATTATCAGTAAAAGTAACCGGGAATGAGACCGTTGATTCATCATTTTCTTTTTCGCTGAAAGCTCCGGTAGCGCTCAGCACTTTTGGCCAGCTACCCGCCTGATTTAACACATCATTGGTAAAAATGTAGGTCAGATAACCGGTTGCTTCCAGCATGCTGCTGTTAAAATTATCAACGGGAGTCCATCCTCCCGGATCAAGTTCACTGTTGCGCGGATAGGTTTCGTTAAAGAACCACACATTGGGATCTGCGTTTTCCGCATTTGCTCCGGTGCCGCCCTGTGTCCATATATTGCTGAGGAGGCCCGCATCAGTTCCGCCTGTAAAGGATGTTTGTACAGGCGACCCCAGACCAAAGAAAGCGCCAGATCCGGGAACAGCATTGGAATCAAGCCAGCGCTCCAGGGTAATGTTGCCGGTTATTGTACCTGTTCCGATACCGGAAACGCGGGCCGTTTCATCAAAGGCAGTTGAAGCCAGAACAAGGCTGCCATTGTTTATGAGCTCTCCGCTTCTTAGAATTAATTCATCTTCAACAATAAAAACAGTGCCATCCGTAATTTCTACAGAGCCGGCAGCTTTATCGACTTCCATCCCAAAGCTTCTCATCACATTGCCATTACCGGTTAGTGTTTGAACAGCTTCACCGGCAAATACAAATGTATACTGGACGTTATTGCGGGCAACCGGCATATTTACCGAGCCACTAAGGGTTAAATCACCTCTGATTGTCATAAATCCAATCGAACTCAAAACAGGATTGATGTCTTCAAAAATTAAATTCCCATACACCCAATTTGGAATTTCGTTGGCAGCTCCCGTAAAGGTTACGGTTGAATTATCATCAATTTCATCGAGCGTAGGCAGCGTTTCGTGCGCAAGCGTAAGTGATCCGCCTGATGCTACATCTACCGAAGCTGTAAGAGCTGCCTGCAGGATCAGGGATGTGCCATCACTGACTACTACTTTCGAATCGACTCCGGAAACCTCCCAGGCTGCAGAAAGTGTAGCGGATGCGGTGTTATCAACTACAAAAACCTGATTATCGCTTGTGAAATTGGCGGGATTATCTCCACTACCATCCGTATTGACGCCCCAGTTGGCTGTGTTAGTCAGGTTGCCGGTACCACTATAGTAATAGGTAGTAGCACCATCTCCTGAACCCATTACACCAATGAAGACCAGGCGGTTACCATCTGACTTGCCGGGATTTGCTTCTAATGTAATACCATCGAGTGTTAGTGTGCCGTCAAAGTCACCGACCATAACTACACCTCCTCCATTTTGACTGGTGTAAGCGATAAAGAGCGGGCATGTTCCAAAAGGACGGGTTGGATCAGGATTATCCAAATCATTAATCAAATCAGTACTCTCAGCGCCGGAACCCTCTACATTTTTTGCCCACAGAAAATTGCCCTCCTTATCGTATTTAGCCATGAACATATTTAGTTCAGAGTCAGTTGTCAGGATTACGGGAGTATCAGATTCTGCATCAAAAACGACATATTCCCAGTACCTTCCGAGGACAATGATATCTTCATTATCATCAAGTATGATGGCATTTACACCGGCAACAGTGCCAGCAGCTCCGAATTGTTGTACCCAAAGCACATCTCCGGCATCATCATATTTCGCTAAAAATCCATCTGTATCGCCGGCAGAAGTTACGATAATATCGTCACCAACTTCCGATTCAAATAAGACTTCTCCTTCAAAAAAGCCTGCCACAAAAATATTACCATCAGATGAAGTTGCAATCGAAGAACCGATAATTTCATCACCGGCACCCATAAAGTAAGCAAAGGTCCAGTCTCCATCTTCAACATCGAAATCCATAAAAAAAGTGTCTGGATTGCCTGTGTCATTATCCCAAAAGACATCACCACCAGGCAAATACATGCGACCTTCCCCTACCACACCGAGTACGTTTAAATAGCCATTGGCATCTATGGTGATTGCCTTGGCATAATCTCTGTTTGGCGTACCAAACACTTGCATCCAATAGGTTCCTTCACCATCATCAAAAAGAGAGGCAACAAAAAAGTCGGACTCTCCCTGAACGACTATTCCAGTTTCATCAAAAAGATTTGTTCCTGAAAAACTACCGACAACGTTGGGGTCTCCGAAATCATCAATAACAATATCATTAACGGAATTTACCCCGACGGCCAAACTGTTTACAAGACCTGGACTTCCGCTTTCTCCGCCTGCCGCCCATAAGAAATTGCCGCTGTCATCGTATTTCACAACGAACAATTCCAAATTAATCTCATTGTTAAATTCATCTCTGCCGTCGTGGAGGTAACCGACCTCATTACCGAATTCATCCACAAAAGTAAGCTCTTTTACGAATGAGCCGCCGGCATAAACATTCCCATCATTATCAACAGCTAAAGCAAGACCGCCATCAAGTGAAAGCTCATCAAGCACGTCAGAGCTTCCGTTTGCAACACGAAACCATAGAACATTCCCCGAAGGATCGAGTTTTGCAACAAAGAAATCATAACCACCGGTACTTTCCACCGTAACTGCACCATACTGAATGGTACCTGTGAATCCACCGGTCACGTAGATATTTCCGGCATTATCAACTACCACTTTGGCAACCTGAGTTGTTCCGGTTCCTCCTATGGTATAGGCACTTTGAAAAGTCAAATCGGCTGACTTAGTGTGTGCTTGTTGCAAGTTTAGTACTTCTTGAAAGTGCATTCCGTTGGGCAACACATATTGAGATTTATCCAGATTAGATTGAGTTTTAACATTGGCTTTACCTACCAAAAAGCTCATGGCATATACATCACTTACAAAGAAGATGGATAGTATCAGCAAAAGGATACTTTTATGCAAAATTTGAAAACTATTTTCCACAAAATATACAATTATTTTTAGAATACAATTTATGATAAGGAGTATGCTGTTTACCTGTTTCATTTTGGTTTATATTTTTTTCGTTTTTTAGGGATGATCAGCCTTTTGGTTTCATGGTTTTTATTGGGGAAAAACGTAAACAAAAGCAGTGCGAGTAAGCAGAATAATGGAAACCCGTTTGGATACATGCTATAAAAACTGAGCCCCTGCCGAAGCGGAACGGTTCCTACTGAATAGCCGACGGTAAAGGGATCTATGATTTCCAAAACCTCCCCAAAAGGATTGGTGAAAAAGCTGAAGCCGGTTGTGGAACTTTTGGCAACCGATTTCCGCGCTTCCACGCTGCGCAGGCGGGTGTAGTTTTTCATGCCGATGATGGAGGTTTTGAGCTTGTCACCAAAGAGCCTGCCGCTTGTATGCACCGTTATGAGTTGAGCCTGTTGCAGAAACTCAGCTTTATGCGTAGAAGCAAAGAGGATGTCCCAGCAAATCAGGGGGATCGTGTGTACTATTCTGCCATCCCGGGTCAGGAAAGCTTGCGGAGACATAGATTCTCCCACACTAAAATGATTGTTTTCACCAAGCTCCAAAGCGAATTGTGACAGCTTTGGATAACGGTCACTAAAGGGCACATACTCGGTAAAGGGCATTAAATTTACTTTGCGGTACAACCGGAGCGGGTTGCCGCTTGCATCCTCCATCAGTACTTTCCAGGAGAATTGGGGCGTGATCATGGCCACTGCATTGTACAGGTAGTAGTCTCTTTCTAAATAACGCTGAAGCGGCGGTACCGGGCGCGGGCTTGGTTCTGTATCGAAGATGCCCGTTGCCAGGGGCGTTTGCCATCGTAACACACGATCGGTGATAAAAATCAGACTGTTGACTTCCGACCTAACCCTTGCCGGAAGGGCACCCTCCGGCCAAACGACAAGATCCGGCTGATGCTGAGTTATGACCGAATCTGTTAAGGCCAAAGTAGTACTCAGGATGGGGAAAACGACTTCTTCATCAGCTTCTGCGTCGGGGTTGGGCTCCGCATATTCCGACTGAATGACGGCTACGCTTGCGGTGCCCTGAAATGTGCCGGGCAGCACGGCGTAGGCGTACCAGGCATAAAGCAGCGGCAGCGCGAACCAGACAAGGGTGCCGGCCAGCAGTTTTTGAGACAGCTTGTTGTGAAGCAGGTCTGAGACCCCGTTTTGCAAAACAGCTTTGAATAGAAGGAAAACACCTACATTCAGCGTAATCACCCAGGCCGAAATACCGGTGTATCCGGTGATGTCAATAAACTGAATGAAGACCGGGTAGTTGGCGAGCGCATTGGCATACAGCGTAATCGGGAAGCCCAGCCAAAGCTCTTTCACGAACCATGCATACGGCGGCCAGATAAGGGCCAGTGCCAGAAAACCCCATCCGCTGTTTGTCTTTACCCTGCGGCGAATATCACGAAGCAGCACAAAAGGCAGGGCATATACGGCAGCAGCAAGAATCACCATGATGCATCCCGCGACGGGCTCAACCCAGATAAAGCCAATCAGCGCGAGGAAAAGAGATACAAATGAAAAAACATACCCGTGCAAAAACCAGCTCCTCCGGGTAGTTTGCTTTTCGAGGGCTGTAAAGAGTCCTACAAGGCAAACCGGCAGCAAAAACGCAAACGAGATTCCGGAGATATGATTCACGGAAAGCCCAAGGAGCAGGCCGCTCAGCAGACTGGGCAAAAAGCTATGGATCAGTTGGGTTGGTTTCATGGCTTAAAACTATCAAATCTGATCCCTGAATATCTGCCAAAATGCTTTGAAAATCTGCCAAAGTATGGCAGAATCGCCTCAAACGCTTCTGTTTCACCGAAATCAGCATGCTGCATTGATTTTTTCGGGCAGCAGTGCTTTCGCGTTTTGAAGATGCTTTTCGTACCGTCAGCAAAGGCATCGCAAAGCTAATCCCCGGCTTTCACCTGTCTTTAGCCGACGGAATTTAAGCCCAAAAAGAGCTGCATTCTGCTCCGGAGGCCTGTCCGGTTTCAATACGCGAGCGGCCCTGTTAGACGCATTACTTTAATTGAATATCACGTATCCTCACGATTTTTTGCGCCCATTGGCAGCGCTGATTGATTATCTTTCCTGCAGGAAAACAAATCCCATTGACTTACACAAACCAAACCTTTCCTCATGTCCTACCCTACTCCTGACTCCCGGCTTGCCGAAACCCTTCTCTCCCACAGCTGCGCCCTTCAGCCGGGTGAAAATATCATGATACAGCTTGTCGGCCTGAACGGCATCGGGCTTGTACGTGCGCTCGTTGAGCAGGTAAGGGCGCTGGGTGCGAATCCTTTTGTGCGGATTGAGGATACCGAAATCAACCGGAGCCTGCTCGAAACCGGCGACGAAGCGTTCTGGAAGCTGCAGGCTGCGGCCGATCAGCTCCCGCTGATGAAGCTGATGGATGCTTTTGTGGGCATCAGGGCTTCCGAAAATATTTACGAAAACAGCCGGGTGAGTCCCGCGCAGAACAAGGCTTACGGCGAGCACTTCCTGAAACCGGTGCATTTTGAAGAGCGGGTCAACAACACCAAATGGGTGATTCTCCGGTATCCGTCGCCGGCTTTTGCCATGAACGCCAAAATGCCGACCCGCGAATTCGCTGAATTCTACTACCGCGCCTGTCTGCTCGACTACGCCAAACTGCGCGAGGCCATGCTGCCCCTCGAAGCACGCCTTCGGAAAACCAACGAAATATGGCTGAAGGGCGAGGGCACCGATATTCGGTTTTCGGTGAAGGGTCAGAACTGGATTCCCTGCTTTGGGGAACGCAACATCCCCGACGGCGAGCTTTTCTCCGCGCCCATTCTCGATTCTGTCAACGGGGAAATCACCTATGCCCCTTCGGTGTATCAGGGCAAGCCCTTTGAGTTTGTGAAGCTGCGCGTGAAAGACGGCCTTGTGACCGATTTCGACAGCTCGGACAACGACGCCCTGCAAAGTATTCTCGATACCGATCCCGGCGCCCGCCGTTTCGGGGAGTTCAGCTTCGGCACCAATCCGGTCATCGAAAAGCCGATGTATGACATCCTCTTTGATGAAAAGATTTACGGCTCGAACCACCTTACCCTGGGTCAGGATTACGAGATTGCCTCCAACGGCAACGACAGTTCGGTGCACTGGGATCTCGTTTGTATCGGCGCCGATGTGTACCTCGACGGCGAACTTATCCGCAAGGGCCGGCTTTTTGTGACAGAGGATTTGATGGGGCTTAATCCGGAGGTGTTTTTGGGAAGCGCGGACTAATCAGCTCGTGTTACCCGAGACTGACGGTGTCACCGTTTCATCTTTGGTATGCGCTTCATACAGCAATACGCCGTCAATCTCAATTCGTCGGACAAGTTCCGGGTTTTTGATTTGGTGCAGGATGGAGAGATCAATTTTCCAGGGTAGCAGCAGTTCATCCAGTTCGTAGTCAATCTCACACAAGCGGGCGTATGTCAGGCTTTTACCTGTAAGCGTGAGATCAATATCTGAAGCCCTGCGCCACTGTCCGGTTGCGCGGGATCCGTACAAAATAGCCGATTCAATCTCCGGATACTCAAGAAGCACCCCGCGTATGGCTGCTATGACCTGCGGTTTCAGACCGGTATCAATATCTTCTATCCTTTTCACAGAAGCTGACTCAGGGTTTCCATTTTCGAACGCAAAGCCTTAAAAGCCGGTAAATAAGCATGCAGGATTTCCTCAAACAGCCCCTGTGCATTGGCTTCATCGTAAGTGTGAGAGCTCAGGTTACGCCTTCTGATCATCTCCATCCACAGCTCACCATCTTCGATGAGTCCAGCTTTGAAAGCTTCACGGGTAGCGTCTTTGGAGCCGATCAGATTAAAAATTCCTTCATTTTCAAGGTAGGCTTTCATGAGTTTACAGGCTAACTCATGCGTGTATTCAAAGCGCTGGATTGTAGATTCGAGAACCATCTCATCCAAGTTTTCCTTTTCAATCGCAATGATGGTGGAAGACTGTCTAATTTGATCAACGCCACTCTCTAACTTTGCTAATGCATTGCAATAGTTATTAAAGCGCAACATCCATTTAGATTCGCTCTTTGTCATGCAATTTTTTTGTGCTTCGTATTAGTCTTTAAGTTCCAACTTCTGATAGAATAGGGATTTTCTGAGACGATTTAAACAGCCCCACCTTTGATCTATTCATCCTTTGGCACAATTCCGCTATTCTTTGGCACAATGATACTATTTATTGATTCATCCTTTGGTTATTATACTCCGAAGCCGCAATAAAAGCGCTTTTTTAATAACTAAACAAAGGAATCAATCCAAATGCTACACGCTTATCCTGACTTCAAAGAAAAGTACGACAACTTTATTAATGGCAAATTTGTACCGCCGGTTGATGGCGAATACTTCGATGCCATTTCTCCGATCGACGGCAAGCCCTTCGCCAAGGCTGCCCGCTCCAACGAAAAAGATATCGAAATGGCCCTCGATGCCGCGCATGCCGCCGCCGATGCATGGGGACGCACCTCGCCAACCGAACGGGCGATCATACTCAACAAAATAGCCGACCGCATGGAGGAAAACCTCGAGTTCCTCGCCCGCGTCGAGACCGTCGATAACGGCAAGGCTGTTCGTGAAACCCTGAATGCCGACCTGCCCCTTGCCATCGATCACTTCCGCTACTTCGCAGGCGTCATCCGTGCAGAAGAAGGCAGCGTTGCCGAGCTCGATGAGCACACTGTGAGCATGCTCATCCCCGAGCCACTCGGTGTCGTAGGACAAATCATCCCCTGGAACTTCCCCATCCTGATGGCGACCTGGAAACTCGCGCCTGCCCTCGCTGCCGGAAACTGTACCGTCATCAAGCCTGCCGAGCAAACTCCGATCAGCATCATGTGTGTGATGGAGCTTATCGGCGATTTGCTCCCACCAGGTGTACTGAACGTCGTCAACGGATTTGGTCCCGAAGCCGGGAAGCCGCTTGCGCAGTCAGAGCGCATCGCAAAAGTCGCCTTCACCGGTGAAACAACAACCGGACAGCTGATCATGCAGTACGCCTCCGAGAACCTGATTCCGGTCACGCTCGAACTGGGCGGCAAGAGCCCGAACATCTTCTTCAGCAGCGTGATGGATGCGGACGATGCCTTCCTCGATAAATGCCTCGAAGGCGCCGCTTTGTTTGCGCTGAATCAGGGTGAAGTGTGTACCTGTCCGTCCCGTATTCTGGTGCAGGAAGACATCGCCGACGCCTTCATTGAAAAACTCGTGGAGCGCGTGCGCAAAATCCGTCGCGGTCACCCGCTCGATGACACAACCATGGTAGGCGCGCAGGCCTCCAAAGAGCAATTCGATAAAATTATGAACTACATCAACATCGGCTGCGCAGAAAATGCCGAAGTTCTTGTGGGCGGACAAGCCTGGAAGACCGCCGGCAACGGCATTGATGAAGGCTTCTACGTGGAACCCACCGTGTTCAAAGGCAGCAATGACATGCGCATTTTCCAGGAAGAAATCTTTGGCCCGGTCGCTTCCCTCACCACCTTCAAGGATGAAGCCGAAGCCCTTGCCATCGCCAACGATACCATGTACGGCCTCGGTGCCGGTGTCTTCACCCGGGATATGCATCAGGCGTATCAGGTGCCGCGTCAGATCAAGGCCGGCCGCGTTTGGGTGAACTGCTATCACCTGTATCCGGCGCACGCCGCTTTTGGCGGATACAAGAAGTCCGGCTTTGGCCGCGAGAACCACAAAATGATGCTCGCACACTATCGTCAGACCAAGAACATGCTCATCTCCTACAACAAAAATGCTCTCGGCTTCTTTTGATGTTTAGGAGGATGAAGGGGACCTAAGCAAAATCAATCCCCTGAAAAATTACAAACACCAAAACTGGTGCAGGCTATTCCCCGGATGGTTTTGGTGTTTTTTTTAGGATGATGCCGGCCGGGATTACCTCAAACGCCGTTCAGTTGAGGTTGAGGGCAGTCTGCAACCCCGAAAACTTTTCCCTAAATAGACAAAGCCGCACCCGAAAAACGGGTACGGCTTTTTTTTATGCGTTTACTCAGAATAGGTCGGAAATCCCGTACTACAGGCGATGGTAAACGGGCATTTCTTTAGTTGAGCCTCAGACCGGAATCGTTGGTAGGATAGGCACCGAGGTCAGCGCTGGGCTGCATGATGGTCGGAGCAGCTGCGCCTGTAAGGGTAAAGCTAACCTGTACGGGAGCGAAGTCAGTTCTTCCGGCTCCGATTGCAGGTGAACCTTGTTGCAGGCGGAAATTCCAGGGGCTTGCGATATTCATTTCAAGCGGCTGGTTTTCACCGGCTTCATAATCAGCCATGGAAAAGCGGTTAATGTCATAATTCACGAAAAGCGGGTTGTGGTCACCGGCTTCGCCGATCAAATTGTTATCTCCAAGTACAGCAAGGGTAGATTCCTGGGAATCAGAAGGGATAAACTCTGCAGCCATGGCTTCATGTGTGCCATAATACAGGTTGTTATCAATAACAATGTTGCTTAGATCAGAGTCATCCAGTACACGGATACCACGCTTGTTGTTGACCACTATATTGTTGTAAGCAAAACCACGGGCACCATTTTCAAAATTGATGTTGGCACCACGGTTAAGACCGACGCGGCGAAAACCACTGTTCAGGACAGTGTTGTTGTAAATGCCGATGTTAGTTTGAATCGTACTTTCGCCGTCATCAGAAGGTTTGAATGCATTGGTAGCTCCGCCAATCACAAGGTTGTAAGCGATGTTACCAACAGTGCCGCCTTTCACGTTGATGATATCGCCGCCGTCTTCGCCCATTTCTTCAAAAACGTTGCGCACGATGTTTAGCTTTCCGCCAACCGGACGATAAAGGTCGTCTTTAGAACCATAGAACCAGGAATCTTCGATTACAACTTCTGTTTGATCACTCAGGGTCCAAATGCCGTAGCGAATACGACCTGCACGCGGTGTACCGGGGCCGCCTTCCCCTCCGGTGAATTCCATGCGGGTCCATTTAAGCACTATAGCGGCTGTTGTTTCGCTTCCCTGCAAACCACCCCAAAGACCGGCAAACCGGTTCTCATGGGTACGAAGTTCCTGAGGCACCGTAAGCAGAACGGGATTATCCTGTGTGCCAAGGCTTTTAAACGAGCCATTAATGGTAAATTCAGGCCCGATATCACCTCCGTCACCGGCAGCAATAACGGTTACGCCGGGCTCAATTACAATTTCTTCACCTTCCGGGATGATCACATCACCGGTCATGGTGTAGGTACGGCCTTGACGAAGAGTACCACGCATGGCACCTACGAGTTCAGTCGTGCTGTCGTCGATAGTGGTAACATCCGGATTGTCAGGTTCATCAATGATTACACTTGTGCTGTTATCAGAACATGCATATACAGCAAAAGCGAGAATGAGGATCAACAGTGATTTTGTAATAAGTTTCATGTTATTTTTGTTGGTTAGGTATTGAATCCTGGCTTAAAGGGCGTATCTGAGGCCAATAAGCCAGGTTTGTTGGAAAAATTCTTCCCGAACGAGGGTATTTGAATCGGTATTGATGTAGGGCGCTTCTTGCGGATTGCGCGTGTTCGGGAGAGGCACCTCAGCCCTAAGCGGCGTATTCAGCAGGTTATTGATTTTGAGATAGGCCGTTATGCCATACCCTACACGTTGTTCGGCTGAAAAATCCATCTGCCAGAAAGAGCGCTGCCAGATGTCGTTCTCATAGTAGGGTGAAACCCCAATGATCCGACGGCCGGTGAACACAGCTGATAGCTGTACGTCGGTGCCGGTTCGGCTGTTTTTGTAGAGACCGGTAAGATTACTAATGTGGCGGCTTTGACCCTGCAGCGGTCGTGTTTGGTTGAGTTCGCGGGAGGTTAGGTTTCCGCTATCATCTCTGAACCGGAATATTTTGGATGTGGTGATGCGTGAATCGGTATATGTGTAGTATGCCCGAACACCCCAGTTGCGAATGTATTTGGTAACATCAAGTTCAAAACCGAAGTTATTGGCCGTCCCAAAATTATTGGGTTGCAATATGATGGCCTGACCATCAATAATAAGTGCTGATTCAATGGGATCTTTGATTTCCTTGAAGAAAAGCGCGACCATCAGCTGATCGAGTGCGCCGGGGAAGAGCTCAAAACGAAAATCTACATTTTGGGCCTGCGTACGCTCAAGGAAAGGATTCCCGCGCTCACGGAAGTCGTCTTCATTGATGCTGTAAGGAATGACCTCAAAGAAATTGGGCCGGCTGATCGACTGAAAATAGCTCAGTCTCAGGTTCATATTATCCTGTGGCTGATAGCGCAGGTGAATGCTTGGTAAAATATCGGTATAGTCGCGCTGCCCCGTTCTGCCGGGCAGGGTTTGCGGTCCGTTCGTTTCCCAGGAAAAATCGGTAGTTTCAACGCGAAGCCCCCCAATTGCGCGAAACCGACCGCGCTCGTAGGTCGCCATCCCGTACCAGGCAAACACATCTTCCTGCGACTCATAGTTGAGCGGGTCTGTAGGTGTACCGCCGGGATTAAACAAATTCCAGGTGTGATTATTGATATCCCCAGACCAGACTTGCGTGATGGGAGATGCACGCAGCAGATAGCTATTGAAAGAATTGGTCCGGTTTTTATGACGGTACATGGCACCGGCCTTAAAATCAAGCAGGTTACCAGCAAAATCCATCGTATAAAGGGCATTGAAATAGCCGGCAATATCCTCGTCTTCGTTGTTGGTCCACCGTCGGGTCAGATCGCGGTCGAGAAGTACCGGCTCATCCACAAACTCCCCCGCACTGTTGATGGTCCGCCCGGTTATCAGTTTCAGGTCAACCATGTCCGGATCATCATTGGTGGCGAGGGAATATACTGCTGACCAATCGAGAAGGAGGTTGTCATTTGCGAACAGGTGCGTCCCTTGGAGGGTCGAATTATAAATCTGTTGCAGCTGATTACGGGTTCGGAAGTTTTGGCTGATTCTCCCGGTACCGACGCCCTGCCCGCGACCGATGCGCAGATTAGTATCGGCATAAGCGCGATTAAAGCGGTCTTCAAGCCTAATTAGAGCGTTATAAAAATCGATTTTATGTCGGTCATTGATTCGGAAATCAGTCTTTACATGCAGACCGCCGCGAATTTGTTCTGTTGATATCCGTCTGTCCTGTACGGTGTCATAAAAGGGATTGTTATCTTCCCGATCCACATCCATCTCAAAAAACAGGCTGTTCGCACCCCGGAAATTTTGCTGAAGGCTTCCGGCTGCAATCACCCCAATCCTGTTGTTTAGAAAACGATTTCCGATGGCAAGACCAAATACGCGGTTTACCGGTGCCCCTTCCTCTCTAAAATCTATGTTGCCATAGGGGAAATCGTCAACCGATGCTCTGTAGTCCGCTCCGTTTGCTGCATGAGGGGAAAGGGTTGAAATCACGGAAAAATCAGAAGTCAGGCGGTCTTGATCAGAATAGATCTGACTATACCCTAAGCCCACATTGGCATTCAGGATGAACCGATCGGGTGCGTTTCGCATGCGCATATCAATAACACCTCCAATCGCATCTCCCTCCATATCAGGGGTGAGTGCTTTGGTTACAATCAGGCGGTCGAGCAGATCTGACGGAAAAATATCAAGGGGTACATAGCGGTTTTTGACTTCCGGACTCGGGATTTTGATTCCGTTTACAAGGGTGTAATTGTAGCGTTTATCCATCCCCCTTACAATAGCATGTTGCCCGTCGCCGCTGCTGCTGCGCTCCAGGGAAACACCCGATACACGCTGCACTACGTTCGCCACCGTAACATCAGGCGACATTTCTATAGAACGGGCATCAACCACGTTTACGACCGTTGGGGAAGTTTGCTCGGTAACCCTCGCGCTTTGTTCTGTCCGGAAATCACGGGCGGCTCTTAGGGTAACGGCATCGAGTTCTGCACGGCTCATTTCGAGCCTGAAATGTAGTTCAAGGCCCTCATCTTCTACCGTTAGTGAGCCCGTTTGCGTAACATAGGCCACATAAGAAACGGTATAGGTGTACGTTCCAGGCGGTACATTGCGAATGACAAAAGATCCGTCAAGGCCGACAACACCGAAAAGGTTGGTGTCATCCAGAACAACTGTTGCTCCGGTAAGGGGAGTGCGATCTCTCGCATCTGTAACAGAACCGGTGATGCGGTGAAGGGTTTGCCCGAACACATCCCCTGAACATAACAAGGTGACTAAAATCAGAAGCAGCGCTTTAATCATTGTTCCTCAATTATTAAGAATTTTGAAGTCAGCGCAAGAATAATCCTTTTATGTTACTCAAACATTACCAACTACTAAATAAGCCATTTTGGTAACAATAACGTTACATGCACCGACTGATGGGTTCTGTAATATGATGAGTGAATTCCGCCAACCTTCTAACCAATAACTCTATCCGCATGAGAGTATTACAGATAGCATTTATCCTAATAACCTGAGTTCGATTTTAAATCATGCTTAATTGGTTAGTATGAACGGATTCATACTTTATGGCGGGCTTTTTGGGAAAGAAGGAATAGGCAGCTAATCCCGACAGCAGGTTAGACAAAAAGTTAGCGAAAGAGCGATGACGGGAATGTTCAATTTGACACATGTTTTTGAGTTCATCATTTATGGTCTCAATAACAGATCTCTTTCGCAACAGGATTTTGTCATTAAGACTCATCAGGCAATTTTTCATATTCTTGCGTATTTGGGTAATCAGATGAATGCCGTCATCAAACAAAATCCTGGACAGTGCCGCTGAGATATAGCCTTTATCTGCATACATTTTTCCTGTAAAAGCTTTGATAAAGTTAGGATTTTTAAGGGGATCACGGTCGTCCATATTTCCCGGACTAATCAGGAAGTTGAGCAATTCTCCCTTATCATTGACAGCCAGATGAAGTTTAAATCCGAAGAAAAATCCTATTGAAGATTTACCCAACTGGCCAATGCCCTTGAAGACTTTATGGTTGGATATACGCTTGTTTTTGCACACACGCAGCGGAGTGGAATCTATGAATGAGATACCGGTGCACTTTCCCATACAGCACTCTTTGACAAATAATGCCAGCGGCAAATTGGCACCAGCCATAAGCTCAACGAAGCGATTATATGAAACGGTCTTGGGGAAAAGATGACACATGTGTACCTTGACATATTGAGTATAGAAGCACTTGATGGTGCGATATCCACTGTGATGAAACAGAATCATAATTGTGATCACCTCGCTGGTAGACAGATTTGGCTTTCGCTTGGGGGTATTTCCAAGCATATGCTTGGCCATTGAGCGATGAAAGCCGATGCAGAAGTTGTCAACCAGGCAGTATATTTCGGTAATTTTATTGTCGGATAATGTCATGAATTATTTTGCTATGTTGTTGTTATTGGTAGACTTAATATAGCAATTTGTTGTGACTTATCCGACATATAAATTGTGCTTTTTCAACAATTTGTCGATCAACTTTAGCCTAATTATTAATCGAACTCAGGTTAATAGTATGCGTGATATCAGGCTGTAACGAGAATACCCATTCGGGTACGCCTTACGATCACACTTCTTCGCTCACTGCAATTAGGGATCGTGACTTCCTGCACGGCATATCACCCGAAGCCAGCGGGCAGCTCGTGAATACGGTTATCGAAATTCCCGCAGGCTCAAATGCCAAGTGGGAAGTGAACAAAGAGACGGGGCATCTTGAATGGGAGGTACGGGGCGATTCACTCCGGGTGATCCGTTACCTACCCTACCCGGCTAATTACGGAATGGTGCCGCAAAGCCTGATGCCAGCCAGTGAGGGCGGAGACGACGACCCCTTGGATGTGTTTGTACTCGGCCCGCGGGCCAAAACGGGTTCCATTATCCGTACCCGTGTAATCGGCGTACTCTACATGAAGGATGACGGAGAGCAGGATGATAAACTCATTGCCGTTGATACCGACAGCTGGTTCGGAAATATTGAAACCCTCGAAGCCCTAAACGCAAACTTCCCGGGGATAACGAATATTTTAAGCACATGGCTGGCAAACTATAAGGGGCCCGGCGCTGATGTTGAACTCATGGGAACCGGGGATGAAGCAGAAGCTGCCGCCATTTTAGCGCGCGGGATATCAGCTTACCGCATTGTACGCGAGCAATAAAAAAGGTCACCCTTGCAATAGCTGAGCTGCAAAAGTGACCTTCAATTTGGCGTAATGGAAATCTCCGTCCCCAAAAATATGCGCCGGTAAACGGCTTCAGGTTTTGCTGTACTTAAATCGTGCAGCGTAAGGGATTAGTCTCCCAGGCAAATCCCTAAATCCCGGGCGGTCATGATGGTGTCGCTGTCGGTCGGGACGGTTTTGAATTTGCCGGCAACGTCGGCGATCGGGATACGGCGCAGTTGATTTTCTTTCATCACGACGAGCTTGTTGAAGTCGCCTTCCTCAATAGCGCGGATGGCTTCGGCGCCGAAACGGAGTGAAATCAGGCGGTCGTAGGTGCTTGGTCGGCCGCCCCGCTGCTGATGACCCAAAATGACGGAACGGGTTTCCTGTCCGGTTTGGCTCATGATTTCCTTTTCGAGAAAGGCCGCAGCGCCGCCGAGCAACTCAGCCTGTCCCACCTGCTTGCCTTTAATGAAGTGACCGCCTTCTTTGAGCTGGGCTCCTTCCGCTACGACAATTACAGCGTGCTCTTTACCCTGCTTCTTAAGCTGTTCCAGCTTTTTAAATACAGATTCGAGCGTAAAAGGGATTTCCGGAATCAGAATCACATCTGCCGAAGACGCCAGCCCCGCGTGCAGCGCAATCCAGCCGGCATAGCGGCCCATCACCTCCACAATCATCGCCCGCTGATGGGATTCCGCGGTTGTCGTAATGCGGTCGATGGCTTCGGTCGCAATGGTGCAGGCCGTATCAAAACCCAGGGTCGTATCGCAGCCTACAAGGTCGTTATCAATGGTTTTAGGCACGCCCACAATTTTGAGACCTTTTTCCGACAAACGGTGCGCAAGGTGCATAGAACCGTCACCGCCGATGGCTACTACGGCCTCCACACCCAGCTCTGCAAGTTTTGAGACCACAACATCGGAGCGGTCTTCGTAGGTGTAGCTACCATCGGCCTGCAGCACCGGAAACTCGAAGGGATTGCCGCGGTTGGCTGCCCCCAAAATGGTGCCGCCCTGCATCGTAATGCCGCGAACGCTATCAGGCGTGAGGCGCGTAGCCGGTTTATCCGTGTAAAGAGAAGCATAGCCGTTACGCAGTCCCAGGACTTCCCAGCCGCGGTTCAGGGCAGCTTTGGTTGCCGCGCGAATCACCGCATTGAGACCCGGCGCATCACCACCACCGGTATTAATTGCAATTTTCATGGGGTAATTAAGATTTAATCGGTTAAGATTTTGAAGTATGTGGGAATATACAAGCTTGCTCTTTGAATTAGTAAAAAGAGACACCAAAATCGGCAGTGCCTGCCTGTACAGACTCAATCGTCAGCGTATTAAATCACCCCGCATGTTTACGATTTCTATCTATCAAACTGTACACACGCCCAATCCCGAAGGGATTGCATGTTTATAGAATACACACGGCCCAAGAAAAAAAACGCCCGTGAAAGGGTCGCACGGGGAATTGAATTTGGATAAATAATTAATTTCAATTGGGTTGTCAAATTCGACACCCTCAACAAATTCCGTTTTCCGACACAGCTGCCAGGATTCGACCCTTTCAGGGTCATCGGAGCAATATTAAATCCGGTTTACCCAACAAAATGTAATCTTCCCATAAATCAAACGCCCTAATGACCAAACCAATTTGAATCCTGTTGCCTTATTTTTGAAATCACCGCTTGAAATGCTTCTGAAACCAATCCCGAAGGGATTGCATGTTTATTGCAGCTCGCACGCGCTTTACCCCGCAACCACGTTCGATTCCCTATCTCCATTCCTTTCCAGCAAGCCTAAAATCGAAATACGCTCCATTCTATGGCGCGCTTCGCCTCCATAACACCTGTAAATCAAATCCCCCGCCAATCCGTCCCGCATTCCGAAATCCGAAATCCTAACCAAGCCGGGGCGGACACGTAGGGGCGGACACATAGGTTCGCCCCTACGGTGCACCAACCTGCGCGAATCTGCATTACCGCCCAAACTTAACACCCTGCCGCGACCCGTTTCTTTCGTTGGTATTTGCGCGATACTGCCCTAATTTACGGGCAGACAAAGACTTTCATCGCGAAACATTCGGTTCCGCTTTCCTTTCATTTTATATTTTGATCGACCTATGCAATTTCTATCGAATCTCGGCCTTCAGGGCTTCAACTATGGTACTTCAACCGGACAGCAAACCCTCGGCAGCGAGTCCGGCTCCGAAAAAATGACCAGCTACTCCCCCGCCGATGGCTCCGTAATCGGCGAAGTCTCGGTCACGACCCGCGACGAATACGAGCAAGTCATACAGGCCGCCCAGCAATCCTTCGAAACCTGGCGTATGACGCCCGCCCCGCAGCGTGGTGAAATCGTGCGGCAAATCGGCGACGCCCTCCGCAAGCACAAAGACGACCTCGGTCAGCTCGTAAGCTGGGAGATGGGCAAAATCTATCAGGAAGGTCTGGGCGAAGTGCAGGAAATGATTGATATTTGTGACTTTGCCGTCGGTCTCTCCCGTCAGCTTTACGGCCTCACCATGCACTCCGAGCGGCCCGAACACCGCATGTACGAGCAATGGCACCCGCTCGGCACCGTCGGCATCATCAGCGCCTTCAACTTCCCCGTTGCCGTCTGGAGCTGGAACGCCATGATCGCCGCCGTTTGTGGCGACGTCTGCATCTGGAAACCCTCCGAAAAAACACCCCTCACCGCGGTAGCCTGTCAGAACATCGTTGCGGAAGTCCTCAAAGCCAACAACCTGCCCGAAGGCATCTTCTGCCTCATCAACGGCGACCGCACCGTGGGCGAATGGATGACCGAAGATGAGCGCGTCCCCCTCATTTCCGCAACCGGATCCACCCGCATGGGCAAGGAAGTCGCGCAGGTCGTCGGCAAGCGCCTCGGCAAAACCATCCTCGAGCTGGGCGGCAACAACGCCATCATCATCAGCGATCAGGCCGATATCGAAATGGCCGTGCGCGCCACCGTATTCGGCGCCGTCGGCACCGCGGGACAGCGCTGCACCAGCACGCGCCGCATCATCATTCAGGAAAAAGTGTACGATCAGGTCAAATCCCGCTTGCTCGAAATCTACGAAATGATCCGCATCGGCAACCCGCTTGAGCCCGACACCCTCGTAGGGCCGCTCATTGATAAAGACGCCGTCGAAGCCATGCAGCGCTCCCTCGCGCAGGTCAAAGAAGAAGGCGGCACCGTCATTTTCGGCGGTGAAGTGCTCGAAGGCGACGGCTACGAAAACGGCCTCTACGTGCGCCCCGCCGTCTGCGAAGTCAAAAACGAATACGAAGTCGTACAGCGCGAAACCTTCGCACCGATTCTCTACTTCATCAAATACGACACCCTCAACGAAGCCATCGCCATCCACAACAATGTAAAACAAGGCCTTAGCTCCGCCATCTTCACCCTCAACATGCGTGAAGCCGAAAACTTCCTGAGTCACCGCGGCTCCGATTGCGGCATCGCAAACGTCAACATCGGCACAAGCGGCGCGGAAATCGGCGGCGCCTTCGGGGGCGAAAAAGAAACCGGCGGCGGCCGCGAATCCGGCTCCGACGCCTGGAAAGCCTACATGCGCCGCCAAACCAACACCATCAACTGGAGCACCGAACTCCCGCTTGCCCAGGGCATCAAATTCGACGTCTGACAGCAACACCGGGTTGGCCCGACCAACGCACCCCCTCAAAAAGGCACCGCAGTCCCCGCTGCGCGTGCCTTTTTTATGATCAGCTCTTTTCCCCGTACCTCCCGCAGCCTTGCCATGCCGGACGTTTTTTATTTTTTGGGGGAAACTCCGTGAACATCACGGTCTTTCGCGACAGATTAGAAATCCCAAATCAAAGATAGGTCCCTTGCTTTTTGGGAAGCCGAAACAGCCCGCATCCCACAAAAAAACACAGCACCACATCAACCCGCCGGATTCCCGTTCGACTCCTTCAACAGTAGCAAACCGGAACTTGAATGATTCCCGTACAGCCTCCGGTTTGTCAGTAGGCCGAACCCATTAAGGAAAATCATCATCCCCCTTATCTCTTCCCGCTATACCTTTGGAGCCAACCTCTTCCCATCCGTCCGAATTTCTTAACACACGTCCATCATGGCCGGTCGTATCCCGATATTTTGAACAGCGCGGGTGGGCACCCTTTCCGTTTCAGCAAGAACTGTGGACGCACTTTCTGCACGGCAAATCCGGATTGCTGAATGCCCCGACCGGCAGCGGCAAAACCTACGCCGTCTGGGTCCCCGTGCTCATGAACTGGCTCGACGGGCAGATGAAGCCCGGAAACACATCCCCCGAAAAGAAAACCAAAAAACGCGGCAAACCCGCCGTGAAAGGACTTCGGGTGCTCTGGATTACCCCGCTCCGCGCGCTCGCCAAAGACACCGAAAAAGCCCTCACCGGGATGTGCGCCGAAATGGAAATCCCCTGGGAAGTTGCGCGCCGCACCGGCGATACGAGTAGTTCGCAAAAACAAAAAATCGACCGAAAACCGCCGCAGTGCCTGATTACGACGCCCGAAAGCCTGCATATCCTGATTGCCAAAAAGAATTTCGCCTCCATGTTCAGCACCCTCGAAGCCGTCATTGTGGATGAATGGCACGAGTTACTCGCAAGCAAGCGCGGGGTGATGGCCGAGCTGGGGCTGGCCGTGCTGCGCGACCTCCGGCCGGACCTCCGGATTTGGGGTATTTCCGCGACCATCGGCAACATGGAACAGGCGCTTGATGTGCTGTGCGGGAGTCCGGAGAAAACCCGCGACGCGGTGATCATCAAAGCGGACATCCCCAAAAAGCTGGAAGTGCGCACGCTGCTGCCGGACCGGGCAGAAGCCTTCAGCTGGGCGGGTCATATCGGGGCGCGGCTCATCCCCAAACTGCTGCCGGTTCTGGCGCAAAGCCGCTCAACCCTGCTGTTCACCAACACCCGCGCGCAGGCCGAAATCTGGTATCAGCAACTGCTCGACGCCGACCCCATGCTGGCGGGTCAGATGGCGCTGCATCACGGCTCGCTCGATCCGGACATCCGGCAGTGGGTTGAAGACGCGCTGCACGAAGGGCGCCTGAAGCTCGTGGTCTCGACCTCAAGCCTGGACTTGGGCGTAGATTTTAGTCCGGTGGAGACCGTGGTGCAGGTCGGTAGTCCGAAGGGCGTGGCGCGCTTCCTGCAGCGGGCGGGACGCAGCGGACATCAGCCGGGCGCGACAAGCCGGATATGGTTTGTGCCGACGCACGCGATGGAAATCATCGAATCAGCGGCCCTCCAAACGGCCATTGCGCAGGGCTACATCGAAGAACGCCTCCCGTTTGAGAATCCGCTGGACCTGCTCGTGCAGTTTCTGGCGACCCTTGCGGTCGGGGATGGCTTTCTGCCCGAACCGACGCTCCGGATCGTGCGCAGCACCTACGCCTACCGCGAACTCACGGACGAAGAATGGGAGTGGTCGCTCGGTTTCCTCACAACCGGCGGAAACGCCCTCAAACGGTACGACGAGTACAACCGCGTGACCATTGACGAAAACGGTCGCTACGAGATGACCGACAAGCGCAAGGCCCGACGGCACCGGCTTTCGATTGGCACCATCCTGGCCGATCAGGCGCTCAAGGTGAAATTTGTAAGCGGCGGTTTTATCGGTACGGTGGAAGAATCCTTCATCGCGCGCCTCAAACCCGGCGAGACCTTTTTGTTTGCGGGCCGCTACCTCGAGTTTGTCCGGCTGAAGGACCTGACGGTGCAGGTCCGGAAGTCGAGCGCGAAAAAAGGCGCTGTAAGCCGTTGGATGGGCGGACGCATGCAGCTGAGCACGCAGCTCTCCGAAATGATCCGCCTCAAAATTGAAGACGCCAACGCCGGAAAGCTGGACTCGGAAGAAATGCAGGCCGTGAAGCCGCTGCTTGACATCCAAAAAGAGCGGTCGGCGCTGCCGCGGCACGATCAGCTGCTCATCGAACAGCTCAAATCGCGGGAAGGCTGGCACCTGTTTTTCTACCCGATAGAAGGCCGCATGGTGCACGAAGGCCTTGCCGCGCTCATCGCGTGGCGCATATCGCAGCTGAGCCCAATTTCCTTCTCCATTGCCATGAACGACTACGGCTTCGAGCTGCTGAGTCCGACCGAGCCGCCGATTGAACGCGCTTTAGCCGAAGGCCTGCTCAGCCCGAAAAACCTCGATGATGACATCCCCAAAAGCATCAACGCCTCCGAAATGGCACGGCGTCACTTCCGCGAAATCGCCCGCATTTCGGGCCTGATTTTCCAGGGCTTTCCGGGTCAGCACGTGGGCTCCAAACACCTGCAGGCCAACTCCTCCCTGCTCTTCGACGTGTTCAGCGAGCACGACCCGGATAATTTCCTGCTGCGCCAAAGCTACGACGAAATCATGACCCTTCAGCTTGAAACGCAGCGCCTCGCCCGCGTACTCGAGCGGATTTCTGCGAAGGAAGTCATCCTCACCCGCCCCGACCGCGCTACCCCCTTTGCCTTCCCCATCATGGTAGACCGCCTCCGCGCCAAGCTCACCTCCGAAAAACTACAGGACCGCATTATGCGGATGAAGTTGCAGTTGGAGCGGTGAGTGGGGGGCAATTATGAGCCAAAAGCTACCTTTCACGAATTCTTATTTTAGTTTCGACCCCTAAAAGTAAAATAGCGCGATTCTTATTTTACTTTCCGAACATAAAGTAAAATAAGGGGAGCGCTATGTTCGGAAAGCTGCGCTGAAATTTCTTATCTAAAAAATAGGAGTTATTCTCGATGGCAGGCACATTTAGTCAAATCTACATACAAGTGGTTTTCGCTGTAAAGGGACGGCAAAGCCTGATTCACACCTCTTGGGAAGAAGAGTTGTATAAATACATCAACGGGATCATTACGAATAAAGAGCAAAAGCTTTTGGCAATCAACGGCATGCCTGATCACGTGCATTTTTTAATCGGGATGAGACCATCCTGCTGCCTCTCAGATTTGGTACGGGAGATAAAAAAGTCATCCACCGCTTTTGTGAATGAAAAAAAGTTTTGCAAACACAAATTCCAGTGGCAGCAAGGCTATGGCGCTTTCTCCTATTCGCACTCAGCATTGGACAAGGTTATTTCGTACATCCAAAATCAGAAAAAGCATCACAGCAAGCGAACATTTCAGGATGAATACAAAGCATTTCTGACGAGCTATCAGATCGAGTACAAAGATGAGTATTTATTTGAATGGATCGAAGATTAACAAGCACAGATCAATCTTGAAAAGCATGTTCATCGCACACAGCAACGCAGTGCGACCCCATTCGGGGTCGTTTTGTCTCGAGCTGAATCTTTTTCTATAAACATGTAATCCCTTCGGGATTGATGGGCCGTTGGTTGGATTGACTCTTAATTGAGTGCTCTGCGAAGACATAAACCCTCGAAATATTGACATAAATGCAGCGAGACACATAGCTAAAATAAAATGCTGAAATTGCAAATTGCTAACAAGCAAGAAGCTTCGAATAAAAGAGACTCTGAAAGAGTCTTATGTTTATAGAAAACAATATCCTCCCCCATTACATCGACCCTGAAAGGGTCGAACCATCCCAAGCAAGCTTCAATATTATGAGCTTGTCTGAGAACCAAATCACAACATATTTCCGCAGCATCGCGGGTGCGACACCCTTCGGGGTCGGTTTGTGCCGGGGACTGGGTTCGTTTCTATAAACATGCAATCCCTTCAGGATTGGTGGGCATTTCGTTGCATTGGCTCTTAATTCCAGGGTCTGCGAAGCCCTAAATCCCCGAAATATTGAAATAAACGCAGCGAGACACATTCCTGAAATTGCAAATTGCTAACAAGCAAGAAGCTTCGAATAAAAGAGACTCTGAAAGAGTCTTATGTTTATAGAAAACAATATCCTCCCCCATTACATCGACCCTGAAAGGGTCGAACCATCCCAAGCAAGCTTCAATATTATGAGCTTGTCTGAGAACCAAATCACAACATATTTCCGCAGCAACGCGGGTGCGACTCCCTTCGGGGTCGGTATGTGCCGGGCTTGATTCATTTCTATAAACATGCAATCCCTTCGGGATTGGTTGCTGGTTCATTGCATTCACTTTTAAATGCGAGCTCTGCGAAAACTTAAACCCTACAATTATTAAAATAAACGCATCAAGACACATTCCTTAAATTGCAATTTTTTGACAGGCAAGAAGCTGTGAACAAAGAGACTCCGAAGGAGTCACATGTTTATAACCACATGTTTATAGCCACATCTTAATAGAAAACAATACATATCCCTTTATTACAGCGACCCTGAAAGGGTCGACTGGAGTTTGGCTAAGTTCTGATGCTAATCATGGCCGATAAAGCCGGGTTTAGCAGTTTTAGGTGGTTCTGCTTTCGGTACCTTTTGTTCATGAAGCCGTCAAAACTCACCCCTATGGCTTTGCTGTAGTATTCCGCCCTGAAGCGGTTACAAATGTCTCCTGTCGTCCACCTGCTGTTTTCTTTCTCGGGGTACCACTTGGCACGTTGCAGCATTTGGACCGGTGGATCATTCTGCCTGCTGCAGTGTTCAGCGGCAAGCAGTAACAGACTGTACACCGCTGTAACAAACTTAGGTACACCTTCGGCGGAGTGCTGGTTGCGCACCTGTGCCTGCCCGCAGCCCATCAGGGTTTTCTGCTCTCGAAAGTTGACTTCAATCTCCCAGCGCCAAACATAAGCCTGAAGCAGGGTTTGCAGCGGTAACTTCAGGTCATTGGTTATCAGAAAGGCGGGTTTACGCTACAACAGGTTCGCCCCTTTAGCCAAGCGGTACCCAAGAGGACTGATAATAATAAGCTTGAGTAGCTGGTGCCCGCCCGCAGGCTTCCACTTAACGTTTTCTACTACCTTTAATTTAAACTCGTGCTCCTTGCCTGCCGCGAAAGCTTTGACCTTCTGCCAGCTTACCTGATCACTGGTACGAATCTGGTCCGGAGTTAACTTAGGCTCCCCGTACAAGCGCCGCCGCCCTGTGTCAGGCTGGTCAGCAGGTGGATCATAGATTTTAGCGTCTTTGCGGACCCTGCCGATGAAGGTTGTATGCGCCGGCAAGTTTTGGATTACTTCGCGATTGGTATACCCCCCATCAAAACTTACAAGCAGGTGACGTGAGGCTGATCCCAACTCGTTGAGGCGCTGGCGCAATGAACCCACCAGCTTTGCGCCAACACAGCTTATCCTGCTTTTCTTTTTAGCTTCTTTGTAAGCGTCCTTTTGCAGCTGATCCGCATTACGGCCGGGTTTAACCGGCATGGGCGCATGGACAAAACTCACCGGTATACTCCGTGCCTGACAAAGCTGCGAAGAGGCCGGGCAGGCGATACTGGCCTGTACAAAGCGCTGTGCCCAGATAAAATTGGTGTGGAAAGCGGGTCCAAGCGGGTCTCGCTGCCATTTCGCACCATGTACTTTGCGTCCTGTTTTTTTCAGCAGGGTATCGTCGATATGGGCAATGACCGGAGCGTTGTCAGGCGCCAGGCTGACATCCAGCAGGTCCTGCGGGTCAAAGCGCTGCTTGCTGAACATCCGGTAAGCGGCCGTCCAGTCACAGAACTGGTTGCCGCTACCGCTCAGCATGCCTGTGAGCGTGCGCTTACCGCCACAATTAACCAGACCGTAGGCAAGATCGTGTACCAGTCTTTGCATTTTGGGCGTCAGTTTACTGTGAGTGGATTCGTGGAGCAGGCTGTCAAACTGGCTTGTCAGCGCGTTTGAGGCAGTTTTTTTTTAAGGCTGCTGACGAGTTTGGCGTCGCGCTTAAGAACCATATGCTGCTGGTCATCGATGATCCATTCGATGGTTTCGCCTTTTTGGAATTCCATAGCTTCAGCCACGGCGGCAGGCATATTGACATACCACTGCTGGCTGGCTTTGCGGTCGATGCGTTGAATTTTGGTAGGATAGCCCATATGCGGTAGGATTTAAGAATAATCTAGTGATATAACTAGACAATAATATCCTAAAAAATCCGGTCATATGCATCATAGACCGGGATTTTTTTACGAAAAACTCAAAAATACAAGCAAAAGCCAAACTCCAGGCGACCCTGAAAGGGTCGAACCATCCGGTGTTTGCCTTAAATTATTTGCTTTTTCGGCAATCCAAGCTCACCCCCATCACCCATAAACTTCCGTTGCAATCTCGAACATTTGGGCGTGGGCGATGGCGGTTTCACGATGGGTTGGGGCGTAGCCGCCAGCGAGCAGGAGCACGAGCGGGATGTTGCGGCGGCGCACGTAATCAATCACGGTGTGTTCGCGATGACGCAGCCCGTCCATGGTCAAAGATAATCTCCCGAAATGATCCTGCTCGAGCGGATCTATGCCGCCGAGGTAATACACCAAATCCGGCTGAAACTGACCGAAAATCTCGTCAAGCGCGTCCCCCAGCGTTTTGAGGTAAGGACGGTCACCGGTGCCGTCGGGCAGGCCGATATCGAGGCTCGAAGGCGGTTTCCGGAACGGATAGTTTTTCTCGCCGTGCATGGAAAAGGTGAACACATCGGGATCGTCCGCAAAGATGGCGGCATTGCCATTGCCCTGATGCACATCGAGGTCAATGATCAGCGCCCGCCGAATCCACATCCCCCGCCGTAGGGTGCGTATGGCGACGGCCACATCATTGAACACACAAAAACCCTCCCCGTGATCGGGCATGGCATGATGCGTCCCCCCGGCCAGATTTCCGGCAATGCCATCCTGCAAGGCCATCATTGAAGCGTTGATTGTGCCCTGCACCGCAAGGCAGGATCGGGTTGCGAGACCGGGCGACCAGGGCAGCCCAAGACGCCGCTCCTCCTTCCGGCTCAGGTTCCCGTTCAGGATACCATCGAGATAGCGGGGCGTATGCACGAGCGTAAGATCCGCGTAATCCACGAGGCGCGGGGTAATCACATCCATATCGCGCAACACATCCCGGTCGAGCAGGTAGCGGTGCAGAATCTCAAATTTGCTCATCGGGAAAATGTGACCGGGCGTAATCGGGGCCACATAGCCCGGTGCATAGCTCACCCTCATACCGGCAGCAGTTGTATAAGCCCCATCATCCGTCCGCTCTTCGCACCTTCCCGACGGTACGAATAAAAGCGCTCCGCATCGCCCATTGTGCAGCCATCCGCTATCCGGATGGCATCTTTTGCAAGCCCGGCCTCAAGCAGCTGATGCACCACAAAACCCTTGAGGTCCACATGCGGACGCGACCGGTTCCGGTCCACAAACGCCTCCGGAAACTGGGCTGCGACCTCCTCCCCAACCTCAAAGTGGGCAGCGGAAATGCAGGGACTCACAAATGCCCGAAGCTTCGCAGCGCGTGCACCGGCAGTTTCCATTACGCGAATGGTCTCCGGCAGAATGCCCGCTACCGCGCCCTTCCAGCCGGCATGCGCCGTAGCAATCACGCCCGCTTCCGGATCAGCCAGCAGCACCGCGGCACAGTCGGCCACAAACACACCAAGCGCGAAACCAGGCACGGAGGTCACCAGCGCATCTGTATCGGGGTAAACGCCCGGTTCGGTGACCCGCTGTACCCGCGCCCCGTGTACCTGAAGTCCCCAGGAAGTCTTCGCGGGATCGGCACCACAGGCACGGAAAAACTGCTCGCGGTTCGCATTTGTGATTTCATCCTGCTCCGGCGTATTGTAGCCCAGATTGAGTCCGGGAATCGCGGCATCCTTCCGAAACCGCAGATTTTTGAGACTAAAGACGGCTTTGACCCGGGGATGAGGATGCCAGTCGAGGGTATCAACAGAAGAAAACGATGCCGCTTGCTGCGTCATAAAAAAAAGGTGTTGTCGGGATAAGGATAGATTTGGGAGAAAAAACAGCATCAGTCCCTTAAAAAATTCAGCTGATTTTGCACAGAATGCTGCTGGATAAGGGCGTCTTAAAGAAAAGGTGCTCCAATGAATTTTAGGGTTTTGCAGCAGGAAGCGACTTACTGATGGCTTCTGCCGCTTCTTCTTTCGGGAATCCGCGCCCGGTCCAGATCCGGAAAGCTGCAGCGGCCTGTTCCACAAACATGGTAAGTCCGCCCAGCACAGCATGCGCGCCTGCGTTGCGGGCCTGCTTCATAAAATGCGTTTCGAGCGGGTTGTAGATGGCATCCATGCAGACCTTGCCTTTGAGCTCGTCCGTCAGATCAAACGGCACCGGCGACTTCCCCGGATTGGGAAACATGCCCAGCGGCGTCGTGTTAATCACCGCTGCGCTTTCCCGCAAATGTGCGCGCAACTGCTCATAGCCAATCAGCCGCACTTCCACCCCGTTGATGCGCGACGGCCAGTTCACGCTGATTTCCCGGGGCTTGCGCGACACCACAAACGCAACCGGCACCCGCATTTCTTTCAGCGAGGCAACCGCTGCCCGCGCCGCACCGCCGCTGCCCAGCACCACCGCCGGACTGCCGGTCATCCACAGCGCATGCGGACGCAATGTTTCCTCAAAACCGGCAACATCCGTGTTGTAGCCCGCCAAACCGGTACGGGTCGGATTCACCGTATTCACCGCGCCCACCTCGATCGCAAGCGCATCAACCACATCAAGCGCGTCCATAATGCGGCTCTTGTGCGGAATGGTAACATTCAGCCCCCGAAACATTTTGTGCCCAAGCAGCTTCCCCACAAAAGCATAGGCCGTACCCGGTGTGTCAATCGCCGTGTAAATGCCCGGCAAACCGTTGTGTTTCAGCGCCATGTTGTGAATCAGCGGCGATTTACTCTGTGCTACAGGGTGACCAATAACCGCATAAAACGGCTGAACCGGTGGTCTCTTCAAAAAATCGTGAATCGCAATCATGCAGGTATCTGAAAGATTCCAGCCCCCGGCCATCAGACCGGGTCGGAAAGAAAAAGAAAAGGAATATTCGTGCCTCAGAGAATACCAAAGATAACCATGAAATGCACGGTGCGGTTGCAGCAACCAAAATTGCCCTCCCTGAACATAAAAAAAGCTTTGCCGCCTTCCGACGACAAAGCTTTAGGGTAAGCCCAAAGCCGGTGTTAGGGATACCGGCTATTTGGGTTTGCAAGCCTCCTGATGTGTATCAACTAACGCTACACTTTAGGATAGGGCTTACCTTATGTTTATGTTTGGGGTATAAACCGTCTTTAGAAATATCCTATGCTGAAAGCGTTTGCGTTGCCAGAGTCGGATTTTCAACGAGAGTATCGCTTTCGAGAAGCCCGTCCCGCAGGCGGATAATCCGGCGGGCATGGGCTGCAATTTCTTCTTCATGTGTTACTACGATAATGGTGTTTCCTCCCAGGTAAAGCTTTTCAAACAGTCGCATGATTTCCACGCCGGTTTTGCTGTCAAGGTTACCTGTAGGCTCATCCGCCAGAATGATAGACGGATTATTGATCAGTGCCCGTGCAACAGCAACCCGCTGCCGCTGTCCCCCGGAAAGCTCGTTAGGCCGGTGATAAATCCGGTCACCAAGATTCACGCTTTCCAGCATTTCAATGGCCCGTTTCCGCCGTTCATCCGCTGGCATTCCGGCGTAAATAAGCGGTAGCTCTACATTGGATAGGCAGGTTGATCGCGGAAGAAGATTGAAGGTCTGAAACACAAAGCCGATTTCCTTATTTCGTACACCCGCAAGCTCATCATCACTCAGCTTGCTTACATCCTGACCATTCAGGTGATAGGTTCCGCTTGAAGGGGTATCGAGACAGCCGAGCATATTCATTAAGGTGGATTTACCCGATCCCGACGGACCCATAATTGCGACGTACTCGTTTTGTTTGATAGAAAGACTTACCCCGCGCAGGGCATCAACCCGCTGATGGCCCATAAAGTAAGTTTTGGTCATTTCATAAATGTCGATCAATGCGCTGTTCATAAGATTTTTCCGTAATTAATATTATGCTATGCAATGTCCTTGCAGCGTTTTCCTGTTGGACATGGGTGGCTGTTACGCCCTTACGGCAGGCTTGTTACACAATAACCTTATTTTTTTTCAATACACCCACAAACACCCCAACAAGCATAGTATAATCAACACTTTACCCTTATAAAAATTTTTAACTATCCATAAAAAAAGCCCCTGACGGAAATCAGCGGGCTTTTTAATTGCAAGGTAACAAGAACAGCTTTCCGTTAGAAAGTGACGTCCTCTGTTATACGACCGAGGAAGTAGTCGAGTAATTTTTCCTGAAAAACAAACTGATAGATAGTTTGTACCCTTTGGGAGGAAGCCTGGAAAAAAGCGTTGTTGGCCTGCGTTAATTCAATGAGGGTACTCGATCCCACATTATAACGCTCCTGCTGTGTTTCAAAAGCTTTCTCGGCTGCCCGAAGGGCAATTTCCGTAGTTGCAAGCTCTTGTGTGAGGGCGACATAATCTTCATACGCCTGCCGCACTTCCTGAAAAACAAGCGACTGACGGTCGATTAGAGCAAGTCTGCTGTTTTTCAAATCAATCTGACGATTGGTAACCGCTGTTCGGGTTTGAAAGCGGTCGAAGATGGGAATACTGAGGTTGAAGCCTAAACCACGGTTAATCCGCTGATCGAAAAACTGATCACTGAAACCAACGGTTTCAGTAACAAAGCCTTGACCACCTGGAGCGGGTGTTCGCAGACGATACTGATCGCCATAAGATGAAGAGATACTCGCACTGAAGCTAAGCGTAGGCAGGTAACCGCTGCGGGCGCTTCTGAGCGCGAATTCGGCAGATTCAATCTGCAATTCTGCCGCTCTGATATCTTTCCGGTTTGAGAGGGCAGCTTCGATTAATTCTGTAAGCTCAAAGTGCTGCGGGATAATGGCTTCTGTGCTGATGTCCGGCACAATAAACTCGTAATCCTGCAAAGCATCGAGCTGCAGCAACCGAATCAGCTGTACTTTTGAGGTGTTCACCTGACTCTGCCGCTGAATTACGAGTAACTCATTGTTGGCAACCTCCGCTTCCTGATTGAATTGATCTACGATGGGGCGCATGCCGACGTCAACCTGCGCTTCTACTTGTTCGAGCTGCTTTTTTGCGGTTTCAAGATTGTCCTTAGCAATTTCAAGCAACTCGAGGTTCAGAATGACCTGAAGGAAGGATGAAGCGGTGTTAAAGATGATGTCTTCCCGTTGCCGCTCAAAGGAGGTCTGCGCCGCTTCACGGTCGGTTCGCGCCTGCCTCAAATTGCTGATATTTTGCCAGCCTGTGAACAGCGGCACACTTGTCCCCAGGTTTCCGCTGATTGCATTCTGCGTGAAATCATCAAAAGAGATGGTTGCCTGATTAAACTGACGCCCCGTCGTACGGTTGGCTCCCATTGTTGCGTTCAGGTTTGGCAGAAACTGACCATAGGCGCTCTGCACAGCCGCATCACTACGCTCCAGGTTGTTTGCTGCCTGTTGTATTTCAATACTTTTTTCCAGTGCGATTGAAACTGCTTCATTGAGCGTAATTTGCTGCACCTGTGCCTTTGTAATTTCAGGCACAAGTGTACAGATTAAAGCAAAAGTCACCAATGAAACGCTGATGCATAGTTTCTGAGATAATAGAGCCATTCAAATCCTGATTTGGTTAATAGTGCACAAAAAAAGCCGGTTTCTGCCGGCGAATATGCTGAGGTTAGACGATCAGATACGGGATTAGTTTCGGAGGTAATGGCATGAGTCATATTCCATTAAAACAAATCCAGTACATACGTGTAGCTTAATTGTAAATTAAGGGATTTCATTTCACTTACTTCCCTTCGCTAACTACTTTTTACGTAAGCGGATAACTATCACTTAAACCTTGTCCTCAGTTTTAGCTCCTTGATTTGTGCAGGAGAGTCAGGCTGTACAACCCTTATTCGTTTTGGTCTTTTTTGCGCGGCCCAATATTCTTGTCGATAAGTTCATCAATCTTTTCGACCAAAAAATTAGTGGCTTTACGCATCAACAGCCGCTTCACTTCGCCGGAAACTATATCCGTTATACCGGGGGAGTAAACCGGTGCCCGTTCGGGTGCTGCTCCGCCTCCTGCATCGCTGTTTTTCCGGGCATGGCTATCGTCTCTGTTACGCAGTCTTTTACGTGAACGCGGTGCGACGATGAAGCCCAGCACTGCAGCTGCGACGAGCACATAGCCGGGATGTTTCCTCACCCACCATGCCGGTGATACGCTGTTTCGGGTGCGTTCAACTTTTCCCTCGACCTCATCTTTTATTTGCTCAAATGAAGACCCGAGACGGTTTTCCAAAGCTTTCAGCTCCGCTTCCAAAGCCTTCTTTTTGTCCTGAATTTCTTTTGCACTTTTGTCTGCCATGGTTCTGCCCGATGTTAAAGAATACTGAAATTAGGACTTTTGGGGTGATTTTTGGGCCGCTTCTGCAGGTTCAGGCGTTTTCGGAGTTGCAGAAGCTGTCGGAGAGTCATCAGCTGCAGCTTCTGAGGCTGATGCAGAAAGCACATTATCAAGGAAGCTGCCAATTTGCCGCTCCAACTTTTTCTTCAGCGCATTGCGCTTGGTAGCATAGATGTAGCCTCCTATGATGATCAAAATCAGAGAGAGGGCTAAAAAACCTAATGTGACACTGCCTAAGAGTTCACCAAGGCCGAGGCCAGCCGTTACCAGAAGAAAAAACAATCCAACAAGCAGCAGCACGATTCCCAGGAAGTTGCTGATCGCTGCTGCTGCAACTTTGGCACCCTTTTCCTGAAATTCGAGCGACTTAAGCTCAATCTTTTTTTCAATGTAAGACTGAAGGTCCAGGACTATTTGCCTGAGCTGCTCTTTGGAATTATGGAGCATGATTTAAGCTATTTTTTGAGAATAAGACCAAGCAGCAATCCAGCTCCGAAGGCAATAGCCAAAGCGGCAAGGGGCTGCTCATTTACTTTTTCTTTCACAACGATTTTTGCTGTTTCAGCCTGCTGGGTGAACTCCCCTTCCGGAATGATATGATGCACCAGATTCTTTAACTCTTCGATTCCGCTTATATTGGTTTCTTTGGTTTGTGCCATACTTTGACATATTTAAATAATGATATTGGGTTTTCGCTATTATACAAAAAATAGGCCTTAGCTGAAAGACTCAAACACTTAACACCCACTTTAATCCATCTTCCTACCCTAAATTTCTACCCATCTGAACGTATGAAACTTGATGTTCTCGCCATTGCCGCGCACCCAGACGATGTTGAACTTTGCTGTGCAGGCACGCTTGCTGCACTTACACAACAGGGCCTGCGCTGCGGCGTCTTAGACCTCACCCAAGGTGAAATGGGCACCCGCGGCACGCCGGAAGAACGGCTGAGCGAAGCGCAGGATGCCGCCCGTATTCTCGGTCTACGCATTCGGGAAAACCTCGGACTGCCTGATAACGGGCTGGTTAACTCCCGTGTCCATCAGGATGCCATCATGGCTGCGGTCCGGAGATTTCAGCCCGAAATTTGTTTTATCAATGCTGCAACCGACCGCCATCCAGATCACGGGCACGCGCACAAGCTAATCAGTGATACTTTGTTCTACAGCGGACTCCAAAAGCGGGAAACGACCGCACCCGACGGCAGTGCACAACACCCCTGGCGTCCCAAACATGTGTTCATGTTTATGCAAGACACGCCCTTCGAGCCTGATCTCGTATTTGATATCACGGAAACACAGCGGGTGAAAGAGGAAGCCATCCTTGCCTTCAAAACCCAATTCAACGTACCTGCGACCGACGACGGGCCGCAAACGTATATTTCCGGGGAAGGATTTTTTGAGATGATCCGCAGCCGTGCGCGCATTTTCGGTCATCAGATCGGCGTGCAGTACGGCGAACCTTTCAAGTACCTCGGCGGACCGCTGCCTTTTGGTGACTTCAGCTATCTCCTATCCCACAACCGCATCCGGTAAGAAGCTGATTGCAACCTGGCCCGCATTATTCACAATTAAACAGAATTCATTAGCTAAGTGTAAGCTAAAATTTGGCTTAGCGAAAAACACCGGTAGCTCAAATTTGAGTTTGGTATAAAGGCTGCGCACAGAGCGCAGCGATTCCCACGAAGTGAAATTTCCCTGCTGGCTACGTTGAAGCTGAAAACTCATGCTCAGGGTACATAGGTACCCTTCCGCTGAGTTTTCAGCTTTGCCTTGCCAGCAAGAAAATTTCTTGGTGAATAATGCGGGCCGGGCTCAGTGCGGCAGTTGTGGTTTTCTTTTTTCCCGGGGGATGTAATGCTGAATCCGGTCAAACAAATAAGCGGTGATATCAGGATTGCCGCAGATAATGCGCTTACCGAAAAGCCAGTCGGATCCCCCCTGCCAGTCGCAAACCTGCCCGCCGGCTTCCTGAATGAGGAGCACGCCCGCTGCGACATCCCAGGGAGAAAGGGCGTATTCGTAGAATCCATCGAGGCGTCCTGCAGCAACGCAGGCGAGATCGTAGGCTGCGCTGCCCGGCCGCCGGATTCCGTGTGTTTCCTCCATGAAGCACTTCATAAGGTGCAGGTAGTCGTCAATCAAACCGAGATCACGATACGGGAATCCCGTCCCCAGCAAGGCTGCTGAAGCGGTTTTAACGTCAGAAACGCGTATCGGCTGCCCGTTGAGAAACGCACCGGAACCGGCTTCTGCTGTAAACATTTCGCCTGAATTGAGCTCGTAAATCACGCCTGCTTTGGGTTGTCTGTTTTCCCAAAGCGCGATTGAAACACAATATGCCGGGAAGCCATGCGCAAAGTTGGTCGTACCGTCGATGGGATCAATGATCCAGGTTCTGGCATCCGTCAGATGATCGTGCGCCTCCGACTCTTCCGCTAAAAAAAAATCATCAGGCCGGTATTCGCGAATGGTTTCGATAATACGCTCTTCTGTTTGTACATCGGCCTGTGTAACCAAATCATGGCGGCCTTTGTGATCAATGGTGAGTTTATGCCGGTTTGCGGAAAAATATCGGATAACGTCCGCGCCTTTAAGTGCGGCTTCATGGGCAACTTGCAGATCCGTGTACGATTTCATCATAAGAGAGCGGCTTCAACGGTTTGGTCAGTGGGTTCAATTGCGGTATCTTTGGCGCTTAAAATAAGCTTAATCGGGTATATGCCCAGCTTTATATTTCAACTTTTGTCTACCCCTCACCCTCTTTATGGAAATTATTAAAGAAACGGTAAAAGAGGTTGTACTCGCAGTCTTTCCTATCGCCCTTGTTATAGTTGTGCTGCAATTCAGCGTCATTCATCTGCCGATGGATATGTTTTTGCTTTTTTTGAGCGGCCTTGGGATGGTGACCTTTGGTCTCATCCTTTTCCTTTTGGGCGTTCACAGCGGACTCCTCCCCGTTGGTGAGATGATCGGATCATCTCTGCCCAAAACCGGTAAGGTGTGGATTGTACTGCTTTTCAGCTTTATTCTGGGATTTGCGATAACGGTCGCCGAACCGGATGTTTGGGTTCTCGCCGGCTATGTTGATACCGCTTCGGGCGGCATCATTCCAAGATCCAGCCTCATTTTGACCGTTGCAGTAGGTCTTGCCATTTTTGTGACCCTCTCAATGGTGAGAATCATTACGGGCTTGTCTATCAACTACTTTCTGATTGCGGGCTATATCGTCATCTTTGCCATCATCTTTCACCCGGCTTCCGACGCCTATTTTGTGCCCATTTCATTCGACGCCGGCGGGGTAACGACCGGACCCATGGCTGTACCCTTTATCCTGGCATTTGGGGTCGGTATCGCCTCAGTACTCAAAAGCAAAACGAGCTCTCAGGATGGTTTCGGCCTTGTTGCGCTTGCCTCCATCGGTCCTGTACTTGCAGTACTCGTTCTTGGTATTATTTATGATATTCCGGAAGATGTGGTTCTCGAACAGGCCGACGGGGGCTATACCTTTCTTGGAACTCTCGGCGAAGTAGCCATTGCTCTGACCCCGCTTATACTCTTCTTCATTTTTTTCCAGTTTTATATGCTCAAACTGGAAGCCGCCAAACTCGGACGTCTCTTTTTCGGCATCCTGCTCACCTGGATTGGCATGACCTTTTTCCTTCACGGGGTACACGTGGGATTCCAGCCGGCAGGTACTGAAATGGGAACCATCCTGGGCGGTATGCCGAACAAGTGGATCATTATCCCGATTGGCATTGTCCTGGGATTTGTGGCAACTTTCGCTGAACCTGCCGTCCGCGTTCTCATACAGGAAGTGGAAAAAGTGACGAGCGGGTCTATACCGCAAAAAGTTATGCTGCTCACCATATCAATTGGGGTGGCACTCTCGATCGGATTGGCCATGGCGCGGATTATCTACGGTATTGATCTGATCTACCTGGTTTTGCCCGGCTACATCATTGCGCTCACCCTCATATTCTTTACCAGCCGCGAGTTCACCTCTATCGCCTTCGATGCCGGTGGGGTGGCAACAGGCCCAATGACTGTTACGTTTGTGGTTGCGATTGCACTCGGGTTTTCCGACAAGCTCGAAGACAGCAACCCGCTGATAGAAGGCTTCGGTATGATTTCACTCGTTGCCCTCACCCCCATCCTCTCAGTGCTCATCCTTGGAATTATTTACGGAGCTAAAGATGACTGATTTTTTTATCCCTAACCAAAAGCTGCTCATTACCATTGTGAGCAAAAACATGGGTTCTGAAGTGGTAGCCGAATCCAAAAAAGCCGGCTGCAAAGGCGGAACCATTATCCCCGGCACCGGCACCCGTAAAGAATCCGGTTTTAACTTTTGGGGATTTGATGATGATCCTGAAAAAGACGTAGTATTCAGTATCGTAGATGCTGAAATTGCAACCAAAGTGCTCCAAAGCATCACTAAAATTTCCGGTCTCGATACCCCCGGCAAAGGCATCGGTTTTGTACTTGATGTTAGTACGGTAACCGGACTTGCACACATCGTGAATCCGAACAGCTCCCCTTCCGATCCGGATGAAGCGGGTCACGCTTCGGAGGCTTCCGGCCCGAAACCGCTTAACAATCGCTCCGCTGAGTATCAGCAAAACGACTCATCCCACAGCTCACAAAATAATGCTGCTATGCAACCCTCACCTGATAAATTCCAACTTATTGTTTCGATTGTAGATAAAGGAAGCTGCGATAAAGTTGTGGAGGCTTCCCGCAAGGCAGGTGCTGAGGGCGGCACCATCATTTACGGACGCGGCACCGGCATTCGGGAAAAAACCAAGCTTTTCTCTATGCTCATTGAACCGGAAAAAGAAGTCGTGCTCACCCTCATCCCTGAAAAGAAAACCGAGCTGGTTCTGAAGGAAATAGTTGAAGCGACCGAACTGAATCAGCCGGGTAAGGGAATTGCGTTTGTCCTCAATGTTGAGTCAACCGCCGGTATCTGTCACAGGGTTAAATAGCCGCTTCGGAAACGCCATAGCATTTCCGCATGAGGCAAGCTGAACCCCATCGCGTAACTCAGAACAGCCCGGTTTTCAGAAGTACATGCGGTACAGCAAACTGATGTTGCGCCCCGGTTCCGGGAAGATTTCTTTTACCACTGACGTGTGGTTAAAATATTCCTGATTGAACAGGTTTTGCCCGTTGAGGGAGAAGGTATGAAGGCGGCTGCCGGTTTGGCGCATCCAGCTCAGGCTTAGGTCGGCTGCATACCAGCCGTCGGTTTCACTTTCGAAGGCTCCGGGCCTGTTCTGATCCGCTGCGAACCGCAGCTGTGGTCTGAGGGTGAGGCTGCCTGTTCGCACTTCTGCATAAACGGTACCGCTTAGCGGCGGAATGAGCGGCAGGTTTCGCGTTTCCAGATCCAGGTCTGAATCAGCGAGGCGGCGGCCAACGGTGTAACTCAGGTTTCCGCCGGTACTCAGGAAGCGGCTCAGCCGAAGATTTGCCCCCAGTTCGAAACCGTAGAACAGCGCTTCGGTTTGTTCAAACTGCCAGTCGAAAAGATCGGGGAAGCGGATGTTCTCTCTGCCGGTATTTTGGGGAAAGATATAGCTCCAGAAATAATTACGATACACAGCAAGTTCGAGATCAAGGGTCCGCCCGCGGTTTCTCAGAAAGAGCTCTTTTGAAAATCCGCGTTCCGAATCCAGTTCGGGGTTTCCGATTTCAAAGGTGAAGGCGGCCAGATGCGGCCCTTCGGAATACAATTCTTCCAATGAGGGACTGCGGTAAGAATGCAGCAAAGTACTGCCGAGATAGAAGTCTCCGGTTAGGTTGTAAACCGCTGTCACTGATGACGCAAGGCCTGCGTGGCTACGCGGCCGGATTTCGCCGATTACCTGAGAGATCCGGCGTTCTTCCGGAAAAGCATGCGAAAATTCAAACCGGTTGCCGATTTCAGCATGCAGTCTTCCCGCATTAAATTCCTGAATGGCAAAAAGCGCCCCGCCTGCCCGCCGCGAATTGGGCGTCCGTGAACCGGCAACCTGATAGTCGGTGAAATCAGCCGAAATACCCGCGAGTCCGCTGTCGAAAATCCAGAATCCGCGCTGCCGAAAGCGCGCGAAAGCCGATGCCGTGTTTTGGGCAAATTCAGTGCCTATGGATCCGTTGGACTCAATTTCGCGGTGGAAATAAGGTGTTAGGGCAAAGCCGGCTTCCATCAGATAAAAATGGCGGTGATTGAGCAAACGCTCACCGCGACCTGCAAGCTGAAAGCGAATCATTTCGATATCAACGCCATTGGGGTGCCCGCCCTGCGGATCCGGCGGAATACCGTAGCCCGACAAAAATAAGGAGGCCGAAAGACCCGCATATCCCCAGGGTCGCAGCATGCTGTACCCTACCGCGTTGCTTGTTGTGCGGATGTAGGTATTGGTGATGTCTCCGGAAGGCGTCGAAAAATCCTGCCCGGCACGCGCATTCAAATCAAGGGTGAGCACTGCATTTTCGAATGGGTGCTGATACTGAAACGAGCCACCGAGCTGCTCATTAACCGTTTGACCGTGTAACCCAAAAGAGCCCCCGGCGGATGTCGGGATGGAAGTAGGTATGGTGTTGTTGACCACATTCACAATGCCACCGACCGCATTTCCGCCGAATACAAGCGCTGCGGGTCCGCGGGCAATCTGAATCTCCCGGGCCGATAGCGGCTCAATGGTCACGGAATGATCTGCCGCTGTAGTAGAAACATCTCCGGTTCCGATGCCATCCTGCAGTATCAGGACGCGCTCACCTGAAAGCCCGCGGATGATTGGCCTGCCGGGTGCAGGTCCGAGGCTTCTCTCCGCAAAACCTGTCATGTTCTGAAGCGTTTGGCTGAGCGTGATGCCCATTTCTCTGCGGAGATCATTGCCCTTAATTTTTACGCTTGCATGCTCAATAAGGCCCGCTCCCATCCCGTCAGCGGCTGTTACAATGAGGTCATCGGACCGAAAGGTCTGCCTTTCAATGGTAAAAATCTGTACCTTGTTCTGCGTCTCAGCGGTGATCTCGACCCGAACCCGGGCCATCCGGTATCCGAGTCTGTGGAGGAAAAGTGTGTAGCTGCCCTCCGGTATATTCTGAAAGCGAAAGTTGCCGTCACGATCGCTTGTTGCGCTGCGATTGAGCTCGTCGAGGTGTGCATAAACATACCCGATGCCCTCCTGTGTTTGCGCGTCAAGTACGCGGCCCTGCAGCTCCGCAGCTGAAGAAAGCGGCGCAGATTTCAGTTCATGATGCGGCACAATCAGCAAGGCAACCCACATTAGGCTGAGCACGAGGAATTTCATAATCCCGGGATTTCTGACAAATAGTTTATTTGGAAAAAAAGGCCCTGCCTGAAACAGACAGAGCCTTGGTAAAAAAAGCGCAAGGGCTACTCGACTTCGACATCTTCAACGACAAACCTGAACGGTCGCGAAGTATAATCTGAGTGATCAACGTGAAATATCTCAAACTGTATGTTGGTCTCGCCAACCTGCGCAGGGTTAAGTTCAACGCCCCAACCGTTTTCAGCCTCGCCCATGATGGTTATGATTCCCTCATTGGACATGGTGAGCTCGAGGAAGTAGTCATCGCCTTCAGGCGTAAACAGCTCATTGTCATCATTAATAAACTGCACCATAATCATACCCGAAGAGGTGCCGCGCTGCAGGGTAATAGCGTTGCCTTGTGCATAGGTAATGGTTGTGCCGTCCTGCCGGGCCAACTCCTCACCATTCAGGGTGAGAACCACGCCATTCGCGTCAATATGGCTGTGACCGGTAGAACAGGCCATCATATATGCCGCACTAAAAAAAATGAGTAGGGTTGTGATGAATTGTTTTGATACCTTCATAGCTGTGTTTTTTTTGAAGTTTTGAATTGCGCTAAATATAACAAAGTTGCATTTAGAATATTTCGGATCTCCCGCCTCTTTTCGCTCATTAACCAGCTTTTACAGTAACATCATCCTCAGAACAGCATTCAAACCTATGCAAAACAGACTTTTATAGCTTGTGAAGATCGTAGACTCTGTAAAGCGCCTTTTCCGGCGGATGAGCGATGATCCGCGGGCAAAGGATAAGCTTCCGAAACTAAAGAAGCTGGTTATTGCGGCTGTGGTGCTGCTTATCGGATGGCAGCTGTGGCAGATCGGATGGACTGAAGTATTTCAGTCCCTTCCTGCGCACCCGCTGTTTTACATTTTGTTTCTGGTGATGTACCTCACCCTACCGCTTGCCGAGCTGCTGATTTACCGCGGCCTGTGGAAGCTTCCCCGTTTTTCGCTGTTTCGTGCATTCATCACCAAACGGGTGTATAATGAAGAAGTCGTAGGGTACTCAGGGGAAGTGTATCTCAGCGTATGGGCGACACAGCAAACCGGAAAACCGGCCGCTGAAATTGCCCGGAATGTGCGCGATGCCAACATCCTTTCGGCTGCGAATTCCTACTTCATGATGCTGATTCTCCTTGGGCTGCTGCTCACATTCGAGGTAATTCCCGCAACCGTGATTTTGCCGGAAACGACGGCCGGAATCTGGCTGGCAGTTGGTGTGCTCACCCTCATCCTGCTGTTTTTGGGTATTCGCTTCCGGCACTACTACTTTCAGCTCCCGTTGCCGGAGGCACTTCGCATTATCTCCATTTATGCGGTGCGTTTCGCCCTTCAGCACAGCCTGCTGGTCTGGCAGTGGTCGGTTGTGATCCCCGGTACGGATCTGTCTGTCTGGCTGACCTATCTCGCGCTCATCATCGTCATCAACCGGCTTCCGTTTGTGCCGAGTAAAGACCTTGTGTTTGTTTGGGCGGGCATTGGCCTGTCGCAGTTTCTGGATGTTTCAGCTGCGGGTGTAGCGGCCCTTTTGCTGGTTTCGAGTGCGCTCAACAAACTCATGAATACCGGACTCTACCTGCTGATCGAAGCGAAAAAGAAAAAACAAGACTCCGGAACAGCCAACAGCTAACCCTACCGGAGTATTTCTTCTTCAAGAAGTTTGATGACCCGCGCTGTTGCGTCGTCGCCCTGATGCCGGAAGAACATGTTCCGGACCCTTTCTCTCGCTTCCCGGTACTTTGCTCCGCCGCTGAGGGCTTCAGAGAGCGCACTAAGGAAATCATCCATTGAATGAATATGCGGACCCGGGGTGAATTCATCATACGGCAGCGGCATGCCACGCTCATAGCTGTCGCGATCATAGGGGATGAACAATGGCGGAATGTCACGGAGAAGGCCTTCGAGGTACACGCTGCTGTAATCAGTCACAATCACGTCAGAAGCGGCGACAAGCACTTCCGTTTGCTCTACGACCCGCTGACCACTCAGCAAAATGCGCGGCGAGCACTCCAACAATTTTTTGGGTGGATTAAAATCATTCGGATGCGGACGGAAACAGAGCCATGCATTTTCATGCTCCAGAAAATCACTGAGTTTTTCGGTATTCAGGGCTTCAAAAGGAAGCCAGCGGGTGCGGGTGCGGCGGCGGTAGGTCGGGGCGTAGAGCACTATTTTGGCCGGCTTTTCATGCGGTGTTTCCGGTATGCCCAGCATTTGCAGTACCGCAGATTTCTCATCCCCGCTGCGTTTCACCAGGCTTTCATACATGGGGAAACCTGTTTCCCGAAAACGCCCGGCTGGAAGCCCGAATCTTTTGGAGAACACTTCGGATACGGTTTCTGATGAAGACAAAAAATGTGTGATGGGCTGAAAGCGATACTCCAGCACTTTGCGGTGTACCGCACCGGGCGGCTTGTCTGTGCCGGGCCGCATGTATTCGCCGCGCTTGGTTGGAAGTCCGTGATAAGTCTGTATGATGGCCGCATGGCGCGGCAGTTTTAAAAAGGCAAAGTCGCTTGTGCCGTGGGTCAGAAACAGTGCGCGGGCTTCTCCAAGCTCGCGGAGCCCCCGCCATGAATGCTGCAGGGCTGCCTTTGAGTGACCGAACTTTTGCTGCAGCGTGGCACATAGATCCGGATTCCGGGTAAGCCAAACGGCTTCTATTTCGGGGTGATCCTGCAGGGCTTCAAAAATAATCCTCGTATTCCCGCGGTATCCGTCGCCATGGAAGGAAGTCAGCACAACTTTGTGGGCGTTGGGTTTTGAAGCGGGAATAAACCAGGCCGAAAGCAGGCCGAAAAACCACTGCAAAGGGTAAGCGGTCCTGCTTGATTTGCTCATTGTTTTTGGACTGAAGAATCCTGCAGCTTAAACTGCGCTATGTGCGCTTCCACCCTGTGCAGGTCGGTTTCTGAATCAATTTCATCCCAAAAAACTTCCGAAAAATCAACAAGCTTAAGCTTATGGCCATACTTTTTTATGACCTCATCAATGGCGTACTCATAGTAAATTTGGGTACGTCCGTTCTGAATGAAGCGATCGAGGGTGTAAAACAGATGCTCCGCAAAATCAGCCTCAAAACTGTAGATATTTACCGTTTTGTAGATGAGCGGTGCCTCCGGCAGTTCGGGGCGAAAGAAGAGGGACTTCAGGTATCCGGATGCACTAAGCTCCGCAGTTGTTCCTGAATGAATCTCGGGCTTGTAGATGTCGAGCGCAATCGCTGACTCCTTCAGAAAAGCGGAAAGAATATGGCTTTCGAAGATGAGGTCGCCCTCCAGGAGCAGGAACCCTTCATTAAGGCGCAGCAGGTTGAAAGCAATCCATAATGAATAGATATTATTGCTGCTCGCGTAGTGATGATTATAGGTCACGGTGATGGTCGCAGCATAGTTCCGCTGCGCGAGAAAAGCCTCAAGCACATCCGCCTTGTACCCCCCGACAATAATTATTTTTGTAATGCCCTGATCTAAAAGCGCCTGTATGGTTCGGTCGAGTAAGGGCTGCCCATCCACTTCTATCAGGCATTTTGGGATGTTTGCGGTGTGTTCTCCAAGCCGGCTCCCGAGTCCGGCGACAAGCAGTACGGCAGTGCGAATCATGAGCGTATGTAATAAGTAGTGACTTTAATCAGATAATTTAGGTCTTTCAATAAAGTAATTGTACTGCAAGTCTATTGCAAACGGTACAGGCTTATCAGGCATCAGGTCTTCGGGCAAATCCAAGAATACCTGTTCCCTGAACAGGCACCATTTTCGTATCAGCCCAATTGAGGAACATACCGGGTAAAAAAGTAATTAAAAACCAAAACGGCAACAAAAGTACGGCCCCAAACCCGAGCTTATTAAGCATAAGCATCGGCCACTTGATCAGCATCACCCAGGCCGTGTGTCCGGCAGGGCCGTAGGTGTAGCGCAGGCTGAGGGGTTGAAGACCGGCTCGTTTGAATTTTGACCGAAGCTCATTCGCAGCATAGCCCGCACGGGCGTGTTCATCCACAAAAAAATCATCCCCGTCCGCGTCATTTTCAGCCAAATGTGAAGGCGAGTGCATTAGAAAATACCCGCCCGGCTTGAGGCTGAGCATCATATTGCGCATCACCTTTACATCTTCGGCAATATGTTCAAGCACATCCACACACAGCACCAAATCATAGCCTTCAGCGGTGAATTCCAGCAAATCCTGTTTTTGAAGGATGATGCGTCCCTGCGCGATTTCCGCCGCGAAGTAGTGCCGGCAGTCTTCGAGGTAGTCTTCCTTTACATCGACTGCGAGGATGTGATCTACCGACAGATTTCGCAGCATAAAGCGGTCGTACTGACCAAAGCCGTTTCCGGCATCGAGGATGCGGAGTTTTTTGGGATTGCCCCTGAAAATATCCTTCAGCTTGCGCCGTACGTGCCAGCTTCTTAAAAAGAAAAGATCGAGACCTGCATAAAACAAGGTACGCAGCGACCGGCGGTTGCGGATCAATCCCGCAAGGCGGTCCTTCACGGGGTCGTAGGCAATCTGACTCATACAACCTGATCTTTGGATTCCGCATTTCTGGTTTCCGCGACGTTTACCATGCGGGTATCCCGCTTTTGGCGCACCATCATCTCTCCGAAAAGGCCTACCGAGAAAAACTGAAAACCCAGTAATATGAGCAGAATCCCAAAAAGCAGCAGCGGTCTGCGCGCCAGAAATTCTCCGTAGAATAGCCGCATTATGACCAGATAGGTCGTAATCAGCGAGCCTGCCGCGACGGAAAGTACTCCCGCGGTCCCGAAAAAGTGCATGGGCCGCTGCATGTAGAAATTGATGAAGATCAGCGTAACCAAATCCAAAAAGCCATAAATAAACCGGGAAACGCCAAATTTCGAGACGCCGTGCTTGCGGGGATGATGCACTACTTTTTTCTCCCCAATGCCGCGGTAGCCGTCTGACCAGGCGAGTAGGGGGATGTAACGGTGCCGCTCGCCGTAAAGCTCAAGCCGGCCCACGACTTCTTGTCGGTACACCTTGAGCCCGCAGTTAAAATCGTGCAGGGGGATGCCGGTTACCTTGCGGGTGACAAAATTGAAGAGCCGCGAAGGGAGCGTTTTTGTGAAGGGGTCCTGACGGTTGCGTTTCCAGCCGGAAACCAGGTCCAGGTTTTGCGCCTTCATCTGTTCGATCAGGAGCGGGATTTCGGCAGGGTCATCCTGCAGGTCTGCGTCAATGGTGGCTACGTATTGTCCGCTTGCCTGCTGAAAGCCGTAATGCAGGGCCGTGGATTTGCCGTAATTTCTTTTAAAGCGTATCCCTTTAACCCGCTGATCATCCGCACATAACTGCTCAATAACCTGCCATGAATGATCTGTTGAGCCGTCATCCACAAAAATAAACTCCGGCGCATACGTGTCCCGAAGTGCCTCGCAGAGCTTTTCATACAGCTCGGGCAGGGAGTCTTGTTCGTCCAGAAGTGGTATTACAACACTGACGGTTTCCAAAGGCAGCTTTTAAATCGGCTTGGGTGGGGCGCTCAATCACTTTATGCAGATTGAGCGAATAAACTTATCTTACTTCATAACCTGTATTACGAAATCCGGACGCCTTTAAGGGTTAATCTATTTTTCGGTTCAGGTCATTTGTTGCTGTACTGTATGGATTTAATACTGTTCATCCGTCACAAAAAAGCGCAGGTAAACGCAGCCAAAAGTACAGCCTGCAATAATACGGATTCTCTGACTTGTTCACATGGAAAAACTGTACTACAAAATCAGCGAGGTCAGTCAGCTTACCGGAATTGAACCGCACGTGCTGCGCTACTGGGAATCTGTCTTTGATGAACTGAACCCGGCCAAAAACAGGGCCGGCAACCGCATTTATAGCCCACGCGATCTCGAGCTGATTATGGAGCTAAAGGTTTTAATTCGCGACAAACAATACAGTACTTCCGGCGCGCAGAAAGAAATTGTTGCCCGGCGCCGCAAAAAAAACAAGTCAGCGGACGCCGATGCCCCGGACCTTTTTCCGGAAAGTTCTGAGCTGCAGCGAGATCTCCGGGAAGTCAGGCTGCTGTTACAACAGCTACTCGAAAAACTCTGACAAGCCCTGATTCATTTATGTTAACTACCTCCAATTTAACGCCTACATCCATTTTTGCACTGATTTTCAGATTCTTTTTATGAGCTTCATCCCGCTTTTTCCCTTACAGCTTGTCTTATTTCCCGGCGATAAACTGCCGCTTCATATTTTTGAGCCGCGCTACAAAGAAATGGTTCGGGAGTGTATTGAAGCCAACCTGCCCTTTGGCATTGTCAGCTATATTGATAAACAGGTTTCCCGGGTAGGCACTTTCGCGACTATTTTGCGCCTTGAAACTGAGTACGACGACGGCCGCATGGATATCGTTACCCGCGGCGGTGACCGCTTCATGACCCGCAACTATTCGCACAGCCGCAGCTTTTTACAGGGGTCGGTGACCAGTTTTCACGATGAACAGGAACTCAGCACAGCTGATGAAGAGCGGCTGAAAAAGGTCCTGGACCGGTTTGAAGAACTGGCAGAACTCGCCAGCCTCCGGTTTGAAAACCCCAACCTGGCAAATCCCAAAAACGCATTCGGATTCGGACACATCGTTGGCTTCGACCTCGCGCAGAAGCAAAACCTTCTGGAAATCAAGTCAGAGCGCGAACGGCTCACCTACGTACTCGAACATATTGAGCGCTCCATCCCGCAGCTGCGTGGTTTTCAGGAAACCCGCGATCTGATTAAGTCCAACGGACACTTCCGCGAATTTCCTCCTCTCGATTTCAACCTGTGAGCCTCATTCGACCAAGGTACCCATCACCCTAAAAAACTATTCGATTCTGCATGAAACTTTCTTCTGTTCAAAAAGGCCCCTTCACCCTGTATACCATTGAAACCGGACGCTTCAAACTCGACGGCGGTGCAATGTTTGGGGTCATCCCCAAGCCGATGTGGGAAAAGAAAATCCCGGCTGACGACCAAAACCGTATCGACATGGCCATGCGGTCGCTGCTCGTGAAATCGGAGAAAACCGGACGGCTGTATTTAATCGACAATGGCTCGGGCGATAAATTCAATGAGAAGATGTCAGCCATCTACGATTTCAGCTACCCGTATGGCACGCTGCAGGATTCCCTCGCGGCACATGGCTTCAGCCCTGACGACGTCACGGACATCATTTTCACACACCTGCATTTTGATCACTGCGGCGGAACTACGCGCTTCAACAAAGCCGGCGAGCTCGAACTCGTGTTCAAGAACGCCAACTACTGGGTCGGTGCCAAACACTGGGCTACGGCCAACAGTCCGAATGTGCGCGAACGGGCGTCTTTCTTTGCCCAAAACCTGGAACCCATGCGGCTGAGCAAGCGCATGAAATTCACCCGGGAAGGCGACGAATTTGAACCCGGCTTCAGCATGACTTTTGTGAACGGGCACAGCGAAGGCCAACAGCTGCCGGTCATCCGGACGGAAGGATTCAGCCTCGTATTTGCTGCCGACCTGATTCCAACGGCGGCCCACGTTTCCCTGCCCTGGGTGATGGGCTACGACATGCGCCCCGCTGATACCCTCACCGAAAAAGAACAGCTGCTCAAGCAATGGCACGATGAAGGCTGCTATCTCTTTCTGGAACACGACGCAACCCATGAAGTCATCACGCTTGTGCAGGGCAAGCGCTACATCGAGTCCGGAGAATCCATCACGCTATCCGATTTATAGCATTAGCATAGCCGGCCGGATGAATGCTATCCCCGCTGCCCCGGTTTTGAAAGTCAACGCGCCTGTCATACCACCTGACAGGCGCGTGCGTTTTCAGGGATTTTGGCCGGTTTCCGGTACTTTGTTTCATTTCTTCCATTCGTTACATCCGCATTCCTTTGAGTACACCTACTTCTACCCATCCCCGCATAGCCTACTACCGAAACCTTGCTGAAAAAGCCTGGATTAAAGCAAACCGTCAGCGGAAACTGGCGGTAGCATTCGGCGGACTCTCCGGTTTTCTGAGTATCTTTTTGATTCTCATGCTGATTGAGCAATCTGCATGGCTCTCCCCTCTGCTCAAAACAAGTCTCTGGTTTGCGGGACTTTCTGCCGGAGCTGTGACCGCCTGGCTGCTGCTGCAAAAACTACCGGCGCCGGAACGTATTACGTTTAGCCGCAGGCTGACCAAACAGACACAGCTTGAAGAACTGCGCTATCTGATTGATCTCGAGAAGGAACAGTCGGGGACCTCCGCAAGTCTGCGCGAAGCCGCCATAGCTCATAACATCGGCAGGCTGGAAGCCATTGACGCCCGGCCCGAAGACAACGTGCAACTGCGCATAACCCGTTTTCTGGGCGCTACACCGGCAGCCGTACTGCTCCGCCGGACCGGTCTCATTTTCGCCGCACTCTTGTTCATCAATGCATTTTATGCTGGTTTTAATGAAGGGGTCGCAACGCGCTCCCTGGCTTTTTTCAGCGCCTATGAAAGGCCGAATCCATTTACGTTTACAGTAGCGCCCGGCACCACAACGGTCGAACAGGGCGGACGCTTTTTTGTGCAGGTAGATTTTGAAGGGGAACGTCCCGAAAGTGTCGGACTGCTGCTCCGCACACAGGTTGAAGAACGCTTTCGCAACATTCCGCTGGAAATGACCTCGCCGGGACGCTTCGTTTCTGCCCCACAGGAGATTTTCGAAGACTCTGAATACCGCATTACGATGGATGGCTTCGAGACCTCATCATACATTCTTACAGTATCCCAAATCCCGCGGTTCAGGGAACTCGTTGCGCGGGTTGTGCCGCCCTCCTACACCCGGCTTGAGCCCACGCGTTTTACGTATCCTTTCTCCCGGATTGAGCTTCCGGAAGGCGCAACGCTCGAACTTGAAGGCGTGACCAACAAAACACTTGCGCAAGCTGAACTGCTACGCGCAAACCCGGCTGATACGACCGAAGCACGCATCCCCCTGCAGCCTTCAAACCCGTCGGAACCCACCCGTTTCGCCCACAGCCTGCAAATCACCGATCCTGACACCCTGCGCTTCAGCCTCACCGACGCAGACGGGCTTGAAAACCGGAATCCGTTCAACTTCAGCCTGCGGGTAATCCGCGATCAGCACCCGACCGTGCGTATAGTGCAGCCTGAGGCGGTTATCCAAAAACGCAACCCGCGTGACATCACCCTTCGCGTAGAAGCCCGCGACGACTACGGCATTTCCGGGATGTTTCTCCGCTATGAGGTACGGGAAGGCTTCAGCGATGAGGTGCGCAGCGGCTCTGTGCGCATATCCGGTTCGGCACCGGCCTCTGCCAACCTGAGCTACGACTGGGACCTCACAGGGCTGAACCTGCAATCGGCTGATGAGGTCGTTTACTGGGTTGAGGTCTTTGACAATGATGAAATTAACGGCCCGAAATCGGCTGAATCAGGCCGAAATGTGATCAGGGCAGCTTCACTTGCCGAAAGCCTGCTGCAGCAGGAAGAACAGGAAGACGAAGTACAACAGCGTCTTGATGACCTCAGTCGTCAGCAGCAGGAAGCGAGGGAAGACTTACAGCAGCTGCGTGAAAACATCATTCAGAATCCGGACCAAAGCTGGGAACAGGAACGCCTGACGGAAGAAATGATGGGACGTCAGGAGGAAGTGTCTGAGCAATTGCAGCAGCTGCAGCAGGAATTTGAGCAAATGCGCTCTGAAATTATGCAGGATGACACCATCAGTGAGGATACCCGCAGGCTGTACGAAGAACTGCAGCAGCTGATGGAAGAAATTGATGATCCCAAGATCATGGAGCTGATGGAGCGCCTGCAGGAGAGTTTCCAAAACATGGATCAGCAGCAGATTCGGGAAGCCCTTGAAAACCTGGAGTTTAATGAGCGCAACTATCAGGAGCGGCTTGAACGGACCGTAGAACTGTTCAAGCAGCTGCGCCTGAATGCCGACATGGACCGCACTGCAGCCCTGCTCGAAGAACTTGCACAGCAGGAAGAGCGGCTCATGGAAATGGAAGACACTGAAGCACAGCAGCAGCAACAGGAAAGCATTCAGGAGGAACTCGACCGCCTGCAGGAAAAAATGGAACGCATGGCCGAACAGTCTCCTGCCCGGCAGCAGGCCCGCATGGATGAACTTTCACAGCAAATGCAGGAGCAAATGCAGCAGGTGCAGGAACAGATTCAGGAAAACATCGATCAGCTTGGTGACCCGGGCAGCAGTCCGCAGGATAGCCGCGAACAGCAGGAACAAATCCGGGATCAGCTGCGGGATATGAGTCAGCAGATGGCACAAGCCCGCTCACAGATGAATCAGGAACGCATCAACGTCAATATTGCAGCGCTGAAATCCATCTTCCAAAGCATGCTGACGCTCTCAGAAGCGCAGGAAGATCAGAATCAGGAAACACTCCGGCTGGAAGCCAACAGCATTGCCTTTGTGCAGCAGGCGCGGTCACAGCGCAATATTGCGTCCAATTTTGCTATGGTCGTGGACAGCCTGTATCAGGTTGCCAAAGAAATTCCCACTTTCACCAATGCCGCGCTGGAGCACCGCCTGAATGTGGAGCGGGTGCTTTCCCAAAGTGTAGATTACCTGCGGGAGAGAAACCGGAATCAGGCCACAACGGCTGAACGCATGGCCCTGGGCGGACTGAATCAGCTTACGGGCATGGTGGCCGATCTGCTCGATCAGCTTGACATGGACGGAGACGGAGATAACGGCGGTTGCGGCGGCATGTCGGCTGAGCAAATGCTGGAACAAATGGAGCAGATGGGTGAACAGCAGCAGCAGCTGAATCAGCAGATTCAGGATTTTATAAATGACATTGCCGGCGACCGGCTGACGCAGGAGCAGATGGAGCGGCTTGATCAGATGGCACGGCAACAGAACGAAATAAGGCGGCAGCTTCAGGAAATGCAGCAGCGCGGTGCGCTTCGCCCCGGAGACCGGCTGCTTAGCGAATTCGAACGTATGCTGGAAGAAATGGAAGACACCATCAACGACCTGCGCGGCGGCAGTACGGATGACATACTCGTGGAGCGTCAGCAAAATATTCTCTCGCGCATGCTGGAGACACAGCGCGCTTTCGATCAGCGGGACGAAAGCGAGGAACGCCGCGGCATTTCAGCCGAAGACATTGAGCTTTCAGAGCCCCCTGAAATGACGCTTGAGGAGCTTGAACGGGAAATCAGAAGGCGTTTACAAGATCCGGATCAAACGCGTTTCAGCGAAGATTATCAGCAGTTAATCCGGATTTATTTTCAGATTTTACAGGAACTTGAGGGCGAAGAACTCACGCTTCCTGACTGATAATTCCACACAACTTTGGTTCAAACACTTGCATTGAGCTTTGTTTAAGCTTATATTTGAATTCTTTGCAATAATCATTCGGGGCGTAGCGCAGCCCGGTAGCGCATCTGCTTTGGGAGCAGAGGGTCGCAGGTTCAAATCCTGTCGCCCCGACGATATTGCAAGTTCTTTGATTAATTGCTAATATGAGCGCCCGTAGCTCAACCGGATAGAGCAACTGCCTTCTAAGCAGTAGGTTCCAGGTTCGAGTCCTGGCGGGCGTACGCAAAATACGGCGACATGGCCGAGTGGCTAGGCAGAGGTCTGCAAAACCTCGTACAGCGGTTCGAATCCGCTTGTCGCCTCGGTTTATTGTTCTTTTTTGTGTATCATATTCCCCATGCCGCGTTCGTCTAGGGGCCTAGGACGCCGCCCTTTCACGGCGGTAGCACGGGTTCGAATCCCGTACGCGGTACTAAACCGGTTTCTCAGCAATGAAAGACCGGTTTTCACGGAGCCCATAGCTCAGTAGGTTAGAGCGCCAGGTTGTGGCCCTGGAGGCCGTGGGTTCAAATCCCATTGGGCTCCCATTTTGTTCTTCCACATGTTACACTTTCTATGCCGCGTTCGTCTAGGGGCCTAGGACGCCGCCCTTTCACGGCGGTAGCACGGGTTCGAATCCCGTACGCGGTACTTTTAAAGGCTGGTTTCTTTATGAAATCAGCCTTTTTTTGTTTGGTGACGCATTACCTGTTGCAGTAGCGAAGGGCGACTTTTCATGCAAAGGTAAACCCGCGTAAATCGCACAATGTGAAGGGATTCAGGTACTGCGCCTTCTTACCACAGCGACCTACCCCGGAATTACCCAAATAAGTTGGGCTCAGTCTCCGGAGCTGCTTTGGCGGTGCTCGCGGATGAGGGGCGGCAGCAAACGTGTAAGACCATTTATTTTGATTTCGTACATGGTTGCAAGCTGCTGACCCAGTTTCCCGGAAGGCCAGCCCTGCCTTTCAAACCACTCCAAATAAAATACCGGCAAATCTGTGAGCCAGCTGCCTTCGAACCGCCCGTAGGGCATTCGCGCATTCACGAGATCAATCAAAAACCGAGGGTCAGGGTGCAGCTCCATTTTTTACCGGGGGTTAAGTGGTGATGAGATCAGTGGCGTCAGACGTACACACACTTCGGACGCCGTCTTAGCTCAAACCCTGGTACACTTTTTAATGTACCTGCGAAATTTGGCGCTGTTAGTCCGAAGCTGATGAGCCTGCCATTTTTTTTCAGTTTGATGATCCTGCTTCCAAATCCAAAAAGCAAGGGATTTATCTTTGGCCTGGGAGCTTTAATCTGTCACGGTGCCCCTGATGTTCGAGGAGTTTTCCCCAAAAAAATAAGACCTGAACTAATTGGTCAGCTGCGTGCAGGCTTACGCAGCCGGAGCTGTTTTCCTGTGTGTTTGTGATGGTTTTGAGGCGGTTTTGAAGACGAGGGGCAAGCCGGCTTAGCTAAGTTGTGCCTGCAGTATTTCGGTAAGCTGATCCCATGGGATAACCCGGGCTCCGTCTGAGCGCTGCTGCCGCTGTGTGCCGCCGTAAATGATGTAGGCCTGCGGGGTATCGGTCAGCTTTTGCCAGTACCGGATGTTCCTGAAAAAAGCCGGTTGCACGGTCATGCCGGCTTTGATTTCTATGGGAATGGGGGTGCTGCCGCTTTCGAGAATGAGATCGAGCTCGCGGCCGCTTTTGTCGCGCCAGTAGTACATGCGCGGTTCGAGGCCCTGATGCATGAAGTGTTTCCCGACTTCTGAAACGATGAGGGATTCAAACAGGCTTCCGCGCGCCGGGTGCTGTGCAAGGTCAGCTGTAGTACGAATACCGAGCAAGGCGCACACAAGACCTGTATCCCAGAAATACAGTTTGGGGCGCTTGGTGATGGTTTTGTTGAAGTTCCGGTGATAGGGTTTGAGCAAAAAGATAACAAAGCTGCTCACCAGAATGCTGAGCCAGGCCTGAGCCGTTTTCTGATCAATGCCGGCTTCCAGCGCCAAAGCGGTTACATTCAGTTCCTGTCCGTTTCTGCCGGCAACGAGCTTAACAAAGCGGTCGAAGGCCATGAGGTCGGTGATGTTTCGGATTTGCCGGACATCCCGCTCAACGTAGGTGCGGATGTACTGTGGCAGCCATTGCGGACCGGGAATTTGCTGATCATGTACCGGCGGATAAAAGCCGTTAAGCATGAGGGAATCAGGCTTAAATGAAATCTCCGGCTTTGGGTCCGTTTCACTGGCGTTGGCTTGCGAAAGCTCATGCAGGGAAAAGGGCAGCAAGTTCAGGTAGGCGACGCGCCCGGCAAGGGTTTGGGATATGTTTTGCTGCAGGAGAAAGTTGTTGGAGCCTGTTAAAATGAACAGGCCTTTAGCGCGGCTTTCATCGAGAATGCGCTGCAAATATGAAAACAAGGCAGGCACCCGCTGTATCTCATCGAGGACAGCACCGTCAGGAAAGGAGGCAAGAAATCCGCGGGGATCTTCTGTGGCAAACTGAAAGGTTTCCGGGTCTTCGAGGGTTGAATAGGGCTTGTCTGCAAACAGGTGCCGGGCAAGAGTCGTCTTGCCGGATTGCCGCGGGCCTGTTAATGCCACGGCCTTCCACATTTTAGCGGAATTTTGCAGGTAGGGACTAAGCGTTCGTTTTATCATCCATCAAACTTACGAAAAATCCGGAATCGGATTCCGGATTTTTCCGGAATTGAGAATGATCAGGTGTTTTTTTGCTCTGCTTATTCTTCGGAGAAGAGTTGCGCGGTTTTACAGTAGTTTATCGAAATGGATATCGAGAAGAAACAGCTCTTCGGTTTCAAGATCGACAGCTATGAGGGCGTCGCCGAAGGTGCCGATCACGAAATAATCAGATTGCTGATGAAGGATGGTTTCGCCTTCCTGTGTGATGAGTCCGAGCCAGTAGCCGCCCTGATAGGTGTAGGAAACCAGAAGGTGCGGTTCGCCCCCTTGCTCCAGAACGAGCAAGTTGTTGTACTGCTGAAAAGACCGGATATCCGCCAGGAAATCGTTCTGATCTTCAAAGGTGTAATCGGTGAGGGTTGTGCTGTTGAGTCCGAGGGCCATGAAGTCCGGGTGGAGATAGCTCGTTTCTTCGGTGCTTTCGTCAAAAACGTAGATGAAGGGCATTAGCGAGCTCATGGTGAAAATGCGGTCACCAATCCGCTGTATGCCGCCGCCGGGGACGACCATCGAGAAGACCTGAAAAGGCTCGGGGAGCAAGAAATGGAGGTGTGCCTGATTGGTTTCGAGGTTGTCGCGCCGCATGAGGTACATGCCGGCATTGGTTCGGTACAGCCAGGGGGAGTGCGGGGCGTAGGTGAACCATTTACCGGGGGTGTCGCCATAAAACAGATGATGACGCAGGCTTCCGTCGGCTTCATAAATGATAAACTGACTCTCCCCATGATCGGTCAGCCCGATGAGGCCGTCCGCGCTCCAGGTTCGCATGGGCGAGATGTATTCGCCCGGCTCTGTGCCGATCCGGGAGATTTGCTGCAAACCGGGCTCGCACAATCCCGCATAATACAGGGCTTTGGTGCGGAATTCCGTCAGTAATAGGGTACATGCGTCGAGTTTGGCAGCACTTGTCATAACCCGTGGTGAGATGAAATCTTCGGGCAGCTCAACCTGCTGCCGCACTTCAACCGGGAAGTTCGTTACTGTTGCTTCCTGCGGTACTGATGGGGTGCAGGCCGAAAACAAAGCTGCAAGGAACACACTTATGAAGCAAAGCAAGGGGGAAGTAAATCTGAACTGCATGGTTTAAAATCGGGATAAAAAAACAAAGCCGGATGAGGGAAAGGTTTTCTCATCCGGCGGGATTTAGATCAGCTTAATTTAAACGAGTAATGTTTTAGGGCTGAGTCTTCTTATCAATTACAGACTCCACATTACCGGAGCTACTAAAGTAAGAAGAAATCATTTTGCTAATCCCAGCACCACCAAACAAACCTGTTAAAAAAGTCAGTCATGGTATAAAGAAGTCTTCTTTATAAATCAAAATCAGAGCCCGCTCCGAAAAGTCAATTTCAGCAAAAAAAAGTGGCCTCTATTGCAAATAAAGAGGGGTTAAAACCCTCAAAATGGACTTTTCGGAGTAAGCTCAAATCACTAAAGTAAAAAGTGGAAGAACAACTATAGTCGCGACTATAAATGTCTGAACTGTTTTTTGCAAAATTACAGAGTTATCAATCCTTTTAGACTCAATCTCTTTAATAACGTCTAATCTTTTTGACTGATAGCCAAACGCATTCTGCTCATTTTGCTTTAACAAATCAATCGCCATTTTAAATTGTTCATCATCGAGACCTGAAATATCAAAATCAGACTTTGACCCTTTTTATAGGGATAAAAATTCTAACTCTGATAGAATCTCTCTAACCTTGCCTTTAGGTATGGGACTAATCTCCTTTGGCTCTTCACTATGATTTTTATCTGGATCCGAACGAGTGCTCATTTTACTTCAAAAAGTTTTTTTGATTGTAATAAAAAACACTCACCGGATAATCATCTGCTTTTTTGTCGGAAGAGAGCTTTTTAAGCAAATGAGCGAAATTGCGGTTCACAATCGCGATTCTTTCCTTGAGAAAATAATTTGCTCTTTTTTCAAGATAAACTTCGCTCAATATTTTTGTCAGATAGCGCACTTCAGACTCTGATATATCATGCTCCCGAACATATTCTTCGAGTGAATCAATTATTGTTTCGAAAGCTTCGTCCAGGGCTTCTGTTTGTTTTGTCCTGAAAGACAGAGGGTTTGTCTTATGGGCGACCATTTCCATCGTTTTTTAGGAAAAATATTAAGTTGTTTTACGACCTGCAATACGCCTGATTGCTTCTTCCAAACTGCACCAACCCTACTCCATCTCCAGAATCAGGGATTCGAGCGGGCTTAGGGATATGCTGCCGTGCAGCGGTACTTCGCGGCCTGTGCTTACATCCGTGCCGGTTGTGAAGCCTTCCGTTAGCTCAATGAAGCGGCTCATATCGAGCTGTTGTGTTTCGTCCTGCCCGTTGAGGATGACCATCACCCGGGCATCTTCGTTGTAGCGGAAGTACACGTAGATGTTCTCTTCCGGGATGAAGTGTCGCAGGCGCCCGTTGTGAATTACTTCCGCCCCGTTCCGCCAGTGTGTGAGCGTGCGTACAAATTCGTGCATTTCGGCAACAGGGAGTCCCAGCTCTTCGCCCAGCTGCACACGGCCTTCGTGCGTGAAAGCATTGATTTCATCGCCCGGCCATCCGCCCGGAAACGGGTGCCGCTTACCGGGATCATTCCACATCCCCTGCTGATCCATCATGATTTCCGTACCGTAGAAAATTTGCGGAATGCCGCGCGTGGTGTATATCAGCGAGAGACCCATTTTGAATTTGCCGGGATCGCGGTTCACAATATCCGCAAAACGGGTAAGGTCGTGATTGTCCACAAAAATGACGTTGAGAAGAGGGTCGGTGTAGAGAAAATCCTGTCCGAGGGTGTAGTAAATGCGGGTGAGGCCGCTTTCCCAGCCGGGATCTTCATTGAGGCCCCGCGCTATGGCATTAAACAGCGGGAAATCGGTGACGCTCGGCAGGTGCGAATTGTAATCGCCGGAAATACGGGAGTCGAACTGCCACCAGGCCGTAGTAGGCACGTCCGGCATCCACACTTCACCAACGATGTTGAAGGTCGGGTATTCATCGAGCACAATGCGGGTCCATTCCGCCATGTACTCGGGGTAAGGGTAGGCGTGCGTATCCATGCGGATACCGTCTATTCCGAACTCTTCAATCCACCACAGGGTGTTTTGGATGAGGTAGTCGGCTACAAGCGGGTTGCGCTGATCGAGATCGGGCATTTCATCCACAAACCAGGCCCGGACAGTGCTGTTGAAATCACTGACGGAAGCATACGGGTCCATGATGGTGTTCGTGCGGAATGAAGTGTTGCCATAGACTTCCTGATCGTGAATCCAGTCCGCTGAGGGCAGGTCTTTGATGAACCAGTGATGGGTACCCACGTGATTGTGAATTTTATCCATAATCACCTTCATGCCCATTTCCTGCGAGGTATTTACGAGGGTACGGAAATCTTCATTGGAGCCGAAGCGGCGGTCCACGCGGTACATATCAGTAGCGGCGTATCCGTGATAGAAGCCTGCGCCAATCGCGTAATTGTAGGGCATGTCGTTCTCGAAGATGGGGTTAAGCCAGATGGCCGTCATCCCAAGATCTTTGATGTAGTCGAGATTATCGAGAATGCCCTGAATGTCGCCGCCTTTACGGGCAAAAGGCTCATCCATATCTACGCCTTCGATCATGCCCGGAATGTTGTCAATGGTAGGATCACCGTTGGCAAAGCGATCGGGCATGAGGAGGTAGATCACATCGCTGCTGTCGAAACCCTGATGGCGCCCATCCGAGCCCAGGCGGGCCTTGATCTCATAGTCGTAGCGAAGGGTCCGGCGACCATCGTCAAAATGAAGGGTAATGGTTCCGGGCTCCGCTTCATCCGTGATATTGAGGTACACGAAAAGATAGTTCGGATTTTCAGTTTTGACCATACGAACGAGATCAACCCCCGGATAATCAAAATTAACCCTTGTATTTCCAATGTTTGGACCGTGTACCAGCAACTGTACCTGCGTTTGATTAAATCCGATCCACCAGTGAGGCGGCTCTACCCGCTCAATGGCCGGACGCTGTGCCATCGCAGAAACGGCACAAAGAGAGAAGAACAATAAACCTAAGACGAACTTTCTGATCATCATATCAAAGCTTTTTAAAGAATGGTATTTAAGTAAATGCCTGAACGGAACGTAAACAAAACACTTGTCATATATTAATCTGCCGAATAATAATCATCCGACGCAGTAAAAGTCTCCTGATCAGGCACGTCATTTCTGTTCTACCGGGTTGCTGATCGCATGCAGCGGTTGTAGCGGTTCAAGCCGGATTCGCTGCTGCACAGCTGTGGCCCCGCTCACAGGAACGGGTGCAGATTGGCAGCCCTTAATATAATGGATTCTGCCTACTCCCGTTGGATTTTCGACCGTCATCCCAAACCGGTATATTTGACCCTTCACATTGCTCACATCCCAATTTTTATGCTGCTCAGAAATTCCCGTCATCCGCTTTCCGTCTTATCACTCATCCTGCTTTTTTTGCTGCTTGAAGTGCAGACAACCAAGCTTGTTGCAGCCGCACCTGCTGCTGATGACGAACTGCGCGTTGCCCGGCTTCAGTACCGCGGTGGTGGAGACTGGTACAACGATCCATCTGCACTCACCAACCTTATCCGCTTTGCACGGCAGCACATCCCGCTGTCGCTGAGCGAGCGTTACGATGATGTGCACATCGGCAGCCGCGACCTGCACCGCTACGCCTTCGCATTCCTAACCGGGCACGGTAATTTTGTCGTCAATGAAGCTGAAGCGGCGAATGTGCGTGAATTCGTGGATAACGGCGGCTTCCTGTACATAGACGACGACTGGGGCCTTGATCCCTACGTGCAGGAGTTTTTCCGGGTAACCTTCCCCGATGATGAAGTCATTGAGCTTCCGCACAGCCATCCGATCTATCATCAGGTGTTCAGCTTTCCGGACGGCATTCCCAAAATCCATCAGCATACCGGCAAGCCTGCGCAGGCTTTCGGCATTTTCCGCAACGGACGTCTCGCTGTGCTCTACACCTATGAAACGAGCCTGCACGACGGCTGGGCTTATGATGTGCACGATAATCCCGAAGAAGCGGTTCAGGCGTCCCTGCGTATGGGCACCAACCTGCTGATGTATGCCTTTACAAGCTCCCGCTAAATTGCAGACAAAGCACATCCTGCACTTCAAAATCACCCGAAATTGCGTTACCTTTGCAGACTATGATTATTCCTATCGCATCCGATCATGCCGGCTTTGAAGCCAAAGAGCTGGCCAAAAAGGCCCTTGAGAAACTGGGTCATGAACCTGTTGACTACGGCACGCACGACAAAAACTCCGTGGACTATCCTGACTTCGCAAAACTGGTGGCAACCGCCATCACCGACGGCGAATATGCGTGCGGCATTCTGGTCTGCGGATCGGGACAGGGCATGTGTATGACCGCCAACAAGTTCCCGCAAGTTCGTGCAGCCCTTGCCTGGTCGCCCGAAATTGCTTCCCTTGCTGCACAGCACAACAAGGCCAACATTTTGTGTTTGCCCGGCCGCTTCGTCAGCGAAGAAGAAATCAACGCCATTGTTGAAGCCTGGATGTCCGCTGAATTTGAAGGCGGGCGTCACCTCAACCGCATCAGCAAAATTACCCCACCAACTTCCGAATAACCCAGCCTGAACCAACGCTACTATGCTAAACAAAACCCTGATGGCCGCCGACCCTGAAGTCTACCGGCTCATTGAAAAAGAAACCGAGCGTCAGAACCAGAACGCTGAAATGATTGCTTCCGAAAATTTCGCCTCTAAGGCCGTGATGGAAGCCATGGGCACCACGCTCACCAACAAGTACGCCGAAGGCCTGCCGGGCAAACGCTACTACGGGGGTTGTAAATTTGTAGACGTAGTGGAAGACCTTGCCCGCGACCGTGCAAAAAGCCTTTTTGGGGCAGACTGGGTGAATGTACAACCGCACTCCGGGGCGCAGGCCAATGCAGCTGTGTATCTGGCGATGATGAAACCCGGTGACAAGCTCCTGGGCTTCGACCTCTCCCACGGCGGACATCTCACGCACGGCTCACCCGTGAACTTCAGCGGCATTTTGTATGAAGCCCATTTTTACGGGGTCGAAAAAGAAACCGGCCGCCTCGACATGAACAAAATCCGCGACAAAGCAAAGGCCGTGAAGCCGCGCATGATTTCCATCGGCGCCTCTGCTTATACCCGCGATTTCGACTACGAAGCCTTCCGCGACATTGCCGATGAAGTCGGTGCTTTTCTGTGGATGGATATGGCACACACCGCCGGACTTATCGCGGCCAAACAGCTCAATAACCCGCTGCCCTGGGCACATGTCGTGACTACCACTACGCACAAAACCCTGCGCGGACCGCGTGGCGGCATGATCCTGATTGGCCGTGATACGGAAAACACCCTGGGCGTTGTAGCGCCAAAATCTGGCCGGGTCAAAAACTGGGGCGAAGTGCTGGATGGCGCCGTATTCCCCGGCACGCAGGGCGGTCCGCTTATGCACGTAATCGCGGCCAAAGCCGTCGCTTTTGGCGAAGCCCTGCAGCCCGATTTCGTGACCTATCAGCAACAGGTTATTAAAAACGCCCAGGCCATGGGGCGTGTACTCACCGAGCTCGGCTACGAGCTCGTAAGCGGCGGCACCGATAACCACCTGTTGCTCATCGACCTGCGCAACAAAAACGTGACCGGTAAAGACGCCGAAAACCTTCTCGGACGTGCGGAAATCACGGTTAACAAAAACATGGTTCCCTTTGATACCCAAAGCCCGTTTGTGACCTCCGGTATCCGCGTTGGCGCACCGGCTATGACAACCCGCGGTATGAAGGAACCCGAGTTTGAATATCTGGCCCGCCTGCTCGACAAAGCCATCAGCAAGCCGACGGATGAAGCCGTGCACGACAGCGTAGCTGCCGAAGTCAAAGCCCTTTGCGAGCGCTTCCCGCTGTACGACTTCATAAGCATCTGAGCCTGATTTCCGAACCAGGTATATCTTCTCATCCGAAAAAAAACCTGCCCGCTCTGTTAAGCCGGGCAGGTTTTTTCTGTTACATTATCCTGCATACGCAGCATCCGCTGAAAACAAGACCGAGAACCGAAAATTTAGCACGTGTCAACAACCTCGCAACGACAAATCATGGACCGGGAGCTGCCTAAAGCGGTCCCCCCCCAATTGCAGACCGACAATATGTCGTTTCTGGACCATCTCGAAGAGTTGCGCTGGCGCATTATCAAGGGCCTTGGCGGCGTACTGCTGGGCATCATCGTTGCCTTCATCTACTCTGATTTCTTCATTGACACCGTACTGCTCGGGCCGGTTTACAAAGACTTTTTTGTGTATCAGTGGATCGGACTCGACGCTGTTGACATCTCCCTGCAAAACAGGCGTTTACCCGGTCAGTTTTTCACCTACTGGGGCACGCTTTTCGTGGTGGGATTCATCATCGGCTCCCCCCTCTTTATTTATCAGCTCTGGAAATTCATCGAGCCTGCGCTCGAATCAAAAGAAAAGCGCAGAACACGCTTCACCGCCTTCTCCATCACCGGACTCTTTCTTGCCGGCGTTACTTTCGGCTACACCGTGCTCGTACCTTTCGCCGTGCAATTCTTCGCACAGTTTCAGCTGTCCGACAGCGTCCGCAACGACATTGATATCACCGCATACTTCTCAGCTGTCACCATGTGGATTGTGGCCTGCGGCATCATCTTTCAGCTGCCCATGGTTAGCTACACCCTCTCCAAAGTCGGCATTCTCACGCCGGAATTCATGATCAAATACCGCAAGCTCGCGATCGTGATGTGCTTCGTGCTTGCAGCCTTCATCACCCCGCCCGACCCGGTATCGCAGTTTCTGATTGGCATCCCGCTGTTTTTGCTCTATCAGCTCGGCATTTATATCAGCCGCTACGTAAATAAGAAACGCGATAAAGAAATCTGGGGGGCAAGCGGCAAACCTTAGCGCTGCGCTGTCGCTTGCGGGTTTTCGGGGGTTTTGGTTTCGGGTGATGGCATCCTAAACCTACCCGGCCCTTCAGGTTGATTCAGCCTTGCTTTTGCTTAGCTGTACGCACAACGCATTGAGCGCTCCCGCGGCTTCAAAACTTCATCATTTTGTTTATATTCATTTTATGAAAACCAAACCTCCCAAAATTCACGTTCACACGCTCGGCTGCTCAAAAAATGATGTAGATTCTGAAGTGCTGCTCGCCCAGTGCCGTGCCAATCAGTTTGGTATCAGCGATAAAGCGGAAGGATCAGATGTACTCGTCATCAACACCTGTGGTTTTATCGAATCGGCCAAACAGGAATCCATCAACCATATCCTCGACGGGGTGCGGCTGAAGGAATCGGGGCAAGTCAGTCAGCTGCTCGTTATGGGCTGCCTGTCCGAACGCTACGCCGACGCCCTGCGCACCGACATCCCCGAAGTTGATCAGTATTTTGGCTCCAACAACCTGCCCGAAATCCTGCATGCCATGGGCGGGGAGTACAAGTACGAGCTGCTTGGGGAGCGCAGCCTGACGACGCCGCAGCATTTTGCATACCTCAAAATTTCCGAAGGCTGCGACAACCCCTGCTCGTTTTGCGCCATCCCGCTCATGCGCGGCGGACACCGCACCAAACCCATGGATGAGCTCGTAACCGAAGCGACGCTGCTGCATCAAAAAGGCGTGAAAGAGCTGATTCTCATTGGTCAGGATCTCACCTACTACGGCCTCGACCTTTACGGCAGCCGCAAACTCGACGAACTGCTGCTCCGCCTGTCCGACATCGGTTTCACCTGGATCCGCCTGCTGTACGCCTACCCGGCCAAGTTTCCCCTCCACATTCTTCCGGTTATTCGGGAGCGTGAAAACATCTGCAACTACCTCGATATGCCGCTGCAGCATATTTCCACAAACGTACTCAAATCCATGCGCCGGGGCGTAACCGAAAAACGACTGCGTGAACTGCTGGGCATCATCAAAGAAGAAGTACCGGGCATCCGGCTGCGCACGACCTTCATCATCGGCTACCCGAACGAGACCCGCGACGATTTCGAAGCCCTGCTTCAGTTCATGCACGACATCCGCTTCAACCGCGTCGGCGTCTTCCCCTATTCGCAGGAAGACGACACAACCGCTTTCCCCCTCGGTGACCCCATCCCCAAAAAAGAAAAAATGCGCCGGGTAAAAGCCGTGATGGATTTACAGGAAGAAATTTCCCTCGATCACAACATGATGTTGCTGGGCAAACAGCTTCCGGTGCTGATCGACCGCATCGAAGGCGGCGTCGCCTACGGACGCACCGAGTATGACTGTCCCGAAGTCGATAACGAATTTGTGGTTCAGGGCGCCTCAGACGGCTTCGATACCCGCGAGCTGCGTGCCGGACACTTTTACACCGCCGAAATCACCGATGTGGAGCCGCACGACATGTTCGGCATCATCACCGGGCGCCTTGATTAGGCCGCATCCACCAAGTCTGAACGCCATGCCCAACCGCCTCGCACAATCCGGCTCCCCTTATCTGCGTCAGCATGCAGAAAATCCCGTAGATTGGTACCCCTGGGGCGAAGAAGCACTGGAAAAAGCAAGGCAGGAAAACAAAATGATCTTCCTGTCCGTGGGTTACGCCAGCTGCCATTGGTGCCATGTGATGGAGCGGGAAAGCTTCCAGGATCAGGAAACCGCGGCCCTGCTCAACGCACACTTTGTTTCGGTGAAAGTTGACCGTGAAGAGCGCCCCGACATAGACGCCCTGTACATGGAAGCCGTGCAGGCCATCAGCGGACAGGGCGGATGGCCGCTGAATATTTTCCTTACCCCGGATACCCTCCCCGTATTTGGCGGCACCTATTTCCCGCCCACCTCCCACTCCGGCAGACCCTCCTTCCGCAAGGTGCTCCGCCGCATGATTGAACTGTACGAACAGGAGCCGGAAACCATTTTCAAACGGGCCGACGAAATCCGGACCGCCCTGCAGGAAGACCTGCTGCGCCATCTCGAAGCCGACAGCCTGCAGGAAGCATATTTCGAAGAAGCCGCCGCAAATCTGCTCGAGCAATACGACGAAGTTGATGGCGGCTTTTCAGGCGCGCCCAAGTTTCCGATGGCGATGAGCATCTCCTTTCTGCTCCGTTACAGCCACATTCTCGGCCAAAAAGCCCCGGCAAAGCCCGCGCATCACTCGCTCAGGGCCATGCTCAACGGCGGTATCTGCGATCATATCGGGGGCGGATTCCACCGCTACAGCACCGATAACCGCTGGCACGTGCCGCACTTCGAAAAAATGCTCTACGACAACGCCCTGCTCATCAACAGCCTGTGCGACGCCCATGTGCTCGAAGCTGCGCCGGAATACGAAATCGCAGCGGAAGAAACCTTCCGCTTTCTGCGCTATCAGATGTGCCATCCGGAAGGCGGTTTTTATGCCGCCCTCGACGCCGATTCCGACGGCGAAGAAGGCCTGTACTACGTGTGGTCGCTGGCCGAAACCTACGAAGCCCTCACCGGTTTTCCGCAGCATGAAATCCGCTTTTTCTGCGACGTCTATAACATCAGCGCCAACGGAAACTGGGAAGGCACCAACATTCCACACGTTACAACCCCCGTTGCCGATTACGCCCGCCTTTACGGCTACGCATTAGCCGAAGCGCAAAACATTCTCTACCGCTGCCGGGAAGTCATGCTGAGCGCGCGCCACAAACGGGAGCGTCCCGGTCTGGACGACAAAATAATCACGGCCTGGAATGCCATGCTGCTCACAGCCCTGTGCAAAGCGGCCCGACGTTTCAGCTCCCCCAAATGGGAGCTTTATGCGCGTCAGCTCGGACGCTTCCTCACCACGACTATGCTGCAGCCCGACGGCCGGCTCTACCGGGTTTACATCAGCGACGACGTAAGTCAGCCCGGTTTCCTCGACGATTACGCCCTGCTCGCCGAAGCCCTCACCCACCTGTTTGAACTCACCGGAGAGCCCCGCTGGCTGCAGCTTGCCGATACCCTCTGCGAAGGCCTCATGCAGCTGTTTTACGACAGTAAAGTACAGGGCTTTTACTACACCGCAGCCCACCACGAAAGGCTGCTCAGCCGGCAGCGGGATATTTTCGACAACGCTACCCCTTCCGGCAGTGCCGCCGCCATCACCGCACTCTGGCGCTGCGGAAAGCTGACCGCCAACACACGCTTCACCCAGACCGCCACGGCAGCCATGCGTAAACTCCTGCCAACCGCGGCCAAACACCCCGCATCCTTCAGCTACCTGCTGTGCAGCGCCCTACAGTTTTACTATCACAGCGAAGAAGTCGTCATCAGCGGCCCCGCTCCTGAAACCTTCATCCCCCATTATCATCAGCATCCATCGTTCACACGCCTGCTCATCACAACCCCCAAAGCGGACGCCATACCCTTCCCCCAGTTTGAAACCAAAACCAACCCGGAAGGCAAAACCCTGTGCTACGTCTGCCGGAACTTCAGCTGCGAAAAACCTGCGGTCTCAGCCGATCAGCTCAGCCGCTGAAATCCCCCGGTTCAGAAGCCCCGCATGCGGGCAAAGCATCCGCATATTTTACGCTCCTTTTCGTTATCTTTCCCGGTCGTATCCATAACACTATCCATCTGTCATTTGAATCCCCGCAAAATGCACTTTTCAAACAGCGTAATCCTGCGCGCCCTTGCTGTAATCTTCTCACTACTGCTATTCACATCCTGCGACAACAACAGTTTTCGCGGACCCGATTTCAGTCAGGTTCCTGACCCGGTCAGCATAAGGGGCCTCGAGGCAGATACCCTGGCCAACGGCATTCTGATTTACACCTTCCGCGAAGGCAACCCCATGAACCCCGAGCTGCCGGGACTTACCGCCCGCGATCAGGGTTTCATGCGCTACTCCATCTGGTTCAACGCCGGCCGCGGAAACGTCCGCGACAGCTCCTACGAAGGCGGCTTCATGGAACCTGTATTCACTGACTTCCTCCGCCGCGAAATCGGAAACGGTGTCCCCATCTTCACCGGCTCCTACTTCAACTTCCTCGTAACCGGTATGCTGCCCGGCTCCAAAGACGAAGATGGCGAATTCAACACCGACGGAGAATTCCGCGTCGCCCTCGTCCCCCCTTCCGTAAGCGGCGTATCCGACACCCTCCGCTACGACATCGAGCTCTTCGAAATACTGGACTGATCCCTCAACATCTGAGTGTAAAAAAAGCCCTGCTGGTTCAACCCGGCAGGGCTTTTTTGTGAGCCGAAAACACACCATCATCCTGATTTTACTGCCCTTCAATCAGGATGATAGACGCAGCGACATCCGCAAACCTGTAACCCCAAATTTAAAAATCAAATCCCGGCCGGCAGTAGCAAAAGCTCACGGGTTTATGATGCGGTTTTGGATGGCTTTGGTTACGGCTTCTGACTTGGAGTTGACCTGCAGTTTATTGTAAATATTGCGGATATGGTAGCGGATACCATCAACCGAGAGATAGAGTTTTTTGCCGATTTCTGCGTAGGAATTGCCTTTGGAGAGTTCCTCTAAAATGGTTTTTTCCCGGGTTGTAAGCGGAACGAGATCTTCATCGGGCGTTTGCAGGTACCCGATCACGAGGCGGGCAACATTCGGGGTAAGCGGAGATCCGCCGGCAAGGGCACTCCGTACCGCATGAATAAGTTCGTAAGGCGACATATTTTTCAGCATATACCCTACTGCACCGGCTTTCAGGGCTTCGAAAATATGTTTGTCATCATCAAATACGGTCGCCATCACACATACCGCGTCCGGGAAGTGTTTCCTGATGTAGCGAACGCCTTCCACGCCGTTCATGCCCGGAAGACCAATATCCATCAGAAACAAATCGGCCTGCTGACACAATGCTGCGTTATCAAATGCTTTTTCGCAGGATTCATAATCTGCGAGTACGTGAAGGTCTTCCTCAAAATCAATAAACGTCTTCCAGCCTTCCCGCATGTAAACATTGTCCTCAACAATGATGACGTTATGCACTTTTTTGGCCATGCCGGCTTTCTCCTTTTCGTGTTCTGTGTCCATTATGTAATAATACGATTTCCCTCTATTGTTTCTGCAGGCGTATCCGGTTCCGTTTTTTTACTGCAGCCGGAATCTATGATAACAGATTAAAATTGCAATTGCACCGCATACCTATGCAGTCTTGTTTTCAGACCGGAATCACCAGTTTCCATCGGGTGCCCGCGCCCGGTTCGCTGTGCAGGCTTACGGTGGCATTGATTTTCTGTCCGCGCTTTCGGATGTTTTTCAGGCCGTTACCATCTGACTGTTCTGTTTCAGACAATCCTTTGCCATCATCCTGAACAACAAGGGTGAGCCTGCCACCGCTCACCCTCATCACCACATCTACCCTCCCGGCTTCAGCATGCCGTACAGCATTGGTGATGATTTCCTTAAAAATCATCCAGATATGCTGACGCGTGTGCATATTCAGCGGTCCGGTATAGTTGCTGTCGATCTGCAGCTGACCTTTGATGCCGCGGCTTTCCAGCAGATCCGACGCAAACCGCCGGCACCGTACCATAAAAGACTGCCAATCGTCATTCTCAGGATTAATGGCCCAAACAATGTCCGAAATCTTATCCTTTGCATCTCCGGCACTGTCCCGGATAAGGCTGAGGAAACGCTGATTCTGTTCCGGCTTCCGCCCCGACTCAATAGCCTGCGCGAAAAAGCTGATGCTGCTTAGGGTTGCGCTCACTTCATCATGCAGGTCAGCCGATATCTGATTACGCATTTTATACTCCCGCGTAACCCGCCTGAGCCGGATGTTAAAGCCAAGATAAAAGACCGAGCCAGTTGCAGCCACATACAGCATGTAGGCCCACCAGCTGCGATGCCAGGGCGGGGTGACCGTAAACACAAGGGGCTCGGATGCTGCAACATGCCCGAACACATTACGTGCTTCAACCAGAAAACGGTAGCGGCCTTCCGGTAAACTCGTGAAATCCCGCTGTGTATCGCTGCCCCAATCGGTCCAGTCGCGGTCGAAACCCTCAAGCTTCACGCGGTACTCCGTGCTGCCCATAAAGGTGTTGGCCGACCAACTGAAGCGTTTCATACTGTTGGAAAACGCAAAAACCGGTGCCATCCCCAAAAGCTCGCCGCTGAACTGCACAACATCATCTTTCACCAGCCGATGCAGCTGAGCCGTAAACGGACGCGCATCGTCAAAACTCTGCGCCGGATTAAAACGTGTGAGGCCATTTTCGGTGCTGATCCAAAGCATGCCATCCGCCGCAACGGTGAGGTAGTTCGATTGACTGCCTTCCACCAGATTAAGTACACCGCTATAGGTGCTGAACCCACCGGATTCCCCGGGTAACGAGCCAAGGTAGGTTCCGCCTGCACGCCACCAAACCGCACCCTGTTTATCTTCAGCGGCCCAGAAGAACTGAATATCATCTTCAAATAATGGCCCGAACTCCGTCACGACCGCCATGCGCGCATCAGCTTCCTGATACCGCATCACCCCATAGCCCCAGGTCAGAAACAGCACTTCGCCGTGTAACGCAACCGGCAATACCCGGCGGATATTTCTGAAGTTGCGTGCTTCTGTAAGATAACGCTGCGGCTGTCTCAATACCGGCTGCCCTTCCTCTTCCCCGATGTCAAATTTATACACGCCTGCGCTTTCCGTACCAAGCCAGACATAGCCCCGCTCATCGTATAGTATGGCATTGATCCCCTGCGGAAGCTCATTCGAAGCATACAGCTGATGGAGTGTTTGGGGAAGTAAGCGTCCGTTCTGCACCCGCCCAAGCAATAAGGCTGACTGCGTTGCCATAATCAGTGCCTCTTCATCTTCATTGGCCTCCCATCGCCCGAGCGCCTGAAGGTTCCGGATTTCCGGACTGATGAGCAGCTGCTCCCCGTCAAAACCCATCAGCTGCGACCGACACCGTAAGTACGGGATCTCCGCGATGTGAACGTAGCGCGTACAGTCCGACTGCGGCGCGAGCAGCGTAAGTGCTCCTGTTTTGCTCATCCGATGAATGTTATCCTGCGTTAAAAGCAGCATTTCATCCCCTGCCGGCACCATGCGGCGCACAATTTCATCGAGACCCGAGCGGTCATCAAACTGACGCAGCGGCACTGATACATCAACCCTTGAAATACCATTTAAGGTAGCCGCCCAAACACTGCCCCATCCGTCTTCATGAAGGCCGTACACCGTGTTATGGACCAGCCCCTGATCACTGCCGATCTGACGAATAAACCGTCCGTCCGCATGAAAGTGCATCAGTCCGAACCGCCGCGTTGCCACCATTAATGTACCATCTTTAAGTTCCTGCACTGCACTTACCTGCGCGTCTTCAAGTAGCTGTGCAGGCGAGGTCTCCCAAACATGCAGGGCCGCTCCGTCGTAGCGGTAACACTGCTGCGGATCGCATATCAGTTCCTGATCGCCAAACGGGGTATACCCCCGGAAGCCCGCTGCTTTAAAATCATAATCCGCTTGCCAGGACTGGAACCTGCCATCCTGGAAGCGCAGGAAGCCTTCCGTTTGATCGTACAACAGAATACCTGACTTTGTCGCGGCCATGCGGAAGAAAAAATCGGGCACAGGGTGTCGGGTAAGCTCAGCGCCGTCATACACAAACAAATACCGCTCTGCCATGAAAAAGACCTCATCCCCATAAATCTCCACGGACCACACATTGCCGATACTTTCCTGCGCTTCAAGCAGCGGACTCAGGCTTTTATAGCGTCTCAGCCCGGTACTTCGTGGCACGCTGTTGGTCGGATGGTAAAAATAGCCCAGCTCATTGTTGCCACCGATATACAGGCGATCTCCGGGCCCGCTTTTTACCGCAAAAACTGTTGCATTTGGCAGCGTATAGGGCTGCCAGCGGACCCCGTCATAAATCATAAATCCCCCCTGATTGGCCACAGCCAGATTACCGTCTGCATCCGAATCAAAGCCCCAATTCTGAATATGCAGCGCATACTCAGACGTAGTGTAGTTGGAAATCAGCGGAAATCCCACGCCGTCATCAGCGCCCGCGGCAGGCTGCGGAAGCCCCCATATTATGACTGCGAAAAAAAGGCACATAACCCTACAGCTCCAAAAGCTGGAAGAAGCGTGACCGTACATGTTGGATTTCTGGATCATAATTTAGGTGCCTCATTTCATGATATAAGGCATAATACAGCGATCAGGCTTATGATAAAACCCTATCTGACGCGCTGCAACAAACCGACCACATACCTTTTCAAGACCTGCAGTTTAACCGGGCGGATTGGTAATTTCGATGTCCCCAACTTTCGGTGACGCTCGCGTCCGCCGCAACTGCACTGTAACCGACCCCTCCCTGCTTGAAGTCCCGACGTTTGCAAAGGCAGGGCCAGGCAAAACGGTAATTCTGCTTGTACCCGACAGGATAATCGAAAGAGAATCCCGGATTTCCAGGACTGTATTGCTCCCGGGCGCAAGGCGCGGACCCGGACGGGCATCAGGCCGTAGCTCAGCCGCAAATCGGCTCCTGTTCATCACGCGCTGCTGCATGCCACCCCCGGAAGTATTTCCGGCAAGCTGTGTATTTGACCCCTCATGTTCCGACATATCCGAACTCCTTATTTTTGTTTATGTTGTGTTTTATGATGCGGTTGACTCATAGCTTTGTACCTTATTACGGAAAAGCGAATCCCATATAAAATTCAGGATTTTAGCTATCATTCAGCCTAACTCATTGTTTATAAAATTAATTACGATATTCTTGCAAACAAAGCGGGAAACATCAGAAAAAGATGGTCGTAGTTGGCGCACAATCCTAAATCAGGCTTACAAAGGTTAGAAGCCTGTCGTAAAATGGTGCGAAATTGAAATCAGAAAAGTCAGACAACACTACCAACAACTCAGTACTACCATGTATTCACCCATCCTTGTTATTCACATCATAGCGGGTTTTCTGGCGCTTGGCAGCAGTTTTGTAGCCGTATATACCAAACTTGTGACCGACCGGCATCAGCTTCACCTGTACAGCGGCCGATTATTTTGCTGGGCGATGACTATCGTTTTTGTCACCTCCATTGCCCTTACCCTGCTGAAACCCAACCTGTTCTTATTTGTAATTGCAATATTCAGCTACTATCTCACATTTCACGGATGGCGTCTTGCCCTTAACCGGAAGGGTGAAGCTAAGTTTTGGGATAAAACCGCCGCATGGGTTATGATCGCGACCTCAATCGTAATGATTGGCACCGGCGGCTGGTTCCAGTTGCAAGGCAACGGATTCGGACCGGTACTCGTCCTCTTCGGACTCATCGGCGGATTGACTGCCGGGCAAAATCTGCGGGAATTTGCGGCGGGCCCGGTGAAAGGGAAAGATCGCATCAGCGGACACCTTGGCGCCATGCTCGGCGCAACCATAGCCGCTATAACAGCCTTCGTTGTGACCAACATCCAATCCGACCCGGCCTGGATCGCGTGGATCGCACCAACGATAATTATCACACCCTTAATTGTGTACAGCAAACGAAAAATTGAAGGCAAAACAGGCCGCAAGAGCAAAAAGCAGACCAAGGATTGACGGGGCATAAACCATCACTAAAGTGCAGGATACGGAAGATGTCGCCTCAGAATTCGCACGCATCTGCTAAATCCCTGTACTATCATCGCCGTGATGGCTGTACCTGTCTGATAGCAGACGCTTCTTAGTTTTTTCTCCCCAATGGCTTCTGCGATTACAGCAAGACCAGCTTTTTGTGATCGGGTTGGTTGTTGTATTATTTGGCGAGGACTTTTTGGAAAATCGTATTCCCGGATTGTTCAGCAGTTGCGAAGATGGTCATGCAGGATTTAACCCGCATTATTCACAACTAAACAGGGTTTATTTGCTAAGTGGAAAATTTAAATTTGACTTAGCGAAAAACACCGGTAGCCCAAATTTGAGTGTGGTGTAAAGACTGCGCACCGAGCGTAGCGATTCTCACGAAGTGAAATTTCCCCGCTGGCTGCGTTGAAGCTGAAAACTCATGCTCAGGGTACTTAGAATGCGTTCGTTTTCGTCCCGCCTTTATTTCAGCAAGCGCCTTTTCGTAGGCAAACTCCTGCGGTTTGTTTATCCCGATAGTTGTTGCAGTCGCGAAGTGTTAAGTGGCAGGCCTGAAATCAAACATAAGCTTATTTATCCTCTGTTTTAATGAAGCAGAAGTGATAGTAAAATTCTGATACACCCAGCTGATCAAAACTTTTGCTGCCGGGCAAGCGGGCGAATTCTTTGATACTGCTGCGAAACAACCGCCATAGCACGGGGGCATAGAACGGCATTTTATTTATGGACGCATTAAACGATGCCATCTTTTTATCTGAGGACAAATATGCCTTTACCTGTGGTGTAACATCTTGCGCGGCATGACAGGTAAAGCCGGCTTTGGCCGCAAACCTGCGCTTATTTTCAAGACCTTCCCGGGTATTGATGTTCGCAATCAGAAAAATGCCGCCTTTTTTCAGGAGCCGGATGGCGGTTTCAAAGTCTTCCTCCCGCGGAAATTTTCCGCCACTCTCGACGGTGTAGATGACGTCTAAGCTGTTCTCAGGCGCTATGCGGTCGGAAAAAGCTTCATGCCTGTAAGTGACTTTTTGGGTATCCATATACCGGATGGCATACGAAATGGCTTTTTGGGATTTATCTATAGAAAGCAGGGTTTTTGGCTTTGCTGCACCCGCCACAAGTTGGGCTCCGTAGCCGAAACCGCAGCCTATTTCAAGAATATCCGCCTGCTTGGGATAAAAGGACCGCCCCAGTTCAAACAATTGAAGGTAATTGACAGCCTCCTCCGGGTGACCGCTGAACTTTTCGGAAAGCTGTACCGGAAACATACCGTAGTTCATATACGGAAAGTAGCCTTGCGTAAGCATGTAAATTACATCCTCCGGATTTCTGAATCCGGTCAGCCTGATAATTTTGGATATCCATTTTTCGGGCTGCTGTATCAGGCTGTCCCTTTTGTGTTCGGTTTCATTCAAAATAAGATGGGCTGTTTATGTTTGTGTGAAGTTGCTGTTCAAGTTCCGGGTGATGTTCTGGTACAAACCTGATCCCTCCTCAAAGCTTCTTTTAGTTGTTTTTTTCTGAGCTGTTTTTCTGTTAAGCTCACCGGCTGTGAAGATTGAGACAACATAAACTTGATGCGTACGTCTCAAATCACGCTTTCGCCCTCAGCTTTCAAAATATATTTATTCTTGCGCTATTATACAACAAAACATAGAGATAGCGCTAAACCAATTACAGTCAGGAACCCCGGAAGCGGGATACGTCCGCAGATGGCTGAAAGCTGAAACGGGCAGTTATGCTCCCAAAAAGCAACGCCTTTATCTTTGGTTTGGGGGCTTAGAATCTGTCCCCCAAGACCTTGATGTTCTCTGAGTTTTACCCAAAAAAAAGCGCCGAAAGGAAAAATCCTTCCGGCGCTTTGGTTATGTGCGTACTTCAGCTTTGCGCTGATGATGCGTGTGTGTGCTTATTTCACGAGCATCATTTTGCGGACCTGCTGGAAACTGCCTGCCTGTATGCGGTACAGGTACACGCCGCTTGAGAGGCGGCTGCCATCAAAGGTTACGTTGTGTACCCCGGCGGCCTGCTGACCGTTAACGAGTACTGCTACACGCTGACCTGAGATGTTGAAGACTTCAACGCGTACATCAGTGGCTTCGGGGAGGGCGTACTGAATCTGCGTTGTGGGGTTGAACGGGTTCGGGTAGTTCTGGCTGAGCTCGAATGCTACAGGAACACCGTCAATGGGCCCGAGGCTTGTAGATGGGTTTAGGAAGGCAACTTCGCCGGTATCGAGTACCGCGAGGAGGCCAAAGCTTTCACCCTGTGAAGCGTCGAGGAAACCGCTCGCAAGCACTACTCCGGAACGTCCGGCAAAGGCCGAGAGATCGGCATCAAAGCTGAACACCGGGTCTGGTGTTCCGGCAGGGTTCACATCAAGCGTGTAAACATCAGCCGGGACCTGAATGAAGAATTCACTCACGTCGGTGTAGGAGAGGTTTTCGGCGAGGGCCGCAAGATCGCGCGCGACAACATCTACTGCAGGAGCGTCGGTAACGCCGTGGTAGATGATGAAATCGAAGGCGTTGGGTACGCTTGCCCCTTCGACAGCCCCTTCGATAATATCGAGGGTGAAGGCTGTGCTGATGCCGTTCGGATTCGAATCAAAGGCTTCAGGATCAAGTACACCCTGTGCGATGATATAGTAAGATTCGCCGCCATCGAGCTCAACTTCGGCTTCAAATACGGCGTCTTCGATGGGTGCACCGGCAGCGGTGAGGCTTACGGTGAAAGAGGCGGGAGCTTCAAAGAACGGCGTTGCACCGCGGAAAGGCACATCACCGAACAGGAGTCCGCCATCAACATACACATCAACGTTGGCAAGGGCCGGATCAGCTGCGTTGTGGATGAGCTGAACGCGCGGTGACTCCGCTACTTCTTCCAGTTCGAAAGCGAAGAAGGGGAAGATTTGCGCGTTTTCGTTGAAGCGGCCAAGCACACCTGAGAGGTTAAAGACTGCTGGCGGTACCGGGCTTGCTTCGAATTCAGACTCATCGCGGTCAATCCGGATGTCATAGATGTTGCCATCTGCGTCAATCGCTTCAACGGTTACACCGCTTCCGGCTGAGATCGGCTCCGTTGGCCATTGATCCGGATCTACGAGCGAAACTTCAAGGATGGTAACGCGGCGACCCTGATCGGCACTGTCGAACACCCACTGCGTATCGTAATCGATGATCGGGTTGGCTTCAGGCAGCGTGTTATCCTCTGAAAGAATTTCAAAAGCTGTTGGCTGAATCACTATTTCCTGGAAACGCTCCGTCATAAAACCAACGATCTGAACTTCCTGACCGGCAGCAAACGGGGTGTCGGTGTTTCCGCCCCCAAAGCCGGGCCAGCGGACTTTCATCCCGCCGTCTTCATCCTGGAAGTAGAACTCCGCAGCGTTGAAGCCGAAATCCGGTGTTGTTACGAGACCTGACGTGCTCACAACCGTATTCGCGGGCAGCACACGGGCTTCGTTGAGGGTAACCTCAAGCGGCACATCGATCACGAGCGTCCATGCCTGATTGGCAAGGCGGGTCAAGTCATCGTTCTCCGCTCTAACGGTCCACTGAATGGTTGCCGTTGTGCCGGGATCAATACCGAGACCCGTCAAGGCTGCATAAACAGCGCCGGAAGTGAGGGTTAGTGTTGTTGCAGCACCGTCTGCATCGGCAGGAATAGCGAGCAGCGGCTCATCAAAATCACCCTCTGGCAGGGTTGCAAGCCAGGTGTAAGTCTGTGCGTTTTCGCTTGCTTCCCACTCTACGACGACCTCGGTATCGTTTGCTTCAAATACAGCAATACGTGCATTATTTGGCGGGCTGAGCAGGTCGAAAGCTGCCGGTACAGGCAGTTCAGAAGCACGCTCAAGCGTAATGGCAAACGGGCTGTTGGCGAGGCGGGTTTCGTCACCGGCTTCAGCACGAACAGTCCACTGCAGGTTTGCAATACCACCTTCTTCGATACCGAGATCTGCGAGAATGCCGTCAAGGGCTGAAACAGGCACGGTAAGCGTTGTAGCTGCGCCTTCATCATCAGCAGGAATAGCAAGCGGCGGATCACTGAAATCACCACCGGCAGTTACAGCAAGCCAGGTGTAGGTTTCAGCACCTTCGGCAGTTTCCCACTCGATGACCACTTCGGTATCGTCGTCAGGTGAGGTTACAAGGCTTGTACCGTCAGCAGGCGCAAGGAGGTCAAAGGCTGCAATAGCCGCTTCTGCAGGACTGAAATCAGCCAGACTACGGGCGGCAATATTCAGACCCGCATTGTTTTCCTGTACCACTGCAACGATATCCCACTCGCCTTCCGGGATGGGTGAACCGGTGATGTCAGAACCACCAAACACGTTGCGATGGCGACCATTGAAGCCGTCGAGGCTCGGGTCGGTGATGGAGGTGATAGAACCGCCACCGCCAAAATTCTGACCGGCGTTCTGGAAGGAAACACTGCGAACCACGATCAGACGGGCCTGATCATCAAAGGAAAGCTCATCAAGCGTACGCTCAAGGGGCTCAATTTCATTACCGGAGGAAACGGCCGCACCAAAGTCAACAAACGGCGACAGGCGAAGCTGTCCCTGGAATATGCCCAATGTTCCATGCAGCATGTTCACATTATCACCGATTTCGTAGGTTGACGAGATAATGCCCGGCTGGTCATCAATCTGAATTCCAAATCCGGAAGCGTCCTGGAAAAACTTGGTATTCCGGAAACCGTCGCCACCAAGGAAAGTAGCTTCATTGGCTACGGCATACATTGTGCTGCCGGTTTCAGCACCGCGGAGCGATTCGATATCGGCAACAACTACCGGCGCGACAAGGCTGATATTCCATTGCTGATCGGCAAGACGGGTAAGACCGCCATTGGCGGCTTCGACAGTCCACTCAAGGTTTGCTATGGTTCCTTCCTCAATGCCGAGTGATGTAAGTACATCATAGATGGCACCGCTTGTGAGGGTGAGCGTTTTCGCTGTTCCTTCCTCATCAGCTGCAAGGGCCAGCAGCGGGTCGCTAAAATCACCGCCATCGGGGACGGCCAGCCAGGTGTAGCTTGTGGCGTTTTCTGAAGCCTCCCATTCAATGACAACTGCATCATCCGAACCTTCAAAAACAGGCAGACGGGTGTTGTCAGGCGGGCTCAGCAGGCTGAATGCGGCCGGAGCAGGCTGTTCGCTGTCGCGCTCAAGGGTGATGCCAAACGGCATATTCGCCAGGCGGCTGTCATCACCGGCTTCAGCATTGACTGTCCACTGCAGGTTCACACTCTCGCCTTCAGCTACGCCGAGTCCTTCGAGTATGCCGTCAAGGGCGGCAACGGTTACCGTCAGCGTTGTCGCTGCGCCTTCATCATCTGCCGGAAGGGCCAGCAGCGGGTCACTGAAATCACCGCCGTCGAGGACGGCGAGCCAGGTATAGGTGTCCGCGCCTTCAGCTTCTTCCCAGGTGATGATTACTTCGGTTTCGTTATCAGGGGACGTTACCAGCGAAGTACCGTCCGCAGGTGACAGAAGGTTGAAGGCGGCAATAGCCTGATCGTCATCAGCGGGGCTGAAATCAGCGAGGCTGCGTGCCGCAATATTCAGGCCTGCATTGTTTTCCTGTACAACCGCAACGATATCCCATTCACCTTCCGGAATAGGTGAACCGGTGATGTCAGAACCGCCAAACACATTGCGGTGGCGACCTGTGAAGTCGTCGAGGCTTGGGTCGGTGATGGAGGTAATAGAACCGCCACCGCCAAAATTCTGACCGGCGTTTTCGAAGGCTACATTACGAACTACGATCAGACGGGCCTGATCATCAAAGGAAAGTTCATCAAGTGTGCGCTCAAGGGGGTCAATTGCATTTCCGGAGGATACGGCCGCGCCGTAATCTACAAACGGCGTCAGGCGAAGCTGTCCCTGGAATGCGCCCAATGTTCCGTGCAGCAAGTTGACATTATCACCGATTTCATAGGTTGATGTGATAATGCCAGGGGCATCATCTATCTGAATTCCAAATCCGGAAGCGTCCTGGAAAAACTTGGTGTTCCGGAAACCGTCGCCACCAAGAAAAGTAGCTTCATTGGCTACAGCATAGACGGTAGAGCCGGTATCGGCTGCGCGCAGGGCTTCAATGTCAGCAAGTACAACCGGCGCTACAATGTTGATGGCCCATTGCTGAATGGCAAGGCGCGAATCGTCACCTGCGGTTGCTTCTACAGTCCAGGTAAGGTTGGCAACAGATCCTTCTTCGATTCCAAGACCTGCAAGTACATCATAGATGGCACCTGTGGTGAGGGTGAGGCTTGTTGCGGCTCCGCCATTGTCGGCTGGGATGGCCAGAAGCGGCTCATCAAAGCTGCCGCCCTGAGCTACGGCAAGCCAGGTGTAGGTATCTGCACCTTCGGCTGCTTCCCACTCAATAACTACGTCATCGGTACCGCCTTCGAAAACGGGCAGATTTGTGTTGTTAGGAGGGGTAAGCAACGCAAATGGATCAATAGGACTTGGCTCAGTACCATTGTCATCACCCAGTCTGAATAAGCTCAGATTTTGTCCGAAACCTGAAGCGTAGGTTGCAAACCTTGGCGATGAGGGGTTGTAGCGCAACGTTCTCTCGGTAATCTCTGCATTGGTTAAGACAAATTCACCATCCGCAAAATCAAAATTCCAGCGGTCATTATCAGAGGTAACTTCATCCACAACCTGAACATTATTCCCGGGACCGGTATAAGACACGAATTGCTGCGTGGCCTCACTGAAGATGGTCCAGGAAGAACCGTCAGCTTCAATCAGCCACACATCGGCTACGTTAGGATTTTGAAGTATTCCATCAACAGGATTAACAGGCGTTTCAGGTAAAAAAACACCGGTATGTGCGCTGTTCATGGCAAATTCGCCGGGGGCGTTGGTTACGACATAATAGCCGTCTTCAAGCTCAGCAAGCCCGTTGAGCTGCGTAAACGCGCCCGAACCGGTATATTGCGCCTGAACCTGTACGGCAAATCCCATCAGAAAAACGGGGACCAGCCACAATAAAAACCCCGGAAATCGCTTCCCGAAGCCTTTGGTAACATGATTGTTCATAGTGCTACTTGGTTTTGTGATCGTTTGTTTGCACGGCCACTCTGACCGCGCGGTTTGTGCAATGCTCTGATTTTTCTAAGCTACCGCTTCTATGTTACGTGGATTTAAACACCAGCTGAATTATCCCAAAAAAGTTAGTTCTTGTGGGTCTTAATATTGAAAAGTCAAATATTATAATAACGTAATGTACGAATTCCGGCCGCCGTTAAGAAGACTTAATTTATTCCGGGGCAACCAATTGAAGTATGATAAACCGCTTATTTTACAAGGGTCATTTTGCGCGTCATGACCATATCGCCCGTTTGCAGCCGCACAAAATACAGGCCGCTTGCCAATCCGCTGCCATCAAAACGTACCTGATGGGTTCCTGCCTGAACGGTACCCGTGGCAAGGGTAGAAACCAGCCTGCCCGTCGAATCAAAAACCTGCAGCCTGATTTCTGCGCGCTCAGGCAGTTCAAATGTGAGGGTTGTGGTCGGGTTGAAGGGGTTGGGATAGCTTGGGTGCAACACAACTTCCCGCGGAAGCTCGGCCGAGACCGGAACCGAAACCGGATCTTCGATAAAAAACGGGACGGCTTCACTCCATGCCCCGCTGCCGGCTTCATTTTGCGTGCGCACCCGCGCCCATGCCGCCTGACCCGTTTCGGCTACGGTGATTTCCGTTGACACCAATGCTGTTTCGCCTTCTGCAAGGATGTTTTCGAAGGATGATTCATTTCCGATCTGATACTGATAGGTGTCGGCTCCGGGAATCTCATCCCAGCTCATCATAAATGTGGCAGGTACGGAATCCTCAGCAAGCGGCTGTGTAACGGCACTTGTCTCGGGTGTTGTGACAATCCGAAATACGCCCCCGTTGTTATAGCCCAAAATGTAAAGCTCGCCATCCCTGTCCTGCGCGAAAGATGAGATATTCATCGGAAGATTGATGAGCTCTGTGTTGGATACGGCTTCAAAGGTTTCTTCATCAAAGGCAAGCGCCCAGACCCGACCCGAAATAAAATCCCCGTAGATGTATTTGCCATAAAGAGAAGGATTTTTCTGACCGCGATAGACGAACCCGCCGGTGATGGAGCGGTCGCCGTTGTTGTGATTGTACTCAAAAACCGGAAGCTCCAATCCTTCAGGGTCGCAGTTTGAGCCGGGCGGGAAACAGTTGGAACCTTCGAGAATATTCCAGCCGTAATTTTTGCCGTTTTCGATAATATGGATGGCTTCCCAGGCATTTTGGCCTACATCACCGGTCCAGAGAACGCCGCTTTCCCGGTCAAACGAAATCCGCCACGGATTTCGCAGGCCCCAGGCGAATATTTCAGGCATGCCGCCTCCGTTTACAAAAGGATTGTCTTCCGGAATCAGATAGCTTGCATCGTCCGTGTTGACATCAATCCGCAGCATAGCCCCGAGAAGGTTGTCCGGATTTTGCGCATTGTTTTGTGGATCCCCGCCGCTTCCGCCATCCCCGGAGGCAATATAAAGAAACCCGTCAGGTCCAAAGGCAATATCACCGCCATTGTGATTGCTGAAGGGCTGATTGAATATGAGAAGCTGCTGCTCGCTCGCAAGATCCGGATCCCCGTTTTCATCGGTGGTAAATCTGGATATGACGGTCCTTAGCGGATTGGCAATGGTGTAGTTCACATAAAAGCGGCGGTTTTGCTCAAAATCAGGATCAAACGCCAAACCCAGCAAACCGCGCTCCCCTCCTGAAATGAGCTGCGAAGAAAGATCGAGCCAGGTCGTAAGCTGCTGCACTTGCGCACTCCTGTCAAGCCTGAAAATCCGCCCTTGCTGCGAAACAATGAACAGATTATCAGAACCAGGCTGCGGTTGCAGGCCTAATATCTGATTTACATTCACCCCGGGAAAAGCTTCCGTAACAATAAGCTCCTGATCCTGCGCCTGCACGGTTTCAGCGGAATAAAGAAGCACAAACATCGTGACCAATACTGCGGGTAGTATTGAATACAAATTGCGAATAGATACCATCATAACGCCCTCTGATTGTTGGTGATAACTCGCCCTACTTAAGAAGATTTGACCGCTGATAGTTCATATGAACCCGCATTATTCACCAAGAAATTTTCTTGCTGGCAAGGCGAAGATGAAAACTCAGCGGAAGGGTACCTGAGTACCCTGAGCATGAGTTTTCAGCTTCAACGCAGCCAGCGGGGAAATTTCGCTGCGCGGGAATCGCTTCGCTCGGAGCGCAGTCTTTACACCACACTCAAAATTGGACTACCAGTTTTTTTTTCGCTAAGCTTAATTTAAACTTACACTTAGCAAATAAATCCTGTATTATTGTGAATGATGCGGGTTAAATCTAACGGGTTCAATTATTTTTATTAAGGTAACACGGGCGCAGCGTCGCATACCCATTCACCAGAAAAAAAAATTTCATCGGTCAAACAGATTTTCTGTCAGATACCAAAACTGCGGATCAAGAACCGGCTTGTCTTGAGAGTGAATGTGCTGAGCCTCGGTACCAAGCTGAATAAGCTGTACGCCGGCTGAGGTGCGCACTTCAACCGGAATGGTCAGCTCAGCCCCGCTGAGGTAAACGGCCCAGGTCTGATCGCTGACCTCATGAAGCTCAAAACGCGGTAAATCTGTTTGGTACAGATACAGTTCGAAAAGCGGAGCTAAGGGGATTTCGGTATAAAGCTGCAGGTACGCACGGATGGCATCCGTATCGGTGTAACCGTATCTGTTTGAGACAGCAAAGGATCGCATGGCCTCCAGAAAAGTATCGCGCCCTAACACATGCATGAGCGTGTGCATAAACCAGGCGCCTTTGTAATATACATCATGGTTATACACTTCAGCCGAAGTTACATCCGTGCCCGGAATGATAGGCTGATGGTTCCGGATGAAGCCCACATACTCACGGATTTTATCATAATACACTTCCGGGCTGTAAAAATCCCACAGGAACAGTGCGTCCGTAAATGTTGTAATGCCTTCATGAATCCAAAAGTCTGCCCAGTCACGGACTGTAACAGCATTCCCCCACCACTCATGTCCCATCTCGTGCAGCAAAAGCCAGTCGTAAGGGCGGTCATCAATTACTGTATACTCAAAATCATTGCCGTACGCATTTATGGTCTGATGTTCCATGCCCAGATACGGAGTATGTACCAAACCGAACTTCTCGGTGGTAAAGGCATATTCCCCGTAATACGCCCTCAGCTGATACAACTTTTGCAGCGTCATTTTTAACAACTGCGGACCCTCATGCGCATACGACTCCAATACATAAAATACCACCGGCATCTCGTCCCCAACTTCCGTGAGGTAGGCCGTACGTACTTCTTCAAATATCCCCATCGTCACGTTAATGTTATAATTATGGATGGGATAGCGGGTCATCCAGACAAACCTTTGACGTGCTTCGTCAACCACCTCCTGCAATTCAAGCAAACCATTGGAGGCCACAAAATAAGGCTTGGGCACTGTGACGTCTATGCGGACGCTGTCAGCACGACTCGTGGGATGATCTTTGGCAGGCAACCATAGCTTAGCCCCCTCCAGCTGACACGAAACCGAAACCCAGTGACGGTCTTCGCTGTCACGCGCCCAGGTAAATCCCCCCTGCCAGGGCGGACGTACCGCAACCGGCGGTGCGCCGCTGTAGCTGATTTCCAGCGGCATAATCTGATTCGCACCCAACTTTCGGGGCAGATCAACCACAAGCTTATCCTGTTCATGCGTGAAGCTGAGCGGGCTATCACTGTATCGTACTGCGGTCACTTTAAAATGATTAACCAGGTCGAATTCGACCTGGTTAATGTCATGCTCAAGTGCGAAGACATGCGCCGTAACGGTTCCGGAAATCTCCTGCAACTCCGGATGAATTTCGAGCTGTATATCGTAAAAGGTAACATCGAATCCCTGTTGCAGAGAAGATAATGGTCCGCCGCTTGACCAGTTCTGAGCGTGCATTGGCCCTGCATAAATAAAAATGGCAGCAAATAAAACCCACACCCCTAACAGCCGCTTTAAGGGTTTTCCGGATGAGTGCACTTGCGGCTGTATTTTCATCATACTCAGGTCAGAGACGGTTTCACAGGATTTGGAAGACATAAAATTCAGTATTGAAGCACATTATGGAGGTATTCGCCGTCGGGCATGCGATAAATATTGAAATCGCGGTCGATGGTCAATATCTGCGTAACATTCATCTGATCAGCGGCAACGAGTAAACTGATATCCGCAAGGTCTGCCTCAATATTGCGGTATTTGTCGAAATAGGTTTTGATATCAGGGATAACATCCGAACTCATTTCGTAAATCTGTACCCCGTTTCTTTCTACCCAGGTGAGCAAATCAAGCTGTGCATTCACATGAAAGCCCAGCATGTGCAGGGCTTCCGTCAGCACCGGCCAGGTTGTGATGAGCTTTCCGTTAAACGTTTTGATGTAATCCAACACCAGCTGATGATAGCTGTCATCCCGGTCGAACAGGGCGATCAGGGGCCCTGCATCAACCAGAATGTACCGAAGCGGGATGATAGTAGACCTGCCTTTCCTGGCCATTTTTCAGACTTAGTAAGGGTAGGATTTGTTGTGCTTACGGGCGAGCTTTTGACGAAGCTTGGTTTTGTAGCTCACAGCGTTATCTGTAGTGCCGCTGCCATAATTGCCGAAGAGCGGCTCACCGACGAGATAAGGCTGACTGTGACTTTCTTCTTGTTCGAGATAGGCCACGAGCGCTTCTTTGATGAGCGCTGAGCGGCTGATTTGTTTGGCCTCTGCAAGGCTGTCAAGCTTTTGCTCGAGTTCTTTGGGGAGACGGACGGAAGTCATGGCTTAGGGGCTTATACATTTACGGATGTGTTGGCTTAAACCTGAAATGGGGGGAATGCACCCATGCAGGATTAGTGACAATTAGGTTTTACTTAACCCAATTGTACTACATAATGTATTACTTTTTCTTCGGTTTTTCAAGTCACCTAATGTCATATACCATATTATTTCTGTCGATATCCGGGAAGTGCCGGTCGGGGTCTATTTCTACCCGAAGTACATCGGTGTAAGGTACGCGGTATTCAGCCTCCCGGGTACCGGTCAGCCAGTGTTCGTGCGATATGCGGCCTTCGTTTACCTCACCGGTTGCGCGGGTTATCCGGAGCAATACCGGCATGGGCACGTTCCCCAAATCACGTATACTGATTACCGTATGTCCGTCTTCAACATATACCTGATGTATGCTTTGGTTAAGCGTCCAGGTTTCGTAGTACCAGGCCCGCCAGAACCAGGACAGGTCCATGCCGCTTACACGCTCAAATGTGCGGAACATATCCCATGGGTAAAGTTGCTTCCAGGCCCACTCGTGTACCATGGTTTGGTATGCTTCCCGAAATGCTTCTTCGCCAATTACCCCCCGCAGCGCAACCAGCACAGAAGCCGGCTTGGGATAAGAAGCAATGCCGTATGCCTGTTGCGAATAATGAAAATCGGACCAGCGCATAATGGGACCCTCGCGCCCTGAACGGGCAAAAGAAATATAGTTCAGCTGTGTCGAAGCGTGTTTATCTACATCAGGGAAACGATTGTGCCGCGCCTCATCCGTCGCAAAAACCGTGTTGCCCTCATCAATCCAGGTGTAAATCCGCTCGTTGGTACTCACAATCATTGGGAACCACATGTGCGCGAGTTCGTGTGCGGTTACGCTGTACAGCGCCATCGCGCCCCGCTGATTGTAATCGCCCATGAGCGTCATCATCGGGTATTCCATGCCGCCACCAATGATGGTAGAGCCCTCCACCGATGTCATGTGCGGCCACGGATACGGGAAACCGGTGAACTCCGACAGAAAGCTGATGGCGTGCGCATTGTACTCGGCTACCTCGGTCCACAGCGGGGCAAGCTCACGGTAGAAGGCGTTCATGAGCGAATAGTTGGTTTCACCGTCGCCATTCAGATCGCCGACCGGGGTACGGCGCGCGTCCCAGAAAGATTTCCGGGTAGCGCTGAAGGCCACGTCGCGTACACGCTCCGTTTCGAAGCGCCAGGTGAGCATGCCGTTTTCACTTTCAGCGGTTGCGTTTCTGCCGAAGTCCTCGGCGGTGATTACGTGTATCACCTCGTCGCTTTCCTGCGCTGCGATATACCGCTCCAGCACATGCGGTGCAAGCGTCTCTTCGGGATTCAGGTATTCGCCGGTCGCCATAACAACCCAGTCATCCGGCATGGTAATGGACAGGCGGTAGTCTGCGAACCCGTGATAAAATTCGGCATTCCCGCGGAAAGGCTCGGTAAACCATCCGTACACATCATCATACACGCTGAACTGCGGATACCAGTACCCCAAGAAGAAAAGGTCGTCGGCCCAGCCGTTGCGTCCTGAAGCACCCCGCCGCGGTATATCAACCGTCCAGTCAATTTCAACCTCGACCTCCCCACCGCTCGGCAGAGCTTCTGCGAGATAAATAATGAGCTGCGTGCCCTGCACTTCATAAGCCGGAAACGGGTTGCGGCCTTCCGTCAGCGTTCTTCCGTTAACCGTTACGGACTGAATTTCTTTTCCGCCGGTCACATCCTGCGCACGCGCCCTCACAACACCCTTGCGGTGAACGTTCAGCGACAGCTCCATGTGAAGCCGTCCGAGTTCATCCGGCGACTGATTCATATACACGGCTTTCATGCTGCCTTCGAGCTTTTTGGTATCGGGGTTGAGCGTCGCTGCGATATCGTAGGTAGCATATTGCTGCCAGAAATGCTCCCCCGGTGCCCCTGTCTCCGTTCGGGTACCGTTGGCTATGGCAGCCAGATATTCTTCAGGAATATCTATCGGATACGGAATGGGCCTGACGTCGTGCAGCAACATCAGGTTTTGGGGTGTTTCTTCTTTGATGATCGTTTCTGATGATGAGCATGCCCAAAGCAGTTGAAAAGTGAGCAGAAGGGTTGCTACCGTATAGAATCGCGCCATAACAGTTTTTCGGACTTGGATATAAATTCGGGTGAACAGTGACTTCAAAATACGCGCACTTAATGCCAGCTGTTGTAAAACTTCTGGCAGCCAAAAGGCCTCACTTTGCCGCTACTTCTTGTGGCACGAAGATCATCGCGGCAGAATTCATGCAATACCGCAGACCGGTCGGCTCAGGACCATCATCGAACACATGTCCAAGGTGAGAGTCGCAGCGCGCGCAAATGACCTCCGTCCTTACCATAAAAAAGGAGCGGTCTTCGCGGTAATCGGTGCTGATTTTCGCCAACGGCTCCCAAAAGCTCGGCCATCCGGTCCTTGAATCATACTTCACCTCAGATGAAAACAACGGATGATGACAGCCACGGCAGTAATAAATCCCTTCCCGGGTTTCACTGTTATAAGCGTTGCGCCAGGGCAGCTCGGTGCCTTCATTGCGCAAAATCCTGTATTCCGCACGGGTCAGCAGCTCCCGCCACTCGCGTTCGGTACGTGTTACGCGATCAATTACGGAGCGATCAGTGAGTTCCCGAAAGGCCGCGATTTCTTCCACGCTTAGCGGCTCTACCTGCAGATGGGGCCTCTCCTGCACCGCTTCCGCCTCCTCAGCAAAAGCAAGTTCAGCGGGCACCCGCTCTTCTTCAGGTCCGGAAGCACATCCCCCGATAAAAAAAAGAAATAAATAAACCGGCAGGATCAGGCGAAAGGTTAAAAAAGAATTCATGCGTACTTTTTTTGTTTTTTGATGATGACTTCCAAACCGGCATGGGCTTCTCAAGGTTCAGTCAGGCCCCGTTTTGACCTCTGAAAAATAAGTCCGTCCTACTCCAACATTTCCAAAAAAACCTGCGTAAAATGCGAACTCCAGTTAGTTCCTGTATTCCTTCAAACTAAACCTGATGTCTTCCATGAAAGCCAAATGCACGCTTCTGTTTTCCGTTTTCGCCCTCCTTCTTTTGCCACTCCCTGCCTATGTGCATGCGCAGCCGGATAACACAACCCTCACCCAAACCTTCCGAACCGGCAGCAGTCCGCAGCTCAGTGCGGCTACTTCGGGCGGCAACATCACCTTTGAAACACACAACCGCGATGAAGTCGTCATACATGTCATCGCCCGAAAGGGACGAGCATACCTCAGCGCCGACGAGCTTGACAGCTATGCTGAGCTCATTTTCAACGAGAGCGACAATCAGATTTCGGTCGAAGCCCAGCGCAGAAACAGCTCGGGCTTCTCATTTTTCGGTCGCTCATCATCCGCCAATGTCAGCATTTCCTACCACATTCTTGCCCCCTCAGCAAGCAGCACAAACGGCAGAACCTCAGGAGGCAACATTTCGCTCAACGGCTTTGACGGCGGACACCAGTTGCGTACCAGCGGCGGAAACATCACCCTCACGCAAACCAGCGGCACCATCCGCGCACAAACGAGCGGCGGGAACATTCAGATTACCGGAGTCAGCGGTGAGCTCGACGCCCGCACCTCCGGCGGACGCATTACCCTCAACGACAGCAATGGCCGCCTCAACGTGCGTACATCCGGCGGAAACATCAACATCCGCGACGTGAACGGCTCCGTTGAAGCGCAAACCTCCGGGGGCAACATCACCGCTTCGGTCCGCGAACCCGGCGAAATCCTCAACCTGCGCACCAGCGGCGGCAATGTGAGCCTCAACCTGCCGGCCACCCTCACGGCAGCCGACAGCCCCGGCCTTGAGCTGAGCCTGCGCGGCAGCAGTGCGAACCTTCAGGGCAACCTCCACAGCGTTATGCAGAACAGCAATGTCAACCGCAACAGCGTCAGCGGCACGTTCGGCAAGGGCGCAACAAAAGTAGAGCTGCGCACCTCCGGCGGACGCGCAACCCTGACCTTCGAATAATCCCCAAAACCGCTCCATACTCCGGGAATGCGATCAACCGCATTCCCTTTTTTTGTTTCCGTAACCCGCTGCAGGTCGGCCTGAACATAACGCACAGCCATTTCTTAGTTTATTTTTTTGTGGGGGAAACTCCGTGAGCATCACGGTCTTTCGTGGCAGATCAGCGCTCCCAAATCATAATTTGAGTCCCTTGCTTTTTTGGGTTTCTAAGCTGGTAGATATTGTTGATTTGGCAATACAAAAGCATATTTACAAGGAAAACGGAGTAAAAAATTAGCGCAAATCCCGCTGACGCTTTTTTGGCAGCATAGCATTATTATTACCTATTGCCAATTCCTTATCCCTCCCACAAACAGATCTCCATGATGAAACTGTACCCAGCACCCATTTTACCATTTCGTTATAACGAAGTATCGTTTCCAAAAACGATCATAACCGGTTTGACCATCCTTCTCGCCTTCATCCTCTTTCCCGGCTGTCAAGCTACAGCAAACACGATCCAGGATACTGATACCCGCAGCGGACTCTCCCCGGAGCTCATGATGGAGCTCGGGCGCGTTGGAAATCCCGTTGTGTCGCCCGATGGCCGCTCTGTGCTGTTCACCATCACCTATATGTCGGTTGACGAGAATTCGTCGTCCACCCACATCTACCGGCGTGATATCGGTTCCGGCATTATCATGCAGCTTACTACCGGTGCTTCGGCCTCTGCGCCGGTCTGGCATCCGTCCGGCGACCGCATCGGCTTCATGCGCGGCGGTCAGTTCCACGAAATGGACCCCGACGGCACCTACCTCAGTCAGGTGACCGACATCGAAGGCGGCGTGATGTTCGTGCAGTACAGCCCCGATGGCCGGCACCTCTCCTTTGTGCGGAATGTGCGCGTTGATCCCACCTCCCTCGACCTCTACCCCGAGTACCCGCTCGCGAATGTCCGCATCATCGACAACCTCATGTACCGCCACTGGGATAGCTGGCACGACGGCACCTACCGTCACCTGCATATTGCGCCCTATGCCGACGGCGCACTCACCGGCGAGCCGCTCAACATCATGGCCGGTCAGCCCTACGACACCCCGCTCAAGCCCTTCGGCGGCTCCTCACAAATTGCCTGGCATCCCTCCGGTGAGCTGATCGCCTACACCTCCAAAAAAATGGACCGCACCGAGTACGCCTACAGCACCGATTCCGACATCTACCTCTACAACCTGCGCACCGGCGAAACACGCAACCTCACTGCCCCCAACCCCGGCTACGATTTTTACCCTGCCTTCAGCCCCGACGGCAACACCATGATCTGGAATCAGATGGTCACCCCCATGTACGAGAGCGACCGCTACCGTCTCATGGAGCTGCACCTGGAAACCGGCAACACCCGCGAGCTCAGCACCGGCTTTGACGGCAACATGAACGCTGCGCGCTTCAGCCGCGACGGCAGCCGGATTTACATCACAAGCGGCATCGAAGCGACCGTGCAGATTTTCGAGCTGAACATGCTTGCCCGCTCCATGTTCCCGCCGGTACGGCAGCTCACCGACGGCATCCACGATGTAACCGGCTTCGAAGAAGGGCTCGATACCGACGGCAACCCGGTGCTCGTTGCGGGCGTCATGTCCATGTCCTCGCCGGTCGAGCTCTACCTCGTTGCCGCCGAAGACGGCGCCATGGACCGGTTCACCCACATCAACGACGAGCTGATGGGCAGCCTCACCCTGGGCGAGGTCACCCAACGCTGGGTCGAAACCACGGACGGCAAACAAATGCTCGTCTGGGTCATCCTCCCCCCGAATTTCGATGAATCGCAGCAGTACCCGGCCCTTCTCTACGCACAGGGCGGCCCGCAGGGCACCGTCTCACAATTCTTCTCCTATCGCTGGAATTTCCAGGTGATGGCCAACGCCGGCTACGTTGTTGTCGCCCCGAACCGCCGCGGACTTCCCTCCTTCGGCGAAGAATGGAACCGCCAAATCAGCGGCGACTGGGGCGGACAGGCCATGCAGGATTTGTTCAGCGCCATCGATAACGTCAAAGAAGAACCCTGGGTCGATGAAAACCGCCTCGGTGCCGTAGGCGCAAGCTTCGGCGGCTACTCCGTCTTCTGGATGGCCGGCAACCACGAAGGCCGCTTCAGCGCCTTCATTTCCCATGCCGGGGTGTTCCACCTCGAGGCCATGTATGGCACCACCGAGGAAATGTTTTTCGTAAACTTCGACCTCGGCGGCTCCTACTGGGAAGAGCCGCGCCCGGTGAGCTACGACGCGCACTCGCCCCACCTCTTCGTCCAAAACTGGGATACACCCATCCTCATCATTCACGGCGAACTCGATTTCCGGGTGCCGGTCACTGAAAGCTTTCAGGCCTTCACCGCGGCACAGCGCCTCGGCATCGACAGCCGCATGGTGCTCTTCCCCACCGAAAACCACTGGATTCTCACCCCGCAGAACAGCCTGCTCTGGCACCGCGAGTTCTACAGCTGGCTGGATAAATACCTGAAATAAATAGCTTCAGGTCCGCCATATTGTAGCAAAATCAGAAACGTATTGGTATCATCCGGAAGGGTGTTAATTTTAACAAAAAGCTGACTATATGAAAGAGTCCTATCAAAAACCGGGATTGCGGGTAACCACATTTGATTCGGATGTTTCCGTCGCGCTTATGTCGCCTCTCTCCGTACCGATTCCACCCCCGCCACCACCGCCACCGGTTTAGCCCGCATTATTCACCAAGAAATTTTCTTGCTGGCAAGGCGAAGCTGAAAACTCAGCGGAGGGGTACCTAAGTACCCTGAGCATGAGTTTTCAGCTTCAACGTAGCCAGCGGGGAAATTTCGCAGTCTTCACACCACACTTAAATTCGGGCTACCGGTGTTTTTCACTAAGCCAAATTTAAACTTACATTTAGCAAATAAATTCAGTTTAAATGTGAATAATGCGGGTTAGCAACAGGTAAATCTGTTTCTCCTCCGGATAGTCCGATTTGAAGGCAACCCATACTATGCCATCTCCTACTGTCAAAGAAAACTGTTGGGGATGGCATTTTTATTTTGCTTTAAGGGGCAAAGCTTCAGCCAAAATGCGGGGTTAGCGAAACAGAAATCACCTTGTAATTGGCAGCGTGCGCTGGTAAAAAATTTTCACACAGATTTGCTAACCGGTTCCTATTTTTGCCTGTCGCATGTCGAAGTCATCTTTCGGCTGACTTAGCCTTAACCTGCTTTTCACCCTTTCCCTAACTTTCGCTGTTCATGCGCTTCATATCTGTTCTTTTGATTTCCTTTTGGATGATTTTGATTCTCTTCCTTACACCAGCACAGGTAAATGCTCAGGCTACCGCTTCAGCAGAAGCCGACTCGCTCCTGCAGCTTGAGCTCAACCGTGTCATTGTAAGTGCACAGCGGGCGCCGCTGCGGTTTTCGGAGCTGCGGCGCTCCGTTCAGGTTGTCAGTCGTCAGGAAATTGAACAAAGCGGCGCGCAGGATATGAGCGCCCTTTTAAGCCTCGTACGTGGTGTTGATGTACGGAGCCGGGGAAGTTTTGGGATGCAAAGCGATATCATCATCCGCGGCGGCACCTTTGATCAGACCCTCGTGCTGCTGAACGGCGTGAACCTGACAGATCCGCAGACCGGCCATCACAACCTGAATTTACCGGTTGATATCAGCAGCATTGAGCGCATAGAAGTATTGCACGGTGCTGGTGCGCGGATTTTCGGCCCCAATGCCTTCAACGGGGCTATCAACATCATCACGCGGGAGCCGGGAACCGAACACCTGCAGGTTTCGGGATCAGCGGGTCAGCACGGCTTCGCAAACGCAGGCCTTTCCGCAGGCTTTGAAACCGGGATGGCGCGGCACCATTTTTCGATGGGCGGGATAAGAAGCAGCGGGTATATTGAAAATACCGATTTTCGGAACGGCAGCCTGTTCTACCACATCAAACATCCCGCGGCCGGCGGAGAAGCAAGCCTGCAGGCGGGCTTCAATGGGCGGGCATTCGGGGCAAACAGCTTTTATACTCCGGTATTTCCGGATCAGTTTGAACAAACCCAAACCTTTTTTGCGGCGCTCAGCTGGCAACCGGATGGTGCGCTTCGTCTTACCCCGACGGTTTACTGGCGCAGGCACAGCGACCGCTTTGAGCTTTTTCGGAATGAAGCACCGGCCTGGTACAGCGGGCACAACTACCATCAGTCAGATATTCTTGGCGCGACGCTGAACTGGACGCACCTTAGCCGTTTTGGCAGTTCGTCTGCCGGCCTTGCGTACCGGTACGAGCACATCTGGAGTAATGTACTGGGCGATCCCCTGTCAGAGCCACGGGCCGTACCCGGTGCTTCAGAAGCCTTTTTCACGAAGGCCTACGGCCGTACGGGGCTTAGCTTAATGGCTGAGCACAGTTTTACCTACGGTCCTTTCTCCCTTTCGGGGGGCGGGCTTTTATACTACAATTCCGACCTTGCGCAGGATGTCACCTTTTTTCCCGGCATTGACGCGGGTGTGCAGCTCAGCGAACGTCTTCGAATATATGGCAGCCTGAACCGTACCCTCCGGCATCCAACCTTCACCGACCTGTTTTATGAAGGTCCTAATAATTTAGGAAACCCCGATTTACAGCCCGAGCGGGCCATCTCTGCTGAAACCGGCTTCATGGCAGGAAGCGGACCTGTATTTTGGGAATCTGCCTTTTTCCGGCGCTGGGGAACCAATATCATCGACTGGACACGACGCCCGGGCGAAGACAGCTGGCGCAGCGAAAACCTTACCGAAGTAACCATTAGCGGAATGGAACACAGCCTTACATGGTATCTGCCGGCTGCGCTCACGCCGCTTAGCGGTACAGGTACCGGCGTACACCGCAGCCTGAAGCTTAGCTATGCATTCATCGACGCCGGGCGGCGCAGCGGAGCATTTATCTCGAATTACGCCCTTGATTTTTTGCAGCACAAAGTTGCCATGACCCTGCGGCACCCGCTAACCTCAAACGGCGGATTCGTGCTTAATATCAGCTGGCAGCAGCGCGCAGGTGAGTTTATGCTCTTTGAAAACGGCGCATTTACCGAAAGCAAGCCATTTGAGCCTTTCTTCATGACTGACCTGCACGTTTTTGCACGCTTCGGAAACTTCACCCTGTTTGCAGAAGCTTCCAACGCGCTCGACGTTTCCTATAATGATATTGCCAATGTGCCACAGCCCGGGCGCTGGATACGCAGCGGTCTTTCCTTTACGCTTCGATAATTATATCAATACGATAAGCCATAATCCAAGCCAGTTGTTTTGAGTGTGCTTGCTGGTTCGTTTACTTCGTTAATGATTGTCGGTTTTGACACGAAACACATTTTGAAGTACGGCCGGGCTTAGTGAGTGTCACGCTTCCAAAAATCTTCATCCCTGGGCAAAGCTGCAGAACCGATGTTTGTTTCGGCTTTGGGATCCGGGCCGTAGTAGTTATCGCCGGGCGTGCCGTCAACCAATAAGAAATAAAGCAACGCAAAGAGACCGAAAGCCGGCAGTATAATCACAAGAATCCACCAGCCCGAACGGTTGGAGTCATGCATACGCCGCACCGTAACTGCTAAAGACGGAACTAAAACAGCAAAGTTGTATAGAGTACCGTAGAAGAATACTTCATCGGTTTCGACACCGAACCATGTACCCAAAGAAGTTATCACAAAGAATATCAGCACGTTAAAAAGCCAGAAAAGCCAGAATTCCCTTCTTCGGGATCGCCCGCTAAAATCAGTGTAGCGATTCAGCGCTTTGAAATACCATTTCATGTAATACGTTCGGATTATGTTTAAGGAAAGCTCATCATATCATTATTTTGAAGGCTGAAAATAAGAAAACCAGACCGATTTTATTCCAGTCCAACCGGAAAGATCCCGCGGTACAGACTCATGCAGGAAACCCGGTTCTGTTTTACTTCTTTAGCCGGAGTCTGTCTAAGGCACAAAATTATGCTCCGGTGCTTATCCTGCGCAATTGCATGGTTTAGCTGTATCACATTTTAGGATGCGTATCATTAGGATACGAATGGTATCTTTCGGTGCTGCCAAATCCAAATCTTATATGAACCTGTTTTAAGCGCTCCACACCAAATCTATTATCGTGCTTACACGCCGCATTGCTTTCGTCCTTTTTTTTGTGTTCTTCACAACAGCTTGCCTGCATGACGTTCAGGCACAGACCGGTTCATATCCGCAGGGGCTCAGTTTTGGGTATGGCTGGGAGACCGGAGCTGGCGCTGGTTTTTCCGGTACGCAACCGTTTTGGCTGCATGCCAATCAGCATGGGCAGGTAGATCCGTACAGTGCCAATGCGATGTCCAATTTCTTTGGATTCGGCCGCTACAGTCTGAACAACGGACTTACGCTTACAGCGCAGGCAGATTTGTTTGTCCGCGCTTCACAGGACTCACAGCTGCACTTTACTGAAGGTTTTGTTCAGCTCAGTTACGGCTCTTTTGACCTTTGGGCCGGCAGAAAGCGGGAGCGTTTCGGCCTGATTCACCCGACGCTATCCACCGGCAGCATGGATCTTTCTGAAAATACCCGTCCGCTGCCGCAAATCGTTTTTGCTACCCGCGGATTTATGCCTGTCCCCTTCACCCGCGGGGTACTTTTTGCCGATGCTTCTCTGGGTCATGGCTGGCAAAATGACTTCAATGACCGTTTTGTGGAAGGGCTTGTACGGGTTCACCGCAAACATCTTTATCTCCGGATTTTCAGTAATGATGCGCCCCTTGTGCTTTATGGGGGTCTGAAGCACTTCGCACAATGGGGCGGCTCAAGTCCGCTGCACGGCAGTTCTCCCGTAAATTTCAGGTCTTTTATTGATGTCTTTTTTTCAAGGGCAGCTGATTCGAATGAAATTATTGGCGGGGGGCAGCTGCTCAACAGTGCGCAAAATCACCTCGGAACCTATGATTTTGCATTCAAAATCAATACAGAACGATACGTTATTTCCGTAAGCCGGCAATTTATCCTTGAAGATACGCCAAACGCCCGCTTTGGCACGCCCTGGGAAGGTCTTTGGGGTGCTTCGCTTACCTTTCGTCCCCCACCTGAAAGGCGCTCATGGCGTTCAACGCGAACAGCCCCCGCTCCCGTCGCAGGACAGCGACAGCAAAGCCGGCTTCATCCCGGCTACCACAGTTCGGATGACACCTTCCGTCCCTTCCTGAAGAGTATTCATTACGAATACCTTGATGTTATGAGTGATATGTTTCGCTTTCCGCAGCGGGCACGGGACGAGTACTTCAACTACTACAACCACTGGGCATATCGCGGGGGATGGACTTATTTCGGCAATACGCTCGGCAACCCCTTATTTCTGACGGACCGCGATTTTCTCGGGGTTGTGAATAACGAAATTTTCGCCCATCATCTCGGGCTCGAAGGCTTTTTAGGAAAAGCTTTTGACTGGCGCTTTTTTGCAACCTACAGCCGGAATTACGGGGCCAACAGAGTCACCCACAGGTCGAATTTATCGGGTCGGGAAAAACTGCTGACAGAACGCCGCGATCAGTGGTCGTTCATGCTTGATATGGGCACAAACACCTTGTTACCCCGAACCGAAACACGACTCAGACTCGCGTTCGACCGCGGCGATGTTCATCCGAATACGCTGGGCGCGATGGTTACCCTACGATGGGTCTCTGAGCAATAGTCTGGACAGCTTAACAGTGATTATGAAGCACCGCAACACACATCCCGGATGTGAATAATGCTGCCTGTTGCAGGGACGCTGCCCGCTTTGAAGATGATGATGGCGCGATACAGCTGCTGTTGACCTTTTGCATTCGGCAAGCTCAAGAATCCTGTACGAAGACAAAAACAAGTGCCTATCCTGCGTTATATGCTGATGCTGCCGGTTAGCTTGTGGGCTGGTTTTCGGAGAAAAAAGCAAGGGGCCTATCTTTGATTTGGGATTTCTCAATCTGTCGCCCAAACTCCTGATGTTCACGAAATTTTCCCCCAAAAATAAAAAAACCGGAATCAGCGCTGCCACAATAGCGGGGCTTCTTTTGCCGGATCTACCCGCCTTGCGTCAGTTGGGTCCAGCGGCGTTCGGCATAGGCTTCGAACACTTCTTTTTCGTGCAGCCAGCCAAAATGGAGGAGGTAGGGCGTTACCCAGATGTGATCGTTGCTGCGCGGCAGTGCCCAGAAAAGGCTTTTCAGGAGCTTGTGAACCCATAGCGTTTTTATGCCCCGAAGCCCGTAAATAAATGGGTTGCAGTAATATTTACAGGCGACTTTCGTGAAATCCGCATTGTGGTGTGTGAGGTAGCGGATGTAGTCGAGTTGCAGACTTTCGTAGCCGTTGAACCATGGCATGAGGTGCAGGCCGAGATGGCTTACGGCCATGCCAAGGCTCCATTCGCAGCTCTCAAGACTGCGTTTTTTTTCGTTGGTTCGGCTTGTGAAATGGGTTTCATCCATGCGATGGAGGAATGCCGTTGCCTGCTCGCATACTTCGCGGGTGAGTTGCTCATCACGTGCGAACATCAGGCCTGTTTGTACCCTGTAAAGGTGTGTAAGTCCGAATCTGCGCAGGGTTCTCTGCCGGCGTCGAAAAAGGATGTGGGGCGATATGCCAAATGATTTGGGTGCACCAAAAAAAATATCCGCTGACTTGTTTCCTGTAAGCGTGAACCCAAACGGCCGCATGCTGTACCAAACAGGATCGGGATTCCGGCACCAAATCATATCGGAATCAAGGTACATATTGCATGTGAAGGGCATGAAGCGGTACAGCTGATGTTTAAACCCGATAATAGACTGATTTTCTTGAGGCAGGATGACAATTTTTGTGAACCACTCTCTGAATGCAAGTTTTTGCAGTTCATTGGCGTGTTCTTCAGAACAGTACAGGGCTACAGGTCGGACGGTATCAAAGCGGCGAAGCGCGTCAACTGCTACAATGACATCGCGCAGATAGCTCTGCTTGCCGAAGCTGGTAAAAACGTATCCTTCATCCCCTTTTAGCTCGTGCGGCATTAGCTGTGCAATTGTGGGTTCATTTTAAGCGTATCGGGTGTATGAGCCGGGCAAAAACCTGAAGCGGAGCGATACTGCTGAAGCTGTGCCACGGATTTAATCCGAACTTGTTTTGACTGATTGGATGCCCCAAAATACCAATTATACCCTGTTATTCCCTTACTTAATAATTTCCCGACTTATGTTCAGGATAAAATGAATATACTGCTCTAAGCTTTATAGTATCATGTACTTTTGCCTATAAAAAATCCTGAACAGAAGAGTATGCGCGTCAATGAAATCTCTACCGTTGTTTGGGTTATGAAAAAGCTATGTGTGGATACCTTCGTTGAGTTCCGCCGGGCGCATTATTGTTCGTTTTCTTAAAAGACCGTTTCTTTGCGAATCCTGCGTGTCATCAGGCGCTGTTTTTTTAGTCGACGAGGAAGAAGTTATAAAATCCCGTGGCCGTCTCACGACCCGGAACGCTAAAAGTTGCTTCACCCCTGAATTCAAGCACTTCGCCCCCCAAAAAAGTGCGCGCAACCCTGCGCTCAACCCATGAGAGCTCCGAAAGCATGGAAAACCGCTCCATGTCGCGCTCACGCCTTAGGTTTGCGACTTTGATGGTACCGGCGGGGTGCATGAGCATAATTTCGGCTTCCGCAGCTACACGCTTACCATGCAGCCTCGATGTATTTTTGCGCTCAATGTTGTGTACTGCAAATATATCCTGCTCTCCGGCGGTACTGCTCAGCATGTACCCAATTGTGCGCAGATTTCGCTCTCCCGCCGGCAGAAAGAAAAACAGGACATCCCAGTTGTCTTCATCGGTGTGTGAGATGAAGCGGTATCCGCTGTCCATCAATCGCGTTGTGGTTTGGTGCTGAAAGGTGTGGTCCATGTGGGCCGTGCCGGTAACATCGCGGCGCGTGCCATTCACTTCTATGTGCCCGCGTGCTCTTGCAAAGGGGATGTGCGTAAAAATGCCGATCTCTTCACTGCCGATCCGATAGATGCCATCCCCAAACTTGAAACCCGGATGGATATCATCAAGAAAAAGGTGTATATCATAGGTAATGCCGTCTTTTGTGGTTTCAATACGCAGCTGCATATCATCGGGCAGGCTGCCTTTGAACCATACTTCGCGTTCGTCGCGCAGCTGAAACAAGCCGGTTTCGCGATCCTGAATGAGTTCTTCAATCGGATATTCACGGGTGAGCTGCCAGGTTTCACCTTCCAGGCCGACGACTGAAACCCTGACACCGGATACCGGTGATTTTAAGCTGCCGAAGTTGGCTGCCGAAAAAGTGATAGTGACGAGCATGCCGTCATCCATAAAAAAGTGCCAGGTCCAGAATTCGTTAAAATGACTTCCGCTTAGGGTTTGTGCCCAAATATGATCTGCGTTTAGCGGCGAAAGCTCCCCGGAAGGATTCAGGGGCTGTGCATTCGTTTCCGTTATACCGCCCCCATGCCATGCTGCCATGATGATCACACTTAGCATGATGGCTTTCAAATAGGATACTGTGCTAATTTTGCGCATGACGACGTTCCGGGTAAACTTAAGTTACGGCTGCTTTATGGGGAGCTTGGTTTGCAGGGATAAATCCTGCGGTTACGATACACCTGCACGTCGGCGCAGGTTATCCATAAGGGCGTCGAATCCGCGGCGCTGTATAATGCGCTGAAATGAACGACGGTATGAGTCAGCGGTCGAAACATTATCAACGGACATATCAATTACAAACCATTCGCCATCCCGGTTTTCCATTTCATAAATGACGGGGGTACGAACATTATCCAAAATGGCAATGGTGTGCGCAGTTACGAAACGACCATCTACATCAAAAGACTCATATGTAACTTCTGCGCGATAGATTTCCAGGCTGTTAAGTGACTGATCACGAATGACTCGCGCGAAAACATCCACAAACTCATCTTTTTGATCATCCGACAGGGTATCCCAGGTATCCTGAAGCGCGTGCCGTGCCATAGCCCTGTAGTCGATGATCTGATTGATGATCTCCATCAGTTCATCCCGCTGAGCCTCGGAATGCTCTGAATCTTCGGGACCGAGTAAAGCCTTTATTTCCTGATCGCGGTCTATCAGCATTTGCCGTACTTCATCAATTACGGCCTGTTCATCTGCAACGGCAGCGGCAGCCTGCACACTATTTTGTACAGCTGTGCCGAATACGATGGAAAAGATTATTAGGAATACTTTCATGGGGGAGTGTGCTTAATTCGTAAATATTTGATCAAGTCGGAAGCCGCCTGCATTTAGCAAACGCGCAAGCCTCACGTTGAAATCATGTATATATTGCTTCTGCTGTGCTTCAAGCTCGAGGTTTTTCGTGAAGGCGTCAATCAGGTTGGGGATGTCACCAAAGCCGATATCGTAATCCAGCTGTTCCTGCCGGAGCCAGTTTCTGCTTACATCCAGTGCACCTTCAATGGTTGACAGCCTTTTGCTTGCTACACGTACATCTTTGTATTTGTCGCTTACATCAAGTTCTATGCCATCCCGAACCGCATCAAGTGCATAGCTTGCCTGCCTGAACTGAAGCTGCGAGCGCTCAGTTCTGTTTTGGAGCTGGAAAAAATTCAGGTTTTGTCTTAACCCGAGACCGACAGTTAAACTTTCTGTATTTGCCGGGTTGCTGATGAAAGGATTCCGCTGCCGTGGCCGGTTCGGAGCGTAAGCATACCGGTAAGTCGCACCCAGAAATAAAGCCGGAAACCGCTGTGCACGCTGCGCTTCAAGGCCAAATCCGGCGGCGTCCCGTACTGATTCAATCTGCAGCACTTCAGGGCGTGCTTGCATAGCCTGCATTACGTAGCTGTCCAGCGTGTCAAGCTCCTTGTCTATCGGGTCAAGGAAACGGTCTTCCGGAACATAAACAATTCCGGTTTCTCTGCTTCCGAGCGCAATCGCCCATGCACGCTCGAGGAAAGCTATATTTCGCCTGACTTCTTCCTGTTGTGCCTGAAATTCAAACTTAAAAATCTCAAATTGATAAAAATCAGCGTCATCGATTTCATCACTGCCTTCATCCAAAAGTTTAATGAGCTCACGCTCGGCAAGCTCAATTGTTCGTTCGGCTTCTACAGTAAGTCTTTCCAGCTCCATAGCTAAAAGCTTGCCCTGCCATAGCTGAAAAAGCTGAAGCTTAACTTCCTGTTCCTGCGCCTGATACTCGAAGAGACTCACGTTTATCCCCGCCTGTGAGGCTTTTATTGCGTTCCGGATTGCACCCCAAGTATATACCGGCTGTAAGGCTGTAATTTCAAACTGATTAAAAAAAGCCCAGTCTTCCCAATCGTTACGAAGGCTTGGGTCGAGATAGAGTTGCGATGAGGGAAAGTCTGCGCCATCACGGCTTCTGACGCCGGGAATCAGTCCATGTGCTGTTGTTAAGGTGAAGTTGGGAACAATGCGGCTGTTGCGGGCTTCCTGATTTCGGTTACGGGCAAGCTCAACAGACTGTTTTCTGGCACGCAATTCATTGGAGTGTTCGGCGGCGATTGACAGAAACTCAGACAAGCTCACCGATACGGTATCCGAAGCTGCAACATTGAGATCTTGGCCATTTGCCTTACCCTGTGGTAAAACTACCACACTAAGGCAGATTACCGACAAATACAGAATCGCGCTACTAAAAGGAAAGAGGAAGACGTGTCTCATATATTAAATAAGCGGACGTGGTTGACAAGAGGTTTCTGCAACGCGTTGGATACAAGTTCATGATACAAAAAAAGCCTTCACTTGTAATGAAGGCTTTTCTGCGGAGAGTGAGGGATTCGAACCCCCGGAGACTTTCGCCTCAACGGTTTTCAAGACCGCCGCAATCGACCACTCTGCCAACTCTCCGTATCTTTGTAATATAAAAAAATTATCCGTTCAATGCTTCAGCACCGGAAACAATTTCTGAAAGTTCTGTCGTAATCGCAGCCTGACGTGCTTTGTTGTAGCTCAGGTTGAGATGACCTATAATTTCTTTGGCATTTTCCGTCGCATTATCCATGGCGGCCATTCGTGCACCTTGTTCTGAAGCATTTGATTCAAGAAGCGCACGCCATAGCTGCATGTTGATATGCAAAGGTATGATGTTATCTAATATTTGAGCTGCGTTGGGCTCGAAAATGTAGTCGATGTTGTCAGCTGAGTCATCGTCAGCTTCTTCAACGGTTACAGGCAGAAGCTTGGTGAAGATTCTGTTCTGCGCAATAACGCTTTTGAACTCGTTGAAAGCCAGAAAAACAGCGTCATAGGTACCTTCACTAAAAGCTTTTGCTACAGCTTCTGAAATTTCAGCGGAGCGGTCAAACCGCAGATTATCAAAAAATCCGTTGTTCTGCTGTATTACCTTGAAATCCCTTTTGCTGAAAAAATCTCCAGCTTTACGGCCTATAGTTAGAACTGAAAGTTTTCCGTCTTTGCTAAAACCGGGGAACCTTTGATTAAGCGTGTCGGTCACAAAACGAAAGAGATTACTGTTGAAACCACCGCAAAGTCCCCTGTCGGAGCCTATCACAATGAGTAGTATGCTCTGCGGATTTTCAACATCCTTCATGAAAATGTTTTGAGAAGCTGTACTGCTGCTAAGCTTCTCAATAACAGACTGCAACCCTGCCACATAGGGCCGGGTTGCAATCACATTTTCCTGGGCCTTGCGAAGCCGAGCTGCAGCCACCATTTTCATAGCTTTGGTGATTTGCTGCGTGCTTTTTACCGAAGAAATGCGGTCTCGTATTTCGCGTAAATTGGCCATAATTTTAAGAAACGGAGCTTAATATTTCGTCTTTGGCTGTTCTTGCTGCATCAAGGAATTTGCCCTTTGATTCGTCCGAAAGATTTCCGGAAGCACTCAGTTCATCGAGCTCTTTCTGATATTTGAGGTGCAGCGCTTCAAGGAAGTTCTTTTCAAACTCCTGAATTTTGTCAACCGGAAGTTCGCTCAGAACGCCTTCGTTATTTGCAAGCAAAACAGCAACCTGCTCTTCAACGGACAGCGGTGAATACTGCTTCTGCTTCAGGAGTTCAACCGAACGCTCACCTTTAGCAAGCTGACGCTGCGTAGTAGCGTCAAGGTCAGAACCAAACTTGGCAAATGCTTCAAGCTCACGATACTGGGCAAGGTCAAGCTTCAGGGTACCAGACAATTTCTTCATCGCTTTAACCTGTGCAGAACCACCTACACGGGATACGGATATACCTACATCAATAGCCGGTCTCACACCTGAATTGAACAGGTTGGTCTGAAGGAAGATTTGACCGTCCGTAATGGAAATTACGTTTGTAGGGATGTAAGCGGAAACGTCACCGGCCTGCGTCTCGATAATCGGAAGGGCGGTCAGTGAACCACCACCTTTAATAAGGGGCTTGAGTTCAGCCGGTACATCATTCATTCGCTCCGCTACAGCCTGGTTACGGTTAATTTTGGCTGCCCGCTCAAGAAGACGGCTGTGAAGATAAAATACGTCACCGGGGTAAGCTTCGCGTCCTGGCGGACGTCTAAGAAGCAAGGAAACTTCGCGGTAAGCTACAGCCTGTTTTGAAAGATCATCATAAATAATGAGCGCGTGACGCCCCGTATCTCTGAAATACTCTCCAATTGCGGCACCGGCATAGGCGGCAATATATTGAAGCGGCGCTGGTGCTGTTGCAGGTGCTGATACAATCGTTGTGTAAGACTTGGCGCCTTCACGCTCAAGAATCTGATTTACCTGCGCAATGGTAGAATTTTTCTGGCCGATCGCAACATAAATACAGTAAACACCTTTACCGTCCTGCTTGTCGTGAGACGCTTTCTGATTGAGGATGGTATCGATTGCGATAGCTGTTTTACCGGTTTGTCTGTCACCGATAATAAGCTCACGCTGCCCACGTCCGATCGGGATCATGGAGTCGATAGCTTTGATACCTGTCTGAAGCGGTTCGCTTACAGGCTCACGATAAACTACACCGGGAGCTTTACGCTCAAGCGGCATCAGAATGGTTTTTCCTGCAATCGGGCCTTCTCCGTCAACCGGTTTGCCAATGGGGTCAAGTACACGTCCTAAGACACCTTCGCCCACTTCAATGGAGGCAATTTTTTTGGTGCGTCGCACGGTATGACCTTCCTGAATAGCACTTGCAGAACCGAAAAGTACAATACCAACATTGTCTTCTTCAAGGTTCAGTACCATTCCTTGTACAGGGTTTCCTTCTTTATCCCTTGATTCGGGTAGTTCTACAAGCTCGCCGGCCTGTATTTTACTTAATCCGTAAACACGAGCGATACCATCACCTACTTCGAGCACGGTACCTTCATCGTAAATATCGGATTCAGACTGAAAGCCTGCCAGCTGCTTGCGCAATATGGCGGATACTTCATCTGGTTTTACATGGCTCATAATAATATTGAATTAATCTCAGTCTTAAATCGGAATCGGTTTAGATTGCAGCTTTAAAAAACAAGTGCTGAAGCTGTTCAAGCTTGTGTTTTACAGAGCCATCAATGACCGTGTCATCAATTTTTACCATAACACCCCCCAGGAGTCCTGGTTTGTGCTGGCTTATCAGTTCGATGGTTTTCCCAGTTTTGGATTCAAGCGCCTTTTTGATGCGATCGATCTGATCAGCATTGGGCTCTTCAGCATAGAACAGGTGAACAAGCTCAATTCCCTTGTGTTTGCGATAAGCATCGATAAAAGCTTTTGCTATGCCCGGAATCAGGTCAAAGCGGGCTTTCGAAGCAACGAGGTCGAAAAAAGAATTAACTTCTTTACAGACCTTTGATCCAAACAGCTGATTGATAGCGTCCCGCTTTTTATCTGCTTTGATGAGCGGGTTCCGCAGGAAAAGAACCAATTCGCGAGAATGCTCAATTGTTTTATGGATGTACTCCATATCAGACAATATGCGCTCAAGCGTATTTGTTTCAATTGCGAAGCCCAGCAGGGCGGATGAGTATCTGCGTGCAGCTTTTGAGGGAATCATTGAGACTTAGTTCTTAGAAATTCCATCGATGAAATCATCGACAAGCTTTTGATTTTTCTTTTTGTCGAGTTCAGCATTCAGGATTTTTGTGGCTGCTTCGAGAGCAAGCTCCGCTACGTGCGAACGCAGTTCAAGCATTGCCTTTTGCTTTTCCTGATCAATGGTAGCCAGAATCTGATCTTTCACTGCTTCGGCTTCCGAACGCGACTTCTCAATAATTTCAACACGAATCTTTTCGGCTTCTTCCTTCGCCTCTTTCCTCACCCTTTGGGCCTCTACTTCAGCCTTGCGGAGCGCTTCGTCATTATTACGGGCGATTTCTTCTGCCCGCTTCATGGCTTTTTCAGCTGAATCTAACGATTCCTGAATACTTTGCTCACGCTTTTCGAGTGCTGCGAGCACAGGCCCCCAGGCAAATTTGCGAAGGGTCAGCAGAAAGAGGATGAAGGTAATTCCGATCCAGATTACAATACCTGGCTCAAAATTCAGCAACGCATTTGCTAAAACCGGATTCATGTGCTTTTAAGTTTTGGGGCAGGCTTAGGAAGAGCTGTTATACCTGATAATATTTCAGACAGCCGGTAAAGCAGGACCCTGTTGGAAATTATCTTATTAGATGTTGGCCAGAATAATGCAGATAACCAATGCAAAGAAGGCAGCACCTTCAATAAGACCAGCAGCAATAAGCATAGCGGTACGCACATCACCGGCAGCTTCAGGCTGACGAGCCATCGCATCCATAGCGCCTTTTCCGATCATACCGATACCGAAACCAGCACCGAGAAGAATAATACCAGCACCTAAACCAGCGGCAAGGTGGGCCATATCAGCAAATTGAGTAACTTCCATAATAATAACTCCTGAACGTGTAAGTGTATTTAGTTAACAGTTGTTGAAAGGTGATTTAAATTAAATCAGTGTGCTGCAGCTGTTTCTGCATGATGATGCTCGTCGTGATGGCTATGGTCTTCCAAAGCCATACCGATGAACAGTGCAGAGAACATGGTGAAGATGTACGCCTGAAGGAATGCAGCAAATACCTTGAGCGCATAGATAAAGAGCGTGAAGGGAACCCATAGGAAGGCGGACACGAGTCCGAGACCCGCGCCATAAAGGCCCGCGAAAATAAAGATCATCCCGAGCATGCTTAGGATCAGCATTTTCCCGGAAAGCATATTGGCAAATAAACGAACAGCGAGGGCGAAGGGCTTTGTGAACAGTCCCAGAATTTCAACGGGAATCATGATGATCAGCATAAACTTTGGAATGCCCGGCATTGCAAAAACGTGCTTCCAATAATCCTTTGTGCCATTCAGGTTCACCATGAAAAAGGTAGTAAGTGCCAAGGCGGCCGTTACGGAGATATCAGAGGTAGGTGTTTGACCCCATGGGGCGAGACCAAAAAGGTTCATGAACAGAATCATGAAAAAACAGGAGAGCAGATAAGGGGCAAATTTTTTGTATTTCTCTTCCCCTATGTTTGACTTGACTACTTCATCCCGCAAATAGACAATAATGACTTCCGCAAAATTCATCCCGGCTCCGCGTGGTGCTGTTTCGCGGCCGATGCCCGCTTCATATTTTTTGGCCATCCTGCCGAAAATGAAAAGGGTCAGAAAACCTGCAAGCCAGAACCAGACCACGTGCTTCGATATCGATAAGTCCAGGGTGACCGGGTCGCCATTGGCCTGTACCAATCTGTATGTTACCGGACCGGAAACCCCCGCGACAAACTCCTGCGGATTTTCAATGTAATAAGCATCCTGAAACAAGCCGCTTTGCATGGCACTTTTCGTAGATCCGAAAAAGTGAATGCCATCCGCAATTAAAATCCTTGGCAGATACAGTTTGGGCAGCGGTTCAAATTCGATGTAATAGCGGTCACCAAGCTTCGCTATTACATCTATATCCCCGTAATCCTTGTTATTATCTTCCGCAAGTGCCTGAACAGGCATAACATACAACAGAGCTAAAACCAGGAATGCGGTCCGAACAAGATTAGTCATTACGTAATAATTGCGGGTTGTCTTTAATTTTGAGTATAAAAATAATTTCTAATACAGACTTGCAAATATAAGCAATAAAGAGGCTAATAATAAACTGAAATTGAGGGAGCTCGGTAAGAAAAATAATAAGAAAAACGATTGCCAGCATCACCAGCATCCTAAGCCCCATACCTCCCATTACCTTCAGCATAAATACATTCATTGTAGCATGTATTCCTGCCTTTGCGAAGTAAAAAGCTGCTATGGCATTAAGGCTTGTCGTAACAAGAGCCAAGAGATGACCTGGAATCAGATCCATGCTTGCCGAATAATGCGCTATCAACAAACCCGAACCCAGCAAAACTGCATCAATAAGTGCCAAATATAGCAGAAATTTAGCCCACATCACACATCTCTTTTGTGTTTTTGTTTGTACCTGTCCTTTTCATTTAACTCCATTGCAGTTTTATAGATGGTCCAAAACATGGATATAAACCCTAAAAATATACCCGCAAGCATGAGCCAGGGACCGGTTTGATAGCGATTATCCAGCCAAACCCCTATCAGAACTGGTATGGACATCGTAATGCCGATTTGCAATCCGAACTGAATATACTGGCCAAACCCGCGAACATCCATTAATTCCCCGTATTCCTCGTTATTCGCCTGCTGTTGCTGTTGTTGTAGCCATTGCTGCTACACTTCACTTTCTTTCTCTAAAGATATGGTGCTGCCCATACGACAGGCCCCGTCAAATTTGGCTCCTTCCTCAATCAGCAGCACATTTGTCTTAATGTCACCGGTTACATGCGCAGACTGCCTGAGAATGAGACGATTAGCTGACACAACATGCCCCTCAACTTTTCCGGCAATATCAGCGTCTTTAGAATTAATATTTCCGATCACGGTGCCACTTGCTGAAACAATGCATTTGGCTGTTATTTCAATTTCACCATCAACTTTACCGGATACGCGAATATCATCGCTACCAGTTATCAGCCCTTGAATGACGGTGTTTTCGCTTACCATATTTATTGCCGGTACAGCCTGATTGTCAGCTGGTGGTACTACGACTTCAGACTTATTCTTTTTTCTGCCAAACATGTGCTTTAATTTAAATTTGTGAATGATTCCGACGGGTCCAGTGCCACCCCGTTTTGCCAAAGTTCAAAATGAAGGTGCGGGCCTGATGTAAGGATACCGGTACTGCCTACGCGTCCTATTATGTCTCCGCGTTTAACAAAATCACCCTTTTGCCGGGCGAGGCTTTTACAGTGCTTATATATGCTCAGAAATCCGTTGATGTGCTGAATAACCATAACATTGCCATACTGAATGGTAAAGCCGCTGAAAAGCACGACGCCATCTGCAAAAGTTCTGATGACTGTGCCCTCCGCTGCCGCGATATCAATCCCGGTATGACCGGTTTGCAGATCAAAACCCCGTGTTACAGTACCTTCGAGCGGAAAGCGCAGGGGCAACTCCCAGTCTGATGAGAAAAAGTCTTCCGCAGAGTGAACAATTTCTTCTACACTCAACCCTCTCACCTGTGTGAAAAAATCGGTATCGTCGAATTCCATAAATGCGGGGGCCACACTGAATATTTCCGGCCTGTCTTCAGCACTGATACCGGTTGTAAATGTAGTATCAGCGCTTTGCATAAGGGCAAGCTTGAAGTTACTTAACTGAATTTCGTTTGCATGAAGGGAATCGCGCAGCACCTCGATACGGTCCCTTATTTCTACAATCTGTTCCCTGACGGCCTGATCTTCACGGTTGAACAGCAATGTGCCCAACGGCGTCAGAAAGAAAAACAAAAACATCAGTGCGATAACAATGAGATGCGTCACAACAAGCAAACCGAGCATTTTGCGGGGGACAATGGTATAAGGCTTGTTGGTTTCGTGTGCTTGTCCCTGCCACAGCAAAACGGTTAATTTCTCATTGCTGAAGGATGTTATTCGCGATAAAAATTCAAGCATCCGGTCAGTGTGATACTTTTGTTATTCAGGCTGTCGGAGGTATTCCGGTTATTTCTAAAGAAAGGCTAAGATATGATGTTTACGCGCATTTTCTTAGAAAACTTTGCGCCCATTTTTTCAGCTTTCGCGCAGCCTTAGCTGATCCAATATCTTTCCGAAGGCTGCGGCGATTTCTATACGGCTGAACTGCCGGCAGTATTCAGGATCCGGCTGTGGCAACCGGTCTTTTTCCCAGGCAAAGAAAAGGGCTTTAAGGGCTCTGTACTGCTGCTGTTTGGCACCAAGATCCGCTAAAAAACATGCGCCATAGCCTTGGAGAAGCTTTTGGGATATCCCTTCAGGAAGATAGGCAAGCACGGGCTTACCGCTGCCGATATACTCAAAAAGCTTGCCCGGCGTAACCGCTTCAATTTGGGGAATGTGCCCCAGCGTTAGAAAAAGGGCGTCTGCCTGCATAAGATTCCGGACGGCCTTCTTATGCGGCAGGTAGCCATAATCCCGGGTGACGTCTTCAAGATCCAGCTTTTTGATTTGCTGTTGATGGGTATCTGTAAGTCCTCCCTGAAATGCGAGCCGGAAACACTTTCGCTTTTCCGGATGGTTCTGCAAAAACCGGTGTACGGCTTCGAGCAGGTCGTCGGGTTGTATGCCGCTGTAAAACCGGCCGCTGTGCAACAAGGTAAATACTTTTTGATGCTTCGAATCTGTCTCAGGCGTTCCTGAACCCGTCTGTGTTACTTCAGCGCCTTCGAAATCTGCAGGATCATAGCCGTTTGGGATGACCTGTATCCTTTTTTGCTTCGGTCCCGGCATGCGGCGCGAAATGGAATCCCGGTAGGCCTCATTTACCACTGTCACATAATCAGCGCGGGAAAGGGCGGCCTGTTCCGTTTGCTGCATACGGCGGAAATGCCACGAAGTCGGATAGCTGACCCAGTGACTCTGAAGCCATTCATCCCGAAAATCCATGATTACCGGAATGTGAAATGCTTCACGAATGCGCGCGGCAATCAGTAGATTGCTGTACGGCGGCGCAGTAGCAATGACGGCTTTGATATTGTGCTCGCGTATCAGCTTGGCTGCCTGTTCCAGGGCCGGCTTGATCCACGCTGTTTTATTGTCGGGCACAAAAAACCATGACGTTATAAAGGAGAGCAAGCGGGTTTTCCACTCTTGTGGCTGTACCTTCAGCTGCCCTACCCCGGCAATCCCGGCGGCGGCATGGAACAGCGTCCGGGCCTTCACCCGTACCGGCGGTATTTTCAGCTCGCTGATTTCTTGCGCTAAACTTTCATCAAAATGATAATACGCGCCCGGCTCAGGAACGAGAATGACAGGATTCCAGCCAAAGCTGGGAAGGTATTTTGCCAGTTTCACCGGACGCTGTACGCCGCTACCACCCATAGGGGGGAAGTAGTAGGCAATAAGTAAGACGTTTTTACCGCTGTCGTCTGACTCCGATTGCTGCTTTTCGGTCACAAATCCGGCCTGCACGATATCCTACCGCATGGAGTAGTTAGGCGATTCTTTTGTAATATGTACGGAGTGGGGATGACTTTCCCGCATACCTGCCGGGGAAATCCGCACGAACTCGGCCTGCTGCAGCGCTTCTATGCTCGCTGCACCACAGTATCCCATGGCGGCGCGCAAGCCACCGCTCATCTGATAGACCACTTCAGCAAGGGTTCCTTTGTAAGGGACCCTACCTTCAATACCTTCCGGAACCAGCTTTTTCACATCATCTTCCACATCCTGAAAGTAGCGGTCCTTGCTGCCCTGACTCATCGCACCAATGCTGCCCATGCCGCGATAGGTTTTGAATTTGCGGCCTTCATAAATGATGGTTTCTCCGGGACTTTCGTCAACGCCTGCGAACATCGATCCCAGCATGACCACGTCACCGCCGGCCGCTATGGCTTTGGGGATATCGCCCGTTTGCTTGATTCCGCCATCGGCAATTAGGCCTAAGCCGTTGGCCCTGGTATAAGCGGCAACTTCCAGCACGGCGCTCAGCTGCGGAACGCCCACCCCGGTCACTATCCGGGTTGTGCAAATTGAACCCGGACCTACGCCCACTTTAACGGCGTCAGCACCGGCTTTGTGGAGCGCTTCAGCGGCCTGTGCGGTAGCAATATTGCCGCCAACGATAACGAGTTCAGGATACGCTGCACGCAGTGTTTTTACCATATCGATCACCCCCTGAGAGTGACCATGTGCCGTATCCACCACGATACAATCCACCGAAGCGTGTACGAGTGCCGCAACCCGGTCTACCGTATCGGCTGCAATACCTACTGCTGCACCTACCCTGAGCCGGCCTATTTCATCTTTACAGGCATTCGGGAAGTTTTTCTTCTTCTCAATATCCTTAAATGTGATCAGTCCGACAAGGGTGCCGTCCGGTTCAATGATGGGCAGCTTTTCAATTTTGTGGGTTTGTAACAGGCTTTCTGCTTCTTCTAAGGTAGTACCCGCGCGTGCCGTAACCAGCCTGCCCGACGTCATAATCTGCGTGAGCTTGCGGGTGAAGTCGGTTTCAAAACGCAAATCCCGATTGGTCACAATGCCCAGAAGCTTGCGGTTGCCATCTACAATCGGAATGCCGCCAATTTTGTGGCGGGTCATCACATCGCGGGCCTGCGCGACGGTTGCGTCGGCACCAAGGGTTACCGGATCCACGATCATCCCGCTTTCGCTGCGCTTCACCAGGCGAACCTGCTCTGCCTGCTCTGCTATCGTCATATTTTTATGAAGGATGCTCATCCCCCCTTCACGGGCAAGGGCAATGGCAAGGCGGTATTCCGAGACTGTATCCATCGCGGCGGCAAGCACCGGCATGTTGAGTTTCAGGTTTCGGGCAAGGGTTACGGATGTATCCACATTCCGGGGTAAAACCTGTGAATGCGCCGGTACGAGTAAAACATCGTCGTAGGTGAGTCCTTCACGGGTAATTTTGTGTGCAAAAACTTCTGATGGCATAGTTTTGGGCTTTTGGAAGAGAGTTTGCTGAAGATAACACTTTTCAATGCGGACATGAAGCCATACCCGCATAATTCCCGACAGGATTCGATTTCATACCTATCTCATTGCCCATCAATGCTTTAATCAAAAACCTTTCAAGCCGGAAAGAAAGCGTTCTCAGGCTCATAAAACCATTTTCGGCTTATGCGCAGGCTAAAGGCTGTGAGGGGTAAGGTCGTCGGCTTTTTTATTGATTTGCATGCTTCCGAACACCTGCTTACTAATCATTCAGACTGAGTTATGCGGGCGAATCCATCCGGAGTACATGCAGCACACATTAAAAGGCAAAACTTGATTTAGTTCTTCAAAATGCTATTATCTGTTCAGACTTTATTCTCCGTATTTTAGGCGAACTTTTTTGTTCACGCCCGCTACAAGGCGTTTTTCCTAAACACCGTCTTTCTAAACTAACCAAGCTTGCATTTACTTTATAATTTCAGTCTGCCGATCAACGATCCGGTATTAATCTTTGCCATAGTGATGCTCATCATCCTGCTGGCACCGATGGTCGTGCAGCGGCTCAAAATACCTGGGCTGGTTGGTACGATTCTGGCCGGTACCATTGTGGGCCCGAGTGTTCTCGGCCTGCTTGAGCGCGATGATACCATCATTCTGCTGGGCACCGTAGGCTTGCTGTACCTGATGTTTATGGCAGGCCTGAGCATTGATCTCAACAAGTTTGAGAAAAACCGGAACAAGAGCGTCGCATTTGGTCTCATCTCATTTCTGATACCGCAGCTTGCGGCGCTGCCTGTCGGGATGCTGCTCCTTGATTTTTCATTGGCGTCTTCACTGCTGCTGGGCTCCATCGTGGGTTCGCATACCCTGCTCGCTTACCCGATTGCCAACCGGATTGGTATCACCAAAAATACCGGGGTGACCATGGCCATGGGCGGTACGATTGTTACCGACATGTTTTCGCTGCTGATTCTGGCCATTGTGGCAAACTCTCTTTCTGATGCAACCGGCTTCACCTTCTGGCTTACCTTTGCCCTGCTCGTAGTGGGCTACACGGCGCTGATTTTACTCGGCCTGCCCGTACTTGGTCGCTGGTTTTTTAAAAATGTGCGCAATCAGACCAATACCGAATATGTGTTTATGATTGCGCTGCTTTTTATTTCCGCATTCCTGGCGGATGTGGTAGGGCTTGCACCTATCATTGGTGCGTTTCTGGCCGGACTCACCCTGAACCGCCTGGTTCCGGAGAGCGGTACGCTCATGAGCCGTGTTCAGTTTGTTGGGAATGCGTACTTCATCCCGTTTTTCCTTATTTCAGTGGGGATGCTTGTTGATGTGCGCGTTATGGCCGAAAGCTGGGAAGTCTGGGCACAGACCGGGGCATTTGTTGCGCTCGTTGTTTTCGGAAAAAGCCTGGCTGCCAAAATAACGCAGTGGATTTACAAGATGTCACCAGCCGAAGGCTGGACCATTGCCGGGCTTACCATTCCGCAGGCTGCTGCAACCCTGGCCGTAACGCTTGTGGGTTTCGAAATCGGACTTTTATCGCAAACTTCGGTGAACGCTGTGGTTCTGATGATTCTGATCACCTGCCTGATTGGCCCGAGTCTCGTTGAGCGATTCGGGCGGCAGGTTGCGCTTCAGGAAGCAAGCGCGCAGTACAATCCGCAGGACGCTCCAGAGCGTATTCTGGTTCCGCTGGCTAATCCGCAGACCGCTGAAGCCCTGATGGATATTGCGATGATCATCCGCCGAAGCAATTCCAGCGAGCCGCTTTTCCCGCTAACCGTTGCCCGCAGCTCAGAAAATGCGGATACCGACGCCCGCGTAGCTGAAAGCGAGAAGATGCTGAGCCATGCCGTTGTGCATGCCGCCGCCGCCGAAACTCCGGTAATCCCGGTTACGCGAATCGACATGAACATATCGAACGGGATCACGCGTGCAATCCGTGAACTGCGCATATCGCATGTTGTGATCGGCTGGAACGGCGAAATTTCTGCGCGTCAGCTTATCTTCGGAACCGTGCTTGATCAGCTGCTGGATGAAAGTAAACAGCTGATTATGGTATCCAAAGTTGTTCATCCCATCAACATTACCGAACGAATCTTCCTGGTGGTACCGCCTTATCTGGATCGTGAAACCGGCTTTACAGGCGCTGTGGGGACCATCAAAAATATGGTGAATGAAATTGGTGCAAGCCTTGTGGTCGTTACTTCGCGCAACAATCACAAAACCATGCGCGAAATCATCAGCAATAAAGATCCGGAGATTGAAGCGGAGTACATTACCCTGAATGAGTGGTCTGATCTGCTCAAAGATGAGCGCATTCAGTTTAAGGATGAAGAAGACCTGCTCATTCTGCTCAGTACCCGCAACGGCACGGTTTCCTGGGATGCCAATCTTGAGCGACTGCCGCGGATTATTGCTCAGAACTATCCTGACGTCAATTTTCTCACCATTTATCCGGCAGAAGTAAGTTCTGATGAAAACGCGCACAACTACGTCGCTTTTGATTCCATGCAGGATATTCCGGACATCCATAACGAGAATGTGAACTTTGAGCTGGACGATATGGATGCGCGTCAGGCGCTGCGCGAACTGATGTCGAAACGTTTCAGTGCCAACCCTGTTGAGCTCACCGAAATTATTGACAAGGTGCTTACGCAGGAAACGGATAATCTCCCGGGTGAGCTGCCCGGCGTCGTGCTGACCAAAAGCCGGTCAGTGAATGTAGAAAAGCCGACCCTGTTTCTGGGAATCAGCCCCAACGGAATTGAATATCCCGATATTGAGGAAAAGGTGAAGCTGCTGTTTGTGCTTATCACGCCTGCTTCACACAGCACGCAGCGCAACATCCGTACCCTGGGTAACATCGCGCGGCTGCTGGGTCACCGCAAAACCTACAAAAAGCTCATGGAGGCCCGGAACTTTACCGAAGTGAGCAAAATCATCACCAAAGCCCGGTCTGAATTTTAGGAAACCAACCTTTAACCACGCCCTTTTCTGATCTGCTATGTTTTTTGTTTTTGATATTGAAACCATTCCTGACATTGATTTTGTACGGCTTGCGCTGGACGAGCCGGATCTGCCCGAACCGGAACTGATGGAGCGGGCCACAGAGGAGCTGGCCAAAAACAAATCAGGCTTCCTGCCGCCTATGTTTCACCGGATGGTTTCATGGGTAGGCTTGTGGATCGACAATGAGGGAAATCCTAAAAACAAGCTTGGCTGGCACGGAACCGACGAAAAGGAGGGCATTCAACAGCTTATCGATGCGCTGCGGGTGTATAAGGATTTCGGCCTGATTCACCATAACGGACGCGGATTCGACATTCCGCTGCTCACTTACCGGAGCCTGAAGCACGGACTGCCGCTGCCGCAACGGCTCAACTCGCACGACATCAAGTACCGCTACAGTCAGCAAAATATTGATCTGGTCGATCAGTTCAGCAACTTCGGGGCGAGCTCCTGGCCCAAGCTCAAGCATTTGGGGCTTCTGCTCGGCATTCCGTTCAAAAAGACGGGGGAAGGCAACGCGGTGTATGAAATGTATCAGAACGGACAGCTTGCTGCAATCGAGCACTATTGCTATGAAGATGTTATTGCCACCTATCTGATCTGGCTGTATATGAAGTTCAACAACGGCGATTTCAGGCCCGCGCACTTCGAGGGTTTGCGCGACCGTGCGCTTTCCAAGCTGCTTGAAATTCAGGCCGAAGAACCCTGATGCTGCAGGCCCAAGCGAACCACCCTGCCTGATTGTTGCGCGAAGCGGCAGTGACAGCGGCAGCGGCAGCACGGCCCAAAGCCGAGACGTACATTTCCAGGATTAAACATCAACCTTTTGGAAAGGCGATTTATGAGTTCAAACAAAATTGCATTGGCGCTCGGCGGCGGCGCGATACTTGGGGCCGCACACATTGGCATTTTACGTGCCATTGAGGAAAAACAAATCGAAGTGACGCATATTTCCGGGACAAGCATTGGTGCGCTCGTTGCCGGACTGTTTGCGTTTGGGCTTGATTCCCACAAAATAGAATCTCTTATGAGTGAGCTGGAGTGGCTCGATGTCAGCTCATTTTCGCTTTCGAAGTTTGGCTTTCTCAGCAATGACAAGATGGCTGATATCGCAGACGACTACATTAAGGATGTGGATATTGAGGATGCAGATATTCCGCTCGCCATCATTGCGACCGATGTGGGGAAAGGTGAAAAAGTAGTTTTCACATCGGGCAAGCTTTCGGTAGCGGTCCGGGCGAGCACCTGTATTCCGGGCGTTTTCATCCCTGTTGAGCATGAGGGGCGTATGCTCGTGGACGGCGGTATTATGGAGAATGTGCCCGTTAGTCCGCTTGTAGAAATGGGCGCTTCGCATATTGTTGCGGTAGATCTGAACGCCAACCGCAAATACGATAAACCCGAGGATGTGATTGATGTGATGATCAACGCCATGGACATTGCCCTTGACAATGCGGCACAGCTGCAGTCAGAGGATGCCAACGTGATTATTGCCCCGGAACTTCACGGCTTTTCCAGAAGTGATCCCGAAGCGCTAAAAGATCTGATTAAAATCGGCTACGACACGGCTATGAAGCACCTTTAACACCCGTCCGGTCAAGCCATTATAAACGCCGGATTCCTGTTCTGCTCCGGAACCGTAGCATGCGCAGGAACCCAAAAAGCAAGGGACTCAAATTATGATTTGGGAGCGCTGATCTGCCACGAAAGACCGTGATGTTCACGGGATTTCACCCAAAAAATAAAAAAGCCCGAACAGCAAGTAAGCCTGTGGCAGGGGAATGCGGGTGGAATGCCCCTTCGAAGTCATCGTAAAAAAAGAAAGCCTGCCCGGTTGCAGTATGTTTGCAGACCGGGCAGGCTTTTATGGTTACGGTGACAGCTTTCTTTCCGCTGTGTTTTAGATTACGGTACCGTCTTTGATGACTGCTGTTTTGGGGACGATGACGATGCCATCTCTGACTGAATACTGATCAAAGTCACCGTTCTCGAGGTGCGTGCCGCCATTGATGCGGACGTCGTTACCGATGCGGGCATTTTTATCGATGATGCAGTTTTGGATGTAACAGCGCTCGCCAATACCCATGGGTGGCTTGGTGCCGTCTTTTCCGGTTACTTCGTCGTAGCGCGGGAAGTAGTCGTTACCCATGATGATGCTGTTGGCGATGGTAGTGCCGCGGCCAACACGGGAGCGGATACCTACGATGGAGTGCTCAACGCGGCTGGCTTCAATCACAGATCCTTCCGCTACGATGGTGCGCTCCAGCGTTGTGCCGCTGATTTTGGAGGCCGGCAGCATACGCGCACGGGTGTACACCATGTTGTTGGGGTCGTACAAGTTGAACTTGGGCATTGCGGTTGTCAGCTGCAGATTGGCTTCAAAGAAAGACTTGATGGTTCCGATGTCTTCCCAGTAGCCGTCATAGAGGAAAGATTTTACCTTGCGGCCGTTCTGAATGGCTGAGGGGATGATTTCCTTGCCGAAATCAGTGGCTTCGGGCATTTCATCAAACAGCTCTTTGATAACCGAGCGGTTGAATATGTACATGCCCATGGAGGCCATATAAATGCGGCCTTCGTTCTTGAGCTCATCCGACACTTCGGAGCCCCATTCACCGAGCTCATCCGCAGAGGGCTTCTCAACGAATGTTTCAATCGCGTCGTTTTCGCCCACTTTCATAATGCCGAAACCAGTTGCGTCGTAGGCATTTACGGGGATGGTAGCGATGGAGATTTCGGCACCGGAGCTGATGTGTGTCTCCATCATCGTTTTGAAATCCATCTGATACAGCTGATCCCCGGAGAGAATCATCATGTAATCAAAATCGTGGTTCGTCATGTGGTGAAGCGACTGCCGGACGGCGTCGGCTGTACCCTGAAACCATTTTTGGCTTGTGATGGTCTGCTCGGCAGCAAGTACATCCACAAAGCCCGGGTTGAAGGGGTCAAAGCTGTAGGTGTTTTTGATGTGCCGGTTTAATGAGGCCGAGTTGAACTGTGTAAGCACATAAATCTTACGGATGTTGTTGTTCAGACAGTTAGAAATCGGAATATCAACAAGGCGGTATTTCCCCCCAATGGGCACTGCGGGCTTGGAGCGGCTGCGGGTGAGTGGATAGAGCCGCGATCCCTGACCGCCGCCGAGAATTACTGAAAGTACGTTTTCCATAGTTCGGGAATGGGTTAGATGATTGATAGTTTAGTCTAAAAGAGATTGGTATAAATCAAGATAGGTTTGAGCCGACCTGTTCCAGGTGAAGTCAAGCCCCATGATTTTTTTGCGAATTGATTTGAATGTTTCGGTGTCTTCATACAGATCGGTTGCACGGTAGAGGGCATGCAGGGTGTCATCGGGCGTGAAGTTACGGAAGCGGATTCCGTAGCCATCTTCTTCGCCAATGTCGCGCACCGAATCTTTGAGGCCGCCTACTTCCCGAACAATCGGGATGGTGCCGTAGCGCATGGCGTACATTTGATTCAGCCCGCAGGGTTCGACCCGGGAAGGCATTATGATGAAATCGGCACCGGCGTAAATCCGGCGGGAGAGCGTTTCGTTGTACTGAATGGAGGAGTCAAAGAATCCGGTGTATTCGTCCGACATCACCCGCAGGCGCTCCTGCAGCCAGTGATCGCCGGTTCCGAGCACAACAAAGCTTGCGCGTCCGCCCTGTGCAATGAATTCGGAGATGGCAGAAGGCAGCATATCAGCGCCCTTTTCCTTCACGAGCCGGCCAATAAAGGCAATCAGTGGATAGTTGGTGTTGAGATTAAAATATTCACAAATCAGGCGCTTACTCTTTTCCTTGCCGCTTTCCACGGTGCGCTTGTTGTAGTGATATTCAAGCATGTGATCTTTCTGCGGATTCCAGACTTCATCGTCAATCCCATTGATAATACCGGTACACTTGCCGCTTTCGGCTTTGAGGAGGCCTTCGAGACCGCCGGCCGATTCCTGAAGTTCGTCCATATAGGTTTTGGAGACCGTCGTTACCTTCCAGGCTTTGCGAATGCCGGCGGAGAGGGCGTTGAAGCGCCCGCCCCAATCCAGAAATCCGTGCTGTCCGAATTTAATGGAAGGAATGAGGTCGGCCTTACCCATATCATAATTTCCGTGATACTCCCCATTGTGAATAGTGACGATGGTCGGAATATGCTCCATTCCGCTGAAGGTATCTGTGGAAGTAATCAAAAAAGGAACGAGGGCCGTGTGATGATCATGACAGTGCAGCACATCGGGATAGGTTGAGAAGGTCCGGATCCACTCAAGGGCTGCAAGCTGAAAGCTGAGATAGCGCTCAAACTCATCCCAAAAGCCGTAACCGGAATCGGCATCTACGTAAATGCCCTTACGGTCGAGGCGTCCGGGCACGTGCACGAGATACAGCGGGAAACCCAGCTCATCCCCTTCCACTTTATGAATTTCGAAGTGAAACATCTGATTTCCCATCCACGTACTCGCGGCGTGCACAACCTGAATGTTGCGCTGATTAATCCATTCGTTGTTGTATCGCGGCATCACAACCCATGCATCTGCACCCAATGCCCGCTGATATTTAGGCAGCGAACCCAGAACATCTGCGAGCCCCCCCGTTTTTGCTACGGGATAACACTCAAAAGTTAAATGTATAATATTCATAAGATGAATTTCGGCATAATAAATTGGACTGCGGAACGGCTTTTCCGTACCATTCCGGGCACTATTAAGTGCTCGTAGTATAAAGCAAAGCCACCTAATAATGAAATAGATTGTCTCAAAACAAAGGGCCTGATTGCTCTATTCTTTCAGCTTGCGTCGCGTTCGCTTAATTTGCCGTATGTACTTAAAACAAGTAGAATTTGGACGATTACGTTCTGCGCATCGGGCGCCGAACAGACAGATTCCGGCCTTTTAATAGCTTTTAAAGTGGTTCGCACGGCCTTTTCAAACGTAAATACGCCTGGCGTATCCCTGACGCCTTCATCATCCCTATCCTAACATCCCATCAATTCCAAAACATGTCTGTCATACAAGTTAATCAGATCGTAAAACGCTACGGCGCATTCACTGCCGTAGACGACGTCTCATTCAATGTAGAAAAAGGGCGCATCTTCGGTGTGCTTGGGCCAAACGGTGCCGGAAAAACGACCACCATCCGAATGATCAACTTCATCACCATACCCGACAGCGGGCAGGTGCTGATCAAAGGTGCACCGGCAAGCGCCGAGAGTCAGAAGCTGATCGGCTACCTGCCCGAAGAACGCGGGCTCTACAAAAAAATGAAGGTCGGCGATCAGCTGCTGTATCTTGCGCGCCTTAAGGGGATGAATGATCACGACGCACGAAAATCACTCACCTACTGGCTCGACCGCTTCAAAGCCACCGACTGGATTAAAAAAGAGCTGGGTGAGCTCTCCAAAGGGCAGCAACAAAAGGTGCAGTTTATTTCCACCATCGCCCACGATCCGGAAATCTGCATTTTTGACGAGCCCTTCAGCGGACTCGATCCCATCAACGCCGAGCTGCTGCGGGAAGTCATTCTTGAACTCAATCAGAAGGGCAAAACGATCTTGTTTGCCACGCACCGCATGGAGCAAGTCGAGCAAATGTGCGATGACATCTGCCTGTTCAACAACGGCAAACTGCTGCTCACCGGCTCCCTGGCGGACGTCAAGCGCTCCTTCGGCAACAACACCGTGAAGCTCTCCTTCCTGGGGGACGGCAGCTTTATCGACGGGCTCGAAAATGTGCGCATCAACAACCGATCGGCCAACTATGCCGAAATCCGCCTGCTCGACGGCACTTCCGAACAGGACGTACTGCAAACCGCGGTTCAGCACGTGCAGCTCACGCACTTCGAGTTTGTGCAACCCAGCCTCAACGAAATTTTCATCTCTACGGTCAACAACGCCACTGCCGCCGAATCCGCAACCCAGACCGCCAAAGCCTAACCCACGTATCCTCACTACATGATTGACTTCAACAAATTCCTCATCATCTTCAAGCGCGAATACATCACCCGCGTTACGAGCAAAGCCTACATCATCACCACCCTGCTGGCGCCGCTCATTTTCCTCGCCTTTTTCATTATACCGGTTCTTGTCGTACTCCTCACCCCCGATACGCAGCGCAGCGTTGCCGTTGTGGACGAAACCGGCACCATAGCCCCGCGCATGCTCGAAAACGACCCCGACCGCTATCAGTACCTGCCGGATGTGCCCCTCGATGAAATCCGCGCCAAAGTCACCGATGGCCGCCTGCACGGCTTCGTTATTATTGACGAAGAGGTCATCGCGGGCAACCGCACGCCTGAGCTCATTTTTGCGGGCACCGGCGGCGTCGCCTTCATCACCGAAGTCCGCTCGGCCCTGCGCAGCGCCATACGCGACGAAAAGCTGGATCGGGCGGACGTCAGTCCGGAAGTCCGGCAAATCATGAACGAGCGCATCGCCCTCAGCACCCGCGTGCTCACTGCCACCGGTGAGGAAGAACAGGACACCAGCGCCCTGTTCGTTGTAGGTCTGGTGCTGGGCTTCATCATGTACATTGCTATGTTCGTGTACGGCGGCATCGTCATGCGGGGCGTGATTGAAGAAAAAACGAACCGCATTGTGGAAGTTATCGTCTCCTCGGTGCGCCCCTTCGAGCTGCTCATGGGCAAAGTAATCGGTGTTGGGGCGCTTGCCGTAACGCAGTTCGTATTCTGGGCACTGGCCATCGGCGGCATCTCCCTCGCGGCAACGCCCGTCATGCTCTACTTCTTCGGCAGCCGCGCCACCGAAGCCGCCGGGGGCGACACTGCAGCCGCCATGCAGGCCCTCGAAAGCGAACTCCCCTTCACCATGCCCGAGATCGGCACCAGCCTGCTGATCGGCTTCCTCGTGTTCTTCATCCTCGGCTACCTCATCTACAGCGCACTCTTCGCTGCAGTTGGCTCGGCACTCGAGTCCGAAACCGAGAACAATCAGCTCACGACCGTCGTCTCGCTGCCCATCATCATTCCGATTCTGTTCATAAGCCCCGTCTCCTCAGATCCGGATTCCAACCTTGCCATCGTACTCTCCCTCATCCCGCTGTTCAGCCCCATCATCATGCCCGTACGCATGGCCGTGATGTCCGTGCCCGCCTGGGAAATCGGCCTCAGCATCGTACTCATGACCCTCACCTTCCTCGGCCTCATCTGGCTGAGCGCCCGCATCTACCGCGTCGGCATCCTGATGTACGGCAAAAGCGCAAGCTTCAAAGAGCTCGCAAAGTGGGTCCGCTACAGCTAACCCCAAGCCACCCCAATCTCACAAAGGCGCTGTTCTTGTATCACAACGAACAGCGCCTTTTTTTGTCTCTGCCAAACGCCATAGCCCCGCCACCGACAGCCGTGGTGATACTTCATCCGTTTTTTTGGGGAAAACTCCGTGAACATCAGGAGCGGGGGAAGCACACTACAAGCCCCCAAATCAAAGATGAATGCGTTGCTTTTTTTCCGCAGCATCGCAGACCATCACATACAAACATTGCAGCCGAATCACGAGTCCCCCAAGTTCGCCCCAAAACCGCGTCAGCCACGGCGATAGCGACAGCAAATGCATACCATTCATTACCGGCCTCAAAAACGCACCGGCAGTCTCCGGACCATACCCCGCACCGATGATATGCCGCCCTTTCAGGGCTTCATAAATTGGGGGTACCACCTGACACAGGGTTTGCACCCCGTGCTATGCTATACCGCCCCTTCAGGGCTTTAGGTTTCACTTTTGTGGCTGCGGGCTTCGGACTTCAAGACTTCATCGCTTCACGGGAGCACGGCTTCATGGCTGAAATAAATCGCTTCCCAAATTTGTGTGCAATGACTTTATCGATTTTTCTACACTATGCTTTACTTTACTGTACTATGCTATACTGCAAAGTGATATGCTTGGATGTACCAAACTATGCTACAAGCAATAATTCCATTAACACGTCAAATTATGACACTTTGCCAATTCATAAAGATGATGTGATCCGATGTATTCTATCTAAAACCTAAATCCGTGAAAAGTTTTATTTGACAGGTATTTTGCGGTCAATACTGGCAATAGTTGTTAGAAATATCGCTCACACAGCTTGATGTAGCCCACCAAAGTACTTCATTACGATCAATTCAATCCCTGCAAGACCTCTTCGAGCACCATTTTTGCTCTTGTTTTGGCCCTACAGTGCATACTGATTCCGCAATGCCTTTTGGGCTTTGTCTCACTTGTGGTTTTTCCGGCTGTTTTCTATCCCAAGCTGTATGCTGTGCTACCCGTCGGGTAAGCGATTGAGTGCCATGACGGGCTCGGCCCAGCCGTGACCCTCAAAAATGCGGATGATGGTTTTGCGTGCATGTTGAACCAGCCGTCCCGCCATATACATCAGGTTCTGGATGACGGTGCGCAGCCGAAGCCGTTTGCTCCTGGCTTTTCGCCCCGGCACCAGACCTGTTTTTAGCATGCCTTGCCCCGCCAGTCGCAATAAATTAAAGGCTATCATGCTCATATCCAGCACGTGCTGGTTGACCCTGAATTTACCCGAGGGGAGTCGCTCTACATCCATATCTGTCTTGAGTTCACTGTGGTACTGCTCGCTGGTACCCCGCTGCTTGTAGAACTCATGTATCTGCTCCGGGGTCCAGTCCAGGCTCGTCCAATACGCATCGACGGTGATCATAGCCGGAAACATATACTGCCCGTCCGTGCGGGCAAACCGCTTGGTAACCCGGAACACAATCCGGCAAGTCTTCGGATCATCAGGGGTGTCACTATGTCCGGGAATCTGTACTTGCTTTTGTCCGTACCATGCCCGTGCGCCTATATCTACGTACTCGCCATCGGCTCCGCCGTTTTGCTTCACAGCCAGATCCAGCCACTCCTGCGGATCCTGATTGCGTAGGTTGCACTTCACAACAAAATCAGTATCCTTCTGGCGCATAAATAACCTGACATTGACGCCACTATCGTTGCCCGAGTCGGTCACCACAAGCCGCTTGTGGCTGGTCATACGCTCAGCCATATCCATGGTCTGCTTGAACCACGCATCGGTGCCGGGTGTGTTGCTGTGCGCCGAGCCGTTGCGCAGCTCGTTGTTTATCATCAAACCATACGGACCGATGTAGCCAAGCATGGGCGCATAGCCCTCAAACTGTTTGTATGTCCAGTCTACGCCTTCTTTGTGGCTATTGGAGTTATCCATGGGTGAGACATCACAGTGAATTACCGCCCAGGTCTGCCCGTGCAGATCTTCGGTCAGCAGGTGAGGATGAGCTGCCAGCAGGCGGGTGTTGAACGCACGAAATACCTTATCCAGTGACTCCGGGCATTGCTCAAGACGCTGGCGCAGGGTTTCCGGTGAGGGGGTCTTTTTTATTCCCAAGGCAGTGGCAAATACGGGATCGGCACGATATTCAGCAATAGCGTCAAACTGAGGTTTACCGACCGACAACAGCCCAATCATGGCCTTAATGGTATCAAGGGTGGAAATATAATTCTTGTTGCGGGGCAGCGAACAAAGGCCATTGATGTCATTGGCCAGCACGGGATCATCAAGGGCCTGACCAATAAAAGCCAGACCTGCATGAGAGGTAATTGGTGTAGAGGTAAGCTCAAATTGTATTTTTGGCATGCTCAAACGATTATATAAGGGTTCACCGGTTGGGTGAAAATACGCAGAATCGCTAAAGCTAGTAATACAAATATGTTAGGCTATGAATTGGCGAGATTACTCACGGATTGAGGTGTTTGTAAAGGCAAGTACAAAGGCTCTCCGGTTTCGCTTTGGCTAATATTTAAAGCTAAAGGTATTTGATCCATGCTTCTTAAAGCCATAATATCAAGTCTTTGGTCTTCTTCATTCATATCACTGCTTGAAGTGTTGTATAAAACGGCGTCTTCGCCAGGCCAGTTATTGAAATTAACGTTAATAACTCCGTTACTAGGAGTAAGATTTACTTCAACAGAGTCAGTGCCTGCTTCATTTAAGTATTTCAAAACAAACGGCATTGTTTCATCGTCAAAATTAACCGTTCTAGCATTCAACAAAAAGTTGTTCTCTTGTAGTATTATATCTAAAAGAGCATCCAAAGACTGATCTTCTAAAGAAACATCTACATCTTTACTATTATAATTAGGATGGGAGAAGTTTATTGTACTCAGTTGACCTTCTTTTCTTTTTTCATGCGTCAGCTCTAAAACGTATTGGCCTGAACTATCACTCGTAGCGCTGCCGTATTCGTTAGCTATCAAAACGCCCGCAACAGCTTCCTGCCTGATGTTCTGAACTGTGCCGGTAATGACAGATGTGCTTAACAGGTCTACAGTCGTTAGATCAACCTGCACGGATGTCGCGCCCTCAGCCGGATGTGGTACTTCCCGCTGCTTCCCATCATAAAAGGCTGATTCCGGCAGGTTCAGCACGAAACCCGAACTGTTTATACCGGCTCCGGACTGCGAGTACGCCGGTACTGCTGCAGGCATATAGGCCGACCATTGCACGGCGGGCTGACCGCTAATTGGCTTGCCGCCCACAACCGTAAACATACGTGTTGCGACCTCGCCCGCTCCGCTGACTCGTATCAGGTACACCCCGTCTGCGCCGGGTCGTCCCAGCTGCAAAGTGCCTGCGCCCGGAACAAGCGAATACTGCTTCACCGATATCCGGCGGCCAAGCACGTCAAACACTTCCACGCTGTAACTGCCCTGTCGGGAAACATGTACACGGGTTTGCACATCAGCTACGGCCGGATTCGGCCAGGGGGCGTCCAGGCTGAGGGTCGCAGGCTTGCTGTCCGCTTGCGCAGCGGTGGTCCACAGGGTCGTAAAACTGTAGCTGCCGTCCTCGCCGGTGTGGGTTATTTCCAGGACTTCCCCGTCGGCAGTTTGCAGTTCAAGCGGCAAACCGGCAACCGGCGCGGCATCGGCATTGGTGAGCGAGCCGAAAATAGTCAGCTCCTGCTGTGCAATGGCTGCAGGTACAAGGCATACAAAAAGCAAGATGAAGAGCATCCCACGAATCATGTTCCACGTATTTTGAGTGACAGGGAAGATTTAATATGGCTGTTTAACGATTGATATTCAAGCGGCACATTCACCGTACGGCAATCAGGTTAAATTTGCTGCACGGCATGATTCCCTACACACGTGAAATTATGACACTTTGCCAATTCATAAAGATGATGTGATCCGATGTGTTCTATCTAAAAAAACACGCAACATTAATCAGCACCCAACCGACCGGCAATTTTCAACCCGGACAGGGAACCAATCCTGAAAGGATTGCATGTTTATAGAACCATGACACCCCCCCCATATCCCCGCGAGCGCCGAAGGCGCGCATGCGGGGACCGGGCGTAAGCCCGAAACAAATCCGAATAATCGCAAAACACCTACGACCATTATGCCGGATTCCGCACCATTCTTTCAATCAAGACACGGTAGACCGGCAGGCCATAAGGCAAAATAAATGCGGTCAGATACAGCTTCATCCGAAAAAAATTGTGTCCCGTTTTTGTGGGTTGCCCCCTTGTTCATCCGCGGCTTTTGATTTGTCTAAACAAGCCTGTATTCCCTTTTGCAAATTACACTCTCAGGCTCCCCTTCAAAACCAAAAATGCAACGCCAACCCGGACCAATCCTGAAAGGATTGCATGTTTATAGAACCATGACACCCGCCCCCATATCCCCGCGAGCGCCGAAGGCGCGCATGCGGGGGCCGGGCGTGAGCCTGTAACAAACCCGAATAATCGCAAAAATCCGCACACCCATAATGCTGGATTTCGCTCCCATTGGCGTAATCCAGCCGCCTTAGCCCCGCACTATATTCGGCATGATGAGTACGCCCAAATACAGCTTCATCCTAACAAATTCGCGTTCTCATTAATCGGGCTGCCCCTTTTTTCTCATCCGGGAGACTTTTGTCTGCGTGAAGAACCAAAAAGCAACGCATTCATCTTTGGTTTGGGAACTTACAATATGGCACCGCAACTCCTGATGTTCACGAAATTTTCCCCAAAAAAATAAAAACAGGGTATGCCCGGGCAGCCCGGCTCAGGCCTTCCAAAGCTTTTGCAAAGACTTGTGCGTACAGGGGAAGCGGGCCTGAGCGGGTGCGGGTGCGGGTGCGGGGATGGCGTGTGGTACTGTGGCGCTGTTTTGTTAAAAGGCCATGAGTACCGCGCGTAAGCGGGGGTCTCTTTCGACCTGAAAGCGCTGCTCGAGCAAATCATTCATGATTTCATCTTCGAGGGCGCCGATGTAGCGCAGGCTTATGAGGCGCATGCGGGGATCGGTGTCTTCGATGAGGACGGGGATGAGTTCCTGTAGGTCCTGTGCGCGGTTGTGGTTGGCGAGGGCGCTCATGGCCGTGGCCCGCATGAGGTAGGGAAAATTCGTGCTGAGTGCTATTTCGTAGCTTGTATCTACAGCTACCATGCGGTCGGAGAGTTCGAAGAGCTCCTGAACGACAGCCGCGCGAATGGCACCGGGTCCGCTGCCGCCGAGTAGGGAGCTTGCGAGTTCGGTGAACTGTTCTTCTGTGGCCACTTCGCGGAATACGCGCACGGCAAGCACGGCGGCTTCGGAGTACTGCATGCTTTGCGCAAGCCGTCCTATGGCAGAAACGACGGCGGCGTTGCCGGGATAATTGCGCAGGGCTTCAACTGCGGCGAGCTGCTCATCGCCTTCTGCGGTTGCTACGAGGTCGAGAAAAAGCTGCTGTGTGCCGGCGGCACCGCGCACAATGCTGCTGATGGCGCGAATGAGCGCAGCCCGAACCTGCGGATGATCTTCGGCACGCAGCACATCACGTACGGCAAGCTGAATATCGGGGTCTTCCCGGAAGCGGGGCAGGTTTTCCGCGGCCTGCACCCTGCGGCTGATGTCGTCGCTGCTGCGCAGCTGATGCAGCCACATGTTGAGGTCTTTCATCTCGCGGAACAAGAATGCGGGGGCGCCATCGCCAGCCATAATGTTTTGCGGGCGGGTGTCGGCCGGAATAACGAATTCACCGCCGGTCCGGAACACGGTGAGGGTGTCGCGGCGGACTTCCGCGCCGCGGAAATGCAGCTCGAGCGGCACGCGGATGCTGTCTGTTTCAACCGTGCCCTGCGGATCAACCGTAACCGATACGCCGCGCTCGCTGTTGTATCCAAATACGAGCTGCACGGTCAGCGGTGTGTCCTGCGGTTCTTCGGTTTGGCTCCCGAAGACAGGTTCTTCGAGGGTGCGCCCTGTAGCGCGGTACCACTCCCGCTGAAATTCAGGCCAGTCTCCTACCGGATCGCCGCGCCGCAGCTGTGCCTGCTTGTGGTCGCTGAGGGCAAAGCGGGTAAAATCATCGGCTTGCTCCAGAGCGTCGTGCCAGAACCCGAAATGTTGGGGCAGCATGTGATTCCAGTAGTCAAAGCCATCAACTGACGGGAAACCCTGTACTCCAAAGGGGGGTGTATCGGGCTCAAGCTGCTGCATGAGATGGGCCTGATGCAGCAATACCGCCGCGGAACCGGCGACGGTTTCGGAACGCAGGGCTGCCCCGAACCACTGTGAGGCCACTACACGATCAATCTGTACCTTGGCCGGGGATATGGTGCCTGCCAGCATGCCAAGGGAAGCCGCATAGGGCCGGGGCTCCCAGTAGTGATCTTCGAGCATGACAAGGCTGAAGCCTTCAAAGGGGTACTCAACCCGCAGGCTACGGGTGATGCTGCTCAGGCTGTTCACGACTTCGCGCATGAGGTCTTCGCGTACCTGCGCTGAACCCGTGCGCGCTTCTCCGTACACCCGCACATTGGTGAGTCCCAGCAAGGTTTCGGTGAAGGAGAGGTCACCGGCAAAAAAAGCAAGATCGGTGGAAGGTACCGGGACTTCAGAGCGCCAAATCACGCGTTTGGCGCCGTCATCGAGCGATTGTGTTCTGAAATACTGCCCGTTGGATACCACTTCGGTGCCTTCAGTTACTTCCAGGGAAAACCGGGTCGTAAAGGCAATGCGGGGATGTTCTACGACGGGTATCCATTCCGAGCGGCGGTTGGGTGAGAGGGTCGTAAAGAGGGTGCCGGCAGCTGTTTTGATGAGCGCGGTACTTTGCGGGGCTTCATAGCTGATGCTGAGCTCAAAAGGGCGCTGCGGATCCGAAAGGTAGGCTGCGGGGTCTATTTCAATGCGGTCCTGTTCGTGTGAAAAGGAAGCTTCCCGCTCATTGATCAGAATGCTGTTTATTTGCAGGCCAGCCGCGGGTATGTGCAGCACCCCTGCAAAGCGGTGTTTAGCTTCGAGGGTGTAGGTGACGATACCGGAAAGGCTCCGGGTTTCCGGATTAAGGGCGAGCTGTGCTTCGAGATGGGTAAACTTATAATCAAGCACAGGGTAGGTTTCGTAATCCTGAAACATCGGTTCCTGTGCCGCAGACAGCGCGGGACTTACCGACAACAGCAAGAGGAGAAAGAGAGAGGTGAGGGTCCAGCCTTTTTGCTCGGGGTTCATAGTGTTTTATTGATGAGTTTTGAAAATTTCCAGCAATTCCTGCCTGAGTTCAGGTGCGCATGAAAATCCGTTACCGCCGTCTATTTGCGGGGTACCGCTGAGGTCGGTGAACGAGCCGCCGGCCTGTTCTATTACGGGCAACAGTGCGGCTGCGTCCCAAAGATTGAGCACGGGATCGAGCATGATGTCGGCGCGTCCGGTTGCGACCATGAGATGGCCGTAGGCGTCGCCATAGGTGCGGTGTGTGCCGACCCTGTCGAGAAGGTATTCGAAAGAGCTGCGGTAGCCGTAGGTGCGAAAGTACTGCACGTCGGAGGTCATCATTGAGGCCTTATCCAGTGAGCTACAGCTTCGGACTTTGGTGGTGACACCGTTGAGATGTGTGGGAATTCCTTCGGCTGCGGCTACAAGCTCGTTCATATAAGGCGCATGAATCACGCCAACGGTGGGCTTTCCGCCAACGGTGATGCCTATCAGATTGGTGTAGAGCGGAATGCCGTGGATAAAACCAACTGTGCCGTCAATGGGGTCGAGAATCCACTGAACCTCGGCCTGCTCCTGATAGGTGCCGAATTCCTCCCCTACAATGCCGTGTTCAGGAAACGTTTCCATGATGAATGCGCGCATGGCTTCTTCAGCTTTGCGGTCTGCTACGGTTACCGGCGAATCGTCGGATTTGCTGATAACTTCAATCTTTTTCTGAAAATAGTTCAGGGTAATATCTCCTGCGATTTTTGCCGCCTTAATCGCAGCCTCATGCAGGGATTCAACGAAATAGCTCATGTATGACCTTGCCTTGGTAATGTGCAGTTTTATGAATAGTTCTATCCCGCATTATTCACAAAAAAATATTCTATATAAATTATTGTTTTAATTAATTTTAGTGAATAAAAATGATAGTCAGAATTTCGGTGTCGCTCAAGTGCTGCGAAATTTCCCTGCTTGCTGCGTTGAAGCTTAAAACTCATGCTCAGGGTACTTAGGTACCCCTCCGCTGAGTTTTAAGCTTCGCCTTGCGAGCAAGAAAATTTCTTGGTGAATAATGCGGGCTAAGAATGACCGCTCATTTAAACAGCCCCGTTTAGTTTGTTAAAATACCCAACTTGACGGACTTATGCCTTTTTGAGCCAGCATTACCTGATAATTTGAAGAAACTTAACTAAAAGCGCTTTTTTGACTTTCTTTACCTAAAAATATAAGACTAATCGCGCTTTAGCCATTACATTAATTGATTTTTCAGCGGATATCGTTAGTTTTGATTCAGATAAACAAGTCTATAGCTTGCGTCATCTTTTAGATTATTGATATAACAGTCGAATCAAATAGAAAGGCACGTTCCCCGCCCGGAGCGTGCCTTATTTTTTTGTTGTTGCGCGCAACGGAGCTTGCTATCTTTAAGGAATGCAAAATTTCTTTGGTCTCAAACTCAGACTTACGGTTGTTTTCCTGGTGCTGGGCGGCTTTGCCCTCACACATCTGCCGCAACATCAGGCGGTAAAGGAGTATAATACGTTCAGCAACTGGGTTATTCAGCACCTTTCTGTAGCATATTCAGATACAGATACCGAAGCGCAATCTGACAAACCAAACAGCGAGCACCTCCGAAGCCTCATCCAAAAAACGATGTTGGGTGCTCATACTACCGGTGCTGATGAATGCCCGGACGACAAAACACGCTTCCTTCCCCACCTGTATCTGGCCTGGACGCAACATCACGATGCGAGCGACATGGCCGGCACCTTCGCCCATGAGCGAATCAGTATTCAGCTTATTCTCAAGCACTTTGCCGTTACGCTTTCCGGCACCCTATTTAGCGCCTCCGGCACGGAAACCTATCCTTCTTTCCTGCGCGACAGCCTGCACAAACAAATTTCAGCCTTCCCTTCTTTCAGGCTGCAGGCCATCATTTCCGGTCAGTCCGTCAACGCTCCTTAGCACCCGCGCTTCAGGGCGTGCGCTTGCTGTATGAAACAGCTGCACCATCCTTCCCCCCCTACTGGGCTGACACCCATTCAGGTGATTTGATGTTGACGTCCTGAGCGTCCGCCTGCGATTATCCGCGGGCAGGAATAATCTGTGATGTAAGGCTTTAGTACCGCCTTACCCGATCATCCATCTGAAGTACTATCCGGAAAATGGAACGCCCTGCTGATGATTTTCACCAAAGCAAAAAAACGCGGTTCTGCCGCGGCTGCCTGCGTCAAAAACGGAATCTAAAAATCAGTTTCTGAAACCGGCAGTATCTCCATCTAACCCTTCAAAAAATCCTATATCCATGAAACAAACAAGCTCTACCAAGATATTCTTTATTCTTGGCTTCCTTGTTCTCACAGGGTACTACCTTCAGTTCAGTGTCCGTCACTGGCTGGAAGAGCGCCATATTAATTCGTTGTCGCCTGAAGAACAGGTTGAATACCGCTTCGCCAATGAAGAGCGCCTTACCAACCTGCGCAGTCAGGCGCTTAGTTTTGGTCTCGACCTTCAGGGCGGGATGTATGTAACGCTTGAGCTGGCTACAGCGCAGCTTATAGGCGAACTTGCCCGCGATCAGCGCGATGATCTTTTTGATGAAGTGCTCGAAGCCGCTGCCATGCGCGCGCAGGATGCCAACATCGATGTTGTGGTGGAATTTGTAGCGGAATTTGAGCGGCGCGATCCCGGTGCACGTCTCAGCCGGTACTTCCACATGAATGCCGACGACCTCACGCGGGCTTCAACCAACGACGAAGTGCGCGCATATCTGGAAGCACAGCGTAATCGCGCTGTTGACCGCGCTGTTGAAATTATCCGGAATCGGATTGACCGCTTCGGAGTAACCGAGCCATCGATTGTCCGTGCGGGTGCCAACCGCGTTGTTGTTGAGCTTCCCGGCGTTGACGACGATCAGGAGCGTGTCCGTAACCTGCTTCGGGGTACGGCCCGACTTGAGTTCCGTACCATGGCCAACCCCAACGAGCTGCGCAGCACCTTTGAGCGCGTTGTTCAGGTGCTTACCGAAACGGAAGAAGTTGAAGGGGAAGACGGTGAAACCGAAACCGTAACCCGTAATCCGCTCTCCGGGCTGCTGCTCGATATCGGCGGACCTGATGTGCGCTTTGGATATGCGATGGCTCAGGATACCGCTGCCATTAATGAAATGCTTGCCCGCGATGCCGTTCAGCGCGTTATTCCGGCCAACATTCAGCTGATGTGGGGTGCCCGCGCTGAAAACATCGGCGGCGGAAGCGCCATGCTGCCCCTGCTTGGCGTACGCTCTCAGGTTGAGCTCACCGGTGATGTGATCACCGACGCGCGCCCGTCATTCGACCCGCAGACCAACGCGCCGGAAGTTTCGATGAGCATGAACCGCGAAGGCGCCCGTACCTGGAGCATGATAACCGCGGCCAATATCGGCAGGCCGGTAGCGATCATTCTTGACGGCATGGTGTACAGCTACCCGACTGTGCGTACACAGATTGCCGACGGACGCTCCTCCATCAGCGGTCTCGGCGGTCTTTCAGAAGCGGAAGATTTGGTGAACATTCTGCTCTCCGGTGCGCTGCCTGCCCCGCTTGAAATCATCGAAGAACGTACGGTTGGTGCAACACTGGGTGAAGCTTCCATTCGCGCCGGTTTCAACTCCGCGCTGTTTGGTCTCATGCTTGTTGCCATCTTTATGATCATGTACTACCGCACAGCCGGTGGTATTGCCAACATCGCGCTGATTCTCAACATCGTTTTCATCCTCGGAATCCTTTCTGCATTTCAGGCTACGCTTACGCTGCCTGGTATCGCAGGTATTGTTCTGACGATCGGTATGGCGGTTGATGCCAACGTACTCATTTTCGACCGGATCCGCGAAGAACAGCGCGCCGGTAAATCTCTGATTGCTTCCATTGAGAGCGGCTATGCCAACGCCATGAGCGCGATTCTCGATGCGAATATTACGACCTTCCTCACCGCTGTAATTCTGTTCAGCTTTGGTATGGGTCCGATTAAAGGCTTCGCCGTAACCCTTATGGCCGGTATTGTTGCCTCCCTGTTCAGCGCAATCGTCATCACCCGTGTGATTGTGGATTGGCTGGCCCGCGGCAAGAATCCTGCTGTCAGCTTCGGTTAATACCCGGCGCTTTTTTATCCATTAACCAAGCAACCAGAAATTCATACACACTATGAGAGTATTTGAAGATCCAAAATTTCAATTAATCCACAACCGTAAGATCGGGTACATCATCTCTACGGTTCTGGTACTGTTATCAATCGGTGCCATTTTATTTAAAGGCCTTCAGTTTGGTATCGACTTCCGTGGCGGTACCGAAATTGTTGTTTCCTTTCAGGGCAGCTCTCCGGCTGTTGAAGACATCCGTAACGTACTCACCGAACCTTTTGGCGGTGCACCCGAAGTAAGAACCTTCGGAGCGGATATCAACGTACGGACCGACGCTGATATCGACAGCAACGAGCTTCAGCAAATTGTGCTGAGCACGATGGGATCGGCCTTCCCGGACAATCCCGCAGAAATCATCAAAACCGACCTGGTAGGTCCGCGGTTTGCCGAAGACCTGAGAAATGCAGCGCTGCAGTCTATCCTGTTTGCCCTCGCCATTATCTTTATCTATATCCTCATCCGCTTTAAAAAGTGGTACTACTCAGCCGGCGCGGTTGCCGCGCTCGCACACGACGTGATCATCACCCTCGGTATTTTCACGCTGCTGTACGATGTAGTGCCATTCAGCCTCGATATCAATCAGGCTATTATCGCGGCCTTCCTCACCATTGTAGGATACTCGCTGAACGATACGGTGGTTGTGTTTGACCGGATTAGGGAAAATTCCCTCATCTTTAAAACAGAAGCCTATGATGATATGGTAAACCGCAGCGTGAACAACACGCTCAGCCGTACGTTCGTAACTTCTGTCACCACCTTGATTGCTGTCAGTATTTTATTTTTCTTTGGTGGAGAAGTACTTAAAGGATTATCTTTTGCCTTGATTTTAGGGGTAATTCTTGGTACATATAGCTCAATCTTTGTAGCAAGCGGCCTCGTAGTCGATCTGCAGCTGAAAAAAGCTAAATCCTAAATCCTAACCAACATACATCACCAGAGGTAAACCATGAGTTTTAACCTGTCAGAGCGTTACAATTGTAACGTAATCGAGTTTAAAGGCAATGTGATGGGTGGCCCGGATGCCACCAAGCTCAACGAAACCCTTCATGAGCTGATCGACAAAGGTCACAAAAATGTAGTTGTTGACCTCAAGAAAGTCGCTTTTATGAATTCTTCCGGTTTGGGAATGCTCATCGGGGCGCTCACAACCATGCGGAATGCCGGCGGCGACCTTCGCATAGCCAACGCAACCAACAAAATTGAAAGCCTGCTTATCGTGACCAAACTGATCACGGTTTTCAAGCATTTTAAGTCGGTTGATGCAGCGGTCGAGTCTTACGCGGAGTAATCCCGTCACACCGACTAAATCCCATACAAAAAGGCCGGATCAGCTTGATCCGGTCTTTTTTATGCTAAGCTTTCATTAAATGATTCATCTGTCTGCTCTATTACCGCGGGATATCATTCTTCCTTGAAACATCATAGTAAGGTGTGCTTCGGTACACCTTTTTTTATGGGAGAAAGTCCCAAATCTGTTTACTGTACTGTACATTTCATTAGTTAAAATATCATGGCTGTTCGTGTAATTATTGGCGCCCAGTGGGGCGATGAAGGAAAAGGGAAAATTGTTGATTTGCTCGGTGAATCAACGCAGTGGGTCGTACGCTATCAGGGAGGTGCCAATGCGGGCCACACCATTAAATTCGACGGCAAAACCTATGTGCTCCATCTTATTCCGTCCGGTATCTTCCATCCCGGTACGACCTGCGTAATCGGAAACGGGGTCGTAATTGATCCTGCCAAGCTGCTGGAAGAAATCAGCATGGTTGAAGAAAAAGGGGCAAACCCGCGCAAACAGCTCAAAATCAGCGGTTCTGCCCACATTATCCTACCCTATCACAAACAAATGGACGTTGCCCGCGAAAAATCAAAGGGTGATGCAGCCATTGGCACAACGGGCAGGGGAATTGGTCCGGCCTACGTGCACAAAACCGCGCGCACCGGGCTACGGATGATGGATCTGCTCGACCCCGAGGCGCTGCGCTACAAACTCGGGTATCTGCTCGAAGAAATTAATGTGCAGCTCAAATACCTGTATGAGCTGCCCGAACTCAGCACGGACCCGCTGCTTGATGAGCTGACCGGCTGGGGCGAAAAACTGGGCTCCTATATCTGCGACACCTCACACGAACTGCACATGGCACACGCCCGGGGCGAAAATATTTTGCTTGAAGGTGCACAGGGCGCCCTGCTCGATATTGATCACGGTACCTATCCCTACGTGACCTCCTCTTCGCCAACTTCCGGGGGCGCTTGTACCGGCACCGGCCTGCCGCCAACCGCTATCAGCAAGGTCATGGGCATAACCAAAGCCTACTGTACGCGTGTGGGCAACGGCCCCTTCCCTACCGAACTGCACGACGCCGAAGGGAAAAAAATCCGGCAAATAGGCCGGGAATTTGGGGCTACGACCGGGCGTCCGCGCCGCTGCGGATGGCTTGATCTTGTTGCACTCAACTACGCCGCCCGTATCAACGGTATCAACGAGCTGACGGTCACCAAGCTTGATGTGCTCAATACCATGCCGACCGTAAAGGTTTGTACCGCTTACAAAATTGATGGGGAGGAAACCACAATATTCCCCAAAAATCCCGTTTTGCTGAGCAAAGTGAAGCCGGTATACAAAACCTTTGAGGGATGGAATCAATCCATAGCTGAATGCGGCAGCCGTGACAAGCTGCCTGCGCAGGCACAGGCGCTGATTGACTTTATTGAGGAAGAAACAGGCGTTCCTGTTAAGATTGTCTCAACCGGCCCCGACCGCGCCGAAACGCTGGTCGCCCTCTGAAAAGACGACTGACCTTTTTACTGATCCATGATTATTTCTGAAAACCGATTTACGGTACATTACCTGATTCAGGCCGTCTCCAAATCGGAGGCGGCCCTTTTTTGCCGCCGTATCGCCTACGAACAAAGCGTTGAACTCCCCGACGATGTGCTAAGTGATGAAATTCGCGGACATATCGTAGGTCAGCTGATCAGCCTCACCGCTGCGGAAAGGGAAAATCGCTGGCAGGCTTCTATCAGCTATGCGCTTGATTCTTTGGGGGATGAGGTCTCTCAGTTTCTGAACGTACTTTTTGGCAACATGTCGCTTTTTCCGGGTGCGCAGGTTGTTGGCTGTGAATGGGATGAAATTCCCGACGAAATCCTGCCCGGCCCCAAAGCCGGACTTGATGGTGTTCGCGAAAAATTCGGCATTACCCGGCGGCGTGCCTTGAGCTGCTCTGCCCTGAAGCCAATCGGTCTCGAAACCCGTGAGCTCGCGCACTTCTGCTACAGCTTCGCACTGGGCGGCGTTGACATCATCAAAGACGATCACGGCCTTGCGAATCAGCCAACATCGCCTTTTGCCGACCGGCTCGCAGCCTGCACGGATGCGGTCAAACGCGCCGCGGACAAAACCGGGCACCTTGCCGCCTATTTTCCCAACATCACCGCCGATGGCTCTGAGACCCTGCGCCGCTACGAGCAAGCATACGAAGCGGGCGCGGGGGGCGTACTGCTTATGCCGCACCTTTGCGGTCCATCAACCATGACTGAGCTGGCCAAAAGCGGAATCCCGCTTCCTATCATGGCACACCCTGCTTTTTCCGGGGCCTATGTGATGAGCGACACGCAGGGCTTTACTCCGGAATTTCTTTACGGCACGCTCTGGCGTAAACTCGGCGCTGATTTTGTGATTTATCCCAATGCCGGAGGCCGCTTCTCTTTTTCTGAAGCCGCCTGCCATGCCATTAATGAGAACTGCCGGAGACCCCTGGGAGGTATTGCAGCTTCCATCCCAACACCCGGCGGCGGGGTACAGCGCGACACCCTTACAAGCCTGCTCGAAGCCTACGGCCCCGACACCTGTTTTCTGATTGGCGGCAGCCTGTATCAGCACCCGCGGGGTATCGAATTTGCCAGCCGCGAACTCACTGAACTTCTGAACCAATAGCCGGCGCATTAGCTTTTACTTTGCTGAAAATTGAAAAATCCATGAAGAAAAATTCCAAGATTATCCGCCGCTCTCCTGAAGGTTGGGAAGGCATTGAAGCCAAAACCTACAAAACAGCGGGAACCAATTTCAAAGACATCACCCGCTTTTCCCTACTTGGCGAAGGGGAGAACGAGTACGAGCTGAACATGCAAACCCGCGTGTTCCGGGTCGAGGCGGGCGGATACTCCTCCCTGGAATATCACCGGCACCCGCACTCGGTCATGATCATTGAAGGCAGCGGCTCTATGATTTTGGGAGATGAAGTTCATCCGCTCAAAACCTTCGACGTTGTGTACATCAGCCCGGAAACCTTACATCAGTTTCACGCAGACGCCGGCGAGCCCCTCAGCTTCATCTGCATTGTTGACCGCTACCGGGACCGGCCCGCCGTTCCGGACGCACACATGGCCGATGAGCTCTTAGGTAAAGAGACGGAAGTAAGAAAAAAAGCACGCCTTTGATGGTTTGGGGCTTGGGGCTTGGGGCTTGGATGGCAAAATTCAAAACAACCTGCCCTTCCTGCAAGTCAATCTCCAAACCTTGGTGATATAATTACCTCCCGTCTTCCGTCTTCCGTCAGCGGTCAGCGGTCAGCGGTCAGCGGTCAGCGGTCAAAATCGGCAAGCTCACCTTTTTTTGCCTGTAATTTTATTGACCCGCAGTTTGTGCAGGAGGTTTCCTAAAAACTTACCGTGATAGACCCGGCGAACGTGATCCATATCGGCCAACACAACCATGTGCTTTTTGGCCCTTGAAAAGGCAACATTGAGCAAACGGGGTACGCTCAGCCCGTTCTTGGTTTCATCGAAGGGGCGGACCGTAAAATGGCGTCGCGGCTGGGTTTCACCGGCTCCGCTCATCACCAAATCAAATAAGATGGCTTCCTTTTCACGCCCCTGAAAGGTATGGATGGTTCCAACTTCTACCCCGCTGAAATTACTGCTGTACAGCTCACGGCGGTAATCCCAAACAACACTGCGAAAGGGTACAATGATACCAATTTGCGACGGATGCAGCTGCTCTTTCTGAACCAGTCTTTTCACCAGCTCCATTACAAGGTCACGATGCACCTGATTAACCGGACGAAAGCCATACTCTGATTTCGGGGTGTCGATCCAGGGGCCGTAGCGGGTTGTGTTGACGAGGTGCACGCTTACGTCGCTCTTGTCTTTTTGCTGTGCGTCGCGGAGCGTGAGCTGTTGTGAGGGCGCATGGATGATGGCGTTGGCCTTGCCCGATTTGAGACGCCCGTCGTAGAAGACTTCGCTAATGACTTCCGCCAAATCGTCTTCAAGGCGGTATTGGGTATCAAAAAAACAGGTAATGCCGGGGTTCTGATCTTTCCAGACAAAGAGCTGCTCCATGCTGTCGGCTTCGGAAGCCATGGTGTACACGTCTTTTTCCAGAAAGTCGCGGTGTTTGCGGTTAGCTGTTGTGGCAATGGGCGGCAGCTGCATAGGATCGCCGGCAAATACGATATGCGCTTTGCTTCGGCTCGCAAGTACCAGAATGTAGGGGATGCTCGCCATGGAGGCTTCATCAATCACAACAGCGTCGAAGTTCAGCGTAGGCAGGATATCGGAGGTGCACACCCTTGCAAGGGTCGTTGCGATGAGTTTTTTGCGTACCAGCTCACGGTAGCGCAGCTGTTCCAGCTCCGAAGCCACGGCTTCAGCGGCACTTTCGCCCGGCTTGTCTTCCAGTTGCAGGGCAAGCATGTCGTATTCATTCTGAAGCTTCGCAGGCATTTTACGCCCGCTTTTTTCCAGCTTACTCCGCATTTCTTCCAGCATTTTCAGCCTGAGCTGCTGCGCTGAGTCGAGCGTCTGACCGATAATCTGACGCCTGCGCGCGTCGAGCTGTTCATCAAAACTCAGCTGTGCAAGGAGCTCATTTTCAAGCGCGGCCTCTCCGAAGCGGGTAATGCGTTCGGGCTCAACCCGAAACTGAAGCTGCTGCAGGGCCTGCATAACGCTTAGCAAACCCACATCTACTGCGCGATTGGTATTGGAGGCAAACAGCACCTTTTTCCCGGCTTTCATGTAGTTGGCCACGATAAAACCGAGCGTTGCTGTTTTTCCGGTACCGGGCGGACCCCATACATAGGTCACGCGGTTGTCCATCGCTTTTCGGATGGCCTGCTGCTGCGCCTCGTTCCGGTAGCCATCATGCAGGATTTCGGCTGATTCCGCTTCACCGCTGAGCGCTGAGCTGCCGAAAATTTCGGTCAGGCGCTCAATCTGTGCCGTATCCCCTGATTCACTCAGGAACTCGAGCTGCTCAAGCGTACGCTGCAGCACGAAGTCGTTCACCCATTCTACCTCACCCTGAATGAAGGGCTCATCCGGACGTTTTTCAAATTTGATAACAATGTGCTTTTCATCTATTCGCACAACTTCGCCGGAAATCGGCGGATCAGCGGAAATGAGCGCGAGCTCGTCAACATGCTCAAAAGAGGGGTTCGAGCTTTCAAAGCGGTAGGTGAAGTCTTCCTCGTCCTCTAAAAACTCAGGTGCCGTGAGCACATCCCTCCGGGGATGCTGCTGCACGGCATGTATTTCGTCCTGCACGGCCGCAATGGCTTCTTTGAGGAGTTTCCTGACCTTTTTCGATTCGCTCATGTATAATTCTTTTCTGTTTTCCCCTTTTGGACGGCCCCGCCTAGCTTAATTTCCAAACAAATTCCGGAGGGTGTTTCGGACCGCATCACCAGCCGCGTCCCGGAGAAATTCGGTGACCGCACGGGTGATTTCTTCGGTATCCGGCCGCACCTGAGGCGAATCGGTCGTGCCCCGGATCAAAAGCGGGATGGGGATGTTCCCATCATCGCGGGTAAGCGCACGAACGCCGTCCCGGGTAATAACCGGTTCGAGAACAGAGCCCAGACGTCCGGGCAGCACAACAACCGCAGCATAGCGGATGGCGTCGGTTTCAAGGTTCTGCGTGCCGTTGAGTTCAAGCCCGATATCAGCTGATGTCAGATTCAGGTTGCTCAGGGTCATGACGCTGTTTTCAATGGTAAAGCTCGAATTGAGATCGTCGAGGCGTACATCCCGCAGCTCATCAACCCTCAATAGATTGGCGATTTCCAGCTGCAGCGGATGGTTGCGCATGCGCGTGCGCTCCATTGAGAAGGTTCCACTCGACTGCATGGTCGGAATGACCGGATCGAGAAACACATCCATTTCGCTGAAGTATTCGATGGAAGTGCTGAAGGTTCCTGAAAAATACTCGTGCAGGTCATCCATGCCCGCTGGCTCAACTTGTCTGAAAAAGTCTTCGGCTGTGAGTCCCTGAAGCGCCCCGTTAAAGGTGATTTTGGTATTCTCCGGATCGGGAACTTCCCAGATCAGATTGCCTTCGGCTGTTCCGCCAAAAACCCTGGCCGCAGCGTCCACAATGCGGACCTCAGCGTCTGTGGTATTGACCTGACCGGCAATTTCCGTGATGGGGACGCCGAGGAAAATCAGCTCCCCGATTTCTACGTCCATGTTCATCGCAAGTCGCGGGAGGTGTACGGGGAAGGGCTCCGGTTCTGCGTCTGGCGGCAGCGGCTCCCACTCCCACAGCTCATCCACATTGAGGACGCTGGATTTGAAAGTTGCGTTGAGGGTAGCAAGATCGGGGGTGCTGTCGTCAATCAGACGCATGTAGTGGCGCAGTTCGCCCGTAAAGTTAAAGTCGGAGGCGCCCATCGTCATTTCGAAGCGCCGCAGTTCTACGTGCTCCTGACTGAACACGAGATTGGCGTTCGGGATGCTGACCGGCTGAGGAAGCGAGTCGCCCGCAGCGGCAAAATCAGTTAACCGGAAAAGCCCGATGAAGGTCAGGTCTTCGGGCGTCATGGGTGGCCCTATAACCTGAATATCGGCATTGGCACGGCCCGAAATTTCGCTCAGATACGGCTGCAGGTCCACGAATTCCGGCAGCTCGCCCAGGTTAAATTCTCCGGCAACGGTGAGGTTGATACGCGGGGTGTCGGTGAGGAAATCATTAACGTCCCCGTTTGCCCTAAAGCTGCTGCCGCCAATACTGACGGTGCTGTTTGCGATGCGCAGGCGATCACGGGTGAGGCTTGCTTCAAAACCGATCGTATCAAGCGGCTTGGGCAACAGGTGATAGGCAATGGCACCATCCTGCAGGCTCATCTGACCGGTAAGGGTGACGTTCTCCGGATCGGCAAGGAGGCCGGAAGCGGAGCCGTCAAAACGGAAGATGCCGCTCATGCTGAGCGTGTCTTCATCAATCGGGACGAATTTTGGGATGGAGGCGAGATCGGTAAATATCTCGGCGTTGAAGTCGAAGCGGGTGCGCGCTTCGTTGAGGGGCTCGCGAATGGTGCCGCTTGCGCGCAGGGTGTTTTCAGCTGCCCGCGCAGCAAAAGAGTCGATGGTGACAAGCTCCTGCGTCGCATTCAGCACTACGTTAATGTCGCGCACCGGCTCATCGAGCTCGATGTAGCGCACAAGGCCGTTTTCCAGGCGCAGGCTTGCGTCGAAGCGGGCGTTTTCCGGATCCGCAAGCAAGCCGTTTGCGTTGCCGTTCATGGCCATTTTTCCTTCAAGCTCAAATTCATCAACCGGGTAAAAATTGCGGATGGTGCCCAGATCCAGATCAAGGTTGAAGGCAAGATCGAAATCGGCTGTGTCTTCGAGGGGATCATTGATGAAACCGCTGACCGACAGGCTATTGATATCCGCGATGGCTGAGAAGCGCTCAATCACGACGCGCTCATTCCGGGCTTCAATCCTTATGTTGATGTCTTCGATGGCGGAAGCGACGCCCGGGTAGCGGATGAAGCCGTCGTCGACCCCTATAACCATTTCGAAATCGGGCACGAGATCTTCGCCGAGGCGGCCGCTAATCTGCCCGTTAAGCACAAGGGAGCCGCGGGTTTCTACGCCGCGAAGGTCTTCCTGAAAGCTGTCGGGCACGAGTTCAAGAAGGGCACCGAAGTCGTCGGAGGAAGAACGAAAGGCAAGCTCGAGAAGCACGGCTTCTGAGGTATAATCAGCGATGAGGCCTTCGAGATCGAGATCAAGCCCGCGGATATTCAGCGTTCCGGTTTCAATGGTGAGGCGCTCTCCTGCAAGATCGAGTACCGACCGCTGATTCAGGCTGAAGGGCAGGTCCGTGAGAAAGGTATCGCCGCCAAACACTACGCTCAGGCCTCCTACGCGCGCGTCGACATCGGTGGTGATAAACTCCCCAAGGCTGATTACTACATCGGCTTCAAGATCGTGCAGCCGCACATCTGTGTTCTCGCTCAGATCCTGAAAGATGATTTCAGCTCCCCGGATGCGCATGGATTCGAGGTCAATTTGCGCGGTTGAGTCCTGCGCTTCCGGTGGAAGTGCTTCATCTTCCTCTTCAAAAAGCGCGAGAAGGCTGTCGATGTTGGTCGTGCCATCTTCAAAAACCACATAGCGGAGCTGCGGATCGTTAACATCAAGCCGGGAAACCCGCAGGTTTCCGGAGAGGAGCGGGAACAAATCTACGACAAGTATCAGCTCCCCAACCCTGGCGATGGAGCCGTGCTCCGGGTTGTCGGCCCCGAGTATGTCGGGCGACTCGGTATCGGGAAGGTCGAATCCCTGAATGACAAGCCCAAAGCTGGGGAAGGTGCGGAACAGCGTGTACGACATGCGGTCGACCTGCACTTCGCGGCCCGTCATTTCATTGATGGTGGGGAGAATGAGTTCCTTGAGACGCTCATCGGTGAGATAAAAGCTCAACGCTATTAAAAAAACGGCAATAAGCGCGATGAATGCGCCAAATATTTTGAGGAATAGTTTCATGGGTAGGAGCTGCCTGAGTTATATGTTGCCTGGGATCATAATGCATACAAAAATACGCATTTTAGGCCAATGTTGCGGAAAGACGGTGAAGGTGGCAGATGCATTTTTCAGCGGCGCAATCGCTGGGGCGTTCATCAGCTAAAGCGAGGGAAAACCGGCCTGTGGTTCCTGTGCTGAAAATTTCCGACATAACATACAGGACTTTTCCTGTATCTTCCATGACCCTGCAATCATCCGAATGTGCAAACTTTCACCCCAAAAACCCTTTTCAAATGCCCCCTGCAAAAAGAACCAAAGGCGCCTGCTCGTTTTGCGGCAAAGAAATGACGCGTGCAGGTATGCTGAAACATCTCGATAGCTGTAAGAAACGTGCCTTGCAAAATAAAGAACGGAATGCGACGTCCAAACCAAGCATGAACCTTATTCAGCTTATGGCATACTATCCCTACACTTCTGAGTTCTGGCTGTATCTGGAAGTCAAAAGCGCAGCAACGCTTAAGGATCTGGATTTTTACCTGCGGCAGATTTGGCTGGAATGCTGTGGTCATCTCAGTCAATTTTGCCACGGAAGCTATTATGGTAACAAAATTCCCATGAGTTCAAAAGCGTATAAGATTTTTGAACCGGATACCGAGTTGTTTTATGCCTATGATTTCGGATCAACAACGGAGCTGAAAGTTAAAATGGTTGGATCGCGAAATGGAACACCGCTTTCAAACAACCCGGTTTACCTTTTGGCCCGTAATAATATGCCTGACGTGCCCTGTGACAAGTGTGGCAAGCCAAGCGGATGGCTTGATTTGGAAGCCCTTTATGAGAATGGCGAATTTGTGACCCTGTGCGATGCACACAACGCAGGCAAAGCGGAAAGCGATTATGGCGAAAGTCAGCTTTTTAATTCCCCCAGAACCGGAACCTGCAGTTACGATGGTCCGGCTGTGCCACCTTATTAACCCGCATTATTCACCATTAAACAGAATCTATTTGCTAAACATCAGATTATGTTTGGCTTAGCACAAAAATAAGGCAGGCTAAATTTAGGTGTGGTGTAAAGACGGCACACCCAGCGTAGCGATTCCCACGAAGTGAAATTAGCCCACTGGCGGCGTTGAAGCTGTATTTCAGCTCATCAGGTCTGATCGAATCAGCTGTCACATCTGCGTCTTTGCTCCCTGCGGATGCTTTGGAAATAATGCGTTCGGGCTGTGAAGCGTAATCTGCCGCCCTTCCCAAAAAAAGCAAGGGATTCAAATTATGATTTGGGAGCGCTGATCTGCCACGAAAGACCGTGATGCTCTCGGAATTTTCCCCAAAAAAACAAGTGAAGACCTGCCCGGGAAGTCATAAGGCAGGGTCACGTGGGCATCGCGGCGCTTACCGCAGCTCGTAGCGGTAGCGAACCCCGTCTTCTTCATGTTCGAAACGTTGCAGAAGCGGGAGGTTGGCGGCTTCGCCGTTTATGAAAATGCGCAATTCGAGGGCATCTTTACCGGTTTCAGCGAAACGCTCAGGATCGGTCGTGAGGCCGCGCACCCAGCTCCCGTTGTGCTGATACAGCGGGATTCGGCTCTGAAAGGGTAAACCGCCTCCCTGCACTTCTACCGTGATAGTTTTGGAGAGTGCTTCGTCGCTATCCGCGCCGTTTGTTTCGGCGAGGAAGCTTGAAATGAGTGCCTCGGGGATTTCAACCAGTACCTCGCCCTCGCGCAGGCGGTCGGCGCGTTCGCCGTCGAATCCCAGCTCCGCTGCAAGCCTGGTCTCCAGGCTGAAGCCGCGAACGGATTGCTGCACGATGACGCCCTCCGGATCTATCAGCATGGTTGTGGGCCAGGCGCGGATACCGTACAGCTCGTTGAGGGCGTTGCTCTCGGAGCCGTGACTGATGAGTTGCGGCCATGTGATGCCCCATTCTTCGGAAAAGCGCGCGAGGGTTTCGCGGCTGTCGTTTGCGATACCGATAAACTGAAAGCCCGGGCCTTCGAACAGGCGCCAGGCCTCAATGAGGTAGGGCATTTCGGCGATGCAGGGTCCGCACCAAGTTCCCCAAAAGTCAAGGAAAACCCAGTTACCGAGTTCGTCATCCAGCGAGATCAGTTCGCCCTCTACCGATTCCTGCTCAAACGGCAGTGCCCGGAGGCCTATCTGTGTGCCGCGCAGCTCAGCGAAGGCCGGCATTTGGCGGAGCAGGATTTCGGAACCGTCGAACGCAGCATCTGTGAACTGCCAGAACTCCCCGTTCAGGTCGGCAAACTGCCCGGGTTTGATTTCGCTACTCCAAGCCTCTCCCTCCCGACGGACCTGAACAATATCACTCTCGGCGGCAAAAACGGGACTCATAAAATTATTGTGTAGGGCAGCCTCCCAGACTTCCCCCTTGAATTCGAACGAGCCAAGATGATGCTGATAATACCCGTAAAACAGGGGCACACCTTCAAAACCCGGCATCTGAAAATCTTCCGGAATATTAAACCTTATGAAGCTTTCCATTTCTTGCACAATTCCGTTTCTGAAGATTTCAAAAGTCACGGGCAGGCTCAAAGGCGCAGACTCCTGATCTGACATTCCGAAGACTGGCACCTGAAATATTTCGGCATTTTCAAAGGAATAAGGTGGCTGATTGCTGTGCATAAGGAAAGTGTCACCCGCCTCGTCTTCCCAAACAAGAATAACTGTGTGGAGATTGAGATACTGATCGGTGAGGTCTGCCGGGTTGGTCCCCCAGTTGTTGAGGGCGCGGTGCACAAAAGCGGAGTCAAGCGCACCGGAAGTGTAGGACTGCCAGGCATGCTGCACGAAATCATGCGTCATGTGCATCACGTGGTACTCTTTATCGCGCAGCTTCTCCGGAATAGCCTCGGGTTGGGGATACGAAACAGCCCATGGGTTTGACTCCGGAGTTGGTCTTAATATTCCCGAGATGGGCATCAACCCTCCGAAGCCTTTCTGTGGCTGCAATGTGATCCGGATTTCGTCCGGGGGTTCGCTTAAGGTGGCCGCTGCACAGGGGATAGCGCTAAGGCTCACCACAAAAAGAAACAGGGAAAAGTTGGATAGAAAGTTTTTCGCAAATGCAGGCATGGAGAACAATACCAAAGTTTTTAGTGGAAATTATTTGAAACAGGAATAATATCGAACTCCTGCAAAAAAAGGTTGTTCCTATCTATTATTTTACACAAACCTTTGAAGACAATCAAAAAAGCACAACTATCCGGTCAGCCAGAAACCGACAGTTTACTGTTTCATGGTCATAAGCATGCCTTGTGCTTTGTACTGCTAAAAAGTTTTATCTACTCGAAGTCTTCAATCCGGTAGCCGCGGATCATGAAGGGGATTTCGGCGGGTTCGAAGTGTTGCAGGAGACGGAAGAGCTCGGCTTTTCGCTCGTCTTCGGGCTGTACGCCCTGACGCACATGGCTGTAGTAGGCCTGCAGTATGCTGTCGGGGGAATCTGTTTCGGTGAGTTCGGCGAGGAGGGTGCTTATTTGTTGGGCGGCTTCGGTGAGCTCGGTGGGGTCAAAGAGCGGTTCGGGCGCAAGCTGCATGCGGGTGAAGCCGCTTCGCTCGAACTGCAGGGGGATGAGGGCATTGTTGATCTGACTGTTGAGGAAGTCGAACCGCTTGCCGATGCCCCGGTAGCCTTCGTGCTGCCGGACGGTGGTTTTGAGCTGTTCGGGGTTGCCGCTGTTGGCGAGCAATTGGGTGATGAAGGTGCCGCTGTCGTAGCCGATGGTCGCAAACATATCAGGGGATGAGCCGAAGGCATTCCGGAAATCCATGCTGAATACATCGGCAAGCGGATGTTCGGGGTCTTTGTCGAAGACTTCGCTGTACACCAGGCGGAACCTGCGGGCTGCCTGTTGGTTGAGGTTCATGCCGCCGACTTCCTGGGAGCCAATGACCTGCACGTTGCTGCGTAAGGCCATGAGCTGTGTCATCATCAGTTCAAATACGGTGCGGCCTGCGCTGCCGGTGACGGGCATGAAGAGGGCGTCGCTTTGCGTCCAGGTCAACAGGAAGTCTTCCAGCTCTTCTTCTTCCAGGTTGAGGAGCATGGGGTCGCTGGTGAAGAGTTTGCTGTATGGACTCATGTCGAAACGCTGGTTCTGGAAGTCTTCGCGGATGAAGTACGGGATTTCAGCGCCGAGTTCGCGGGCCCGCTGCCGGAAGGCTTCGGCTTCGGTTACGCCAATGGAGTTGGCGTCGACAAGTATGCTGATTTTGCGGTGTCCGAGATGTTGCACGGCGATTTCAGCCATGAGGCGGCCCCTTTCCCGGAAGGTGGGGTTCATCTGGAAAATCCAGGGGTTCTGCGGGGTGAGGTCTTCGGAGTTGGCGAGGGGTGCCATGACGGGGATTTCGTAGGCCTGTCCGATGCGGGCAAGTACGGCGGCTTCATCGCTGAAAAGGGGGCCGAAAATCATATCGGGCTGCCAGGCTTCTGCCTGCGCGGCAATGGTGCGGTAGAAAGCGTCGAGGCGGGGTTCGTCTTCGGGTGCGTCTTCGGGCGGGGTGTTGTCGTAGAGCCGCAGGTCGATTCGGGTATCCGATTGGGTGCGGTTGTACTCGTTGACGGCAAGCTGCAGTCCGTTGAACATGGCACGGCTTACGCCAAAGGCGTCGTGTGCACGATCCTGTTGCGGGAGCACAACGGCGATGCGGTACACAAATCCTTCCGGCACTTCGTACTCGGTGAGGCCGTTTCGGACGGTCCGGCCGCTAATATTTCGGGCAATGCGGTTGTCGAGGCGGCTGCGGAGGGCGTTGGTTTCCTGCCGGCCCAGCCCGAGCTGCATGGCTTTGGTGATGAGCTGCCGGGCTTCATCGCGGGGGTGCACGTCAATGCCGGTTTCGAGTAAGAAGATGCGGGTGGCGTTATCCGTGGTTTCGTCCAGGGCCTGCAGACGCTGACGGAGGGTGAGGAAGCGGGCCCATTGCTGCGCGGTGCCGGAGGCCTGTTCGGCAAGGGCGGGATCAAAGGTGTGATTTAGCGTTGTGAGCAACTCCAATGCGGGACCGTAGGCGCGTTCGGTGAGTTTGACCAGGGCCAGGCTGTAGGTCGCTTCTTCGGAGAGCTCTCCGAAAGACTGACTTCGCACGCTTTCCAGCACGTCGGTCGCTTCCGCGAGCCTGTTGAGCTGAAACAAGCTGTTACCCAACATCAGGCGGGCTTCGGGCATATCGCCGGCTTCGCGAAAAGCTTCGGCGGCCCGCTCAAAGTTGAGTGCGCGGTAGTGGTTCATCCCTTCGGAAAACCGTTCTTCGGATTCCGGGAGGTAGGTTTGGGCCGCAAGCGGAAGCTGCAGACCCATGCAAAGAACAGCTAAAGTGAAAAAAGTTTTGTACAGTACAGACATTGAACTACCCTAAAACGGGGTTTCTGGATGCAAAAAATATGAAGAAGCGGGCGGGCTTATTCCCACTCGATGGTTGCGGGAGGTTTTGAACTTACATCATACACCACGCGGTTGATGCCCTTCACTTCGTTGATAATGCGGTTGGAAATACCGGCGAGGAAGTCCCAGGGCAGCTGTGCCCAGTCGGCGGTCATGCCGTCAACGCTGGTAACGGCGCGGAGGGCAACCGTGAATTCATACGTCCGCTCATCCCCCATCACGCCAACGCTCTGCACCGGCAAAAGTACAACGAGCGCCTGCCAAACTTTGTCGTAGAGGCCGCTTTCCCGGAGCCCCTGAATGAAGATGGCGTCGGCTTCGCGCAACAGATCAAGCTTTTCTTCACTGAGGGCGCCGAGTACGCGAATGCCAAGCCCGGGACCGGGAAACGGATGGCGGTTGATAAATGAGTCGGGAATACCGAGGGTGCGGCCTACAGCGCGCACTTCATCTTTGAAAAGCTCGCGCATGGGTTCGAGGAGCTTCAGGTTCATTTTTTCCGGAAGCCCACCCACATTATGGTGCGATTTGATGGTTGCCGAGGGGCCTTTAAAACTCACGCTTTCGATGACATCGGGATACAGTGTACCCTGTGCCAGCCAGGTAAAGCTTTTGTCGTCGGCTACTTCTTCATCAAATACATCGATGAAGGTGTTACCGATAATTTTGCGCTTTTTTTCCGGATCGCTTACCCCGTGCAGACGCTTCATAAACAGCGCCCGGCGGTCAACGCCGCGCACCGGCAGTTTGAGCACATCGCGGTACATGGAGAGTACTTCTTCGAACTCATTTTTCCGGAGCAAGCCGTTATCAACAAACACGCACAGCAACTGATCGCCTATGGCCTGGTGTATGAGGCGGGCTGTAACGGTGGAGTCCACGCCGCCTGACAAGGCACAGATCACTTTGTCGCTGCCAACCTGTTTGCGGATGTTAGCGATGGTTTCTTCTATGAAGGAGGCGGGTGTCCAGTCGCCTTCGAGGCCGCAAACAATGCGGGCAAAGTTGGTGAGAAGGCGGGCACCGTGCTCGGTATGTACCACTTCCGGATGAAACTGCACGCCGTAGATGGGTTTGGTCTGATGCCGTGCCGCAGCTACCGGGGCGTTTGAGGTGTGCGCGATCACTTCGAACTGATCCGGCAGGGCGTTGAGCTTATCCCCGTGACTCATCCAAACCTGAGAGGTTTCCGGCAGACCGTCAAAGAGCGGGCAGGCGGTATCGAGGATGAGTTCGGCGCGGCCAAATTCGCGCTTGTCGGATTTTGAAACGCTGCCAGGTTTCTGCGTGTGCGCGATGATCTGAAGTCCGTAGCAAATGCCAAGCACCGGCACATCCCACGAAAAGATGTGTGTATTCAGATGGGGAGCCCCTTCATCGTTTACGCTCATGGGCCCGCCGGAAAGGATGACCCCCGACGGCGGAAATGAACTGAAAGCGGTGAGGTCGGCATTGAAGGGATGGATTTCACAATACACATTTATTTCGCGTAAGCGACGGGCGATGAGCTGTGTGTACTGCGAGCCGAAATCCAGAATGAGAATCCACGAATGTTGGGTGCTAATCATCAGCTGGGGGGACTTCAGGTATTGGGGTGAATGGGGGAAAAACAGCGCTTCACAGAACAGCAAAACCCCGCACTTGCTCAATGCGGGGTTTTGCGCAGATTATGCAAAGCTGAAATCAGAAGGCATGGATAGCGCCGACGGATCAGGCGATAATTTCCTGATAGGCTTCGGCGTCCATGAGGCTGTCAAACTCGGACTCGTCGGACATTTTGATTTTAACCAGCCATCCGCCTTCGTAGGGTTCTTCGTTAACGATTTCAGGATTATCGGCGAGGTTTTCATTGTGCTCGATCACTTCACCCCCAACGGGCATGAATAAGTCGGATACGGTTTTCACCGCTTCGATGGTGCCGAAGACGTCATCCTGATCGTAGGTTTCGCCAATATCGTTGAGCTCAACAAAAACGATGTCGCCAAGCTCACTTTGGGCGAACTCGGTGATACCGACCGTCGCGGTTCCGTCACCGTTGTTCCTGACCCATTCGTGTTCTTTGGTGTATTTAAGTTCTGCGGGGTATCCCATAATGCAAGTTTTAAGGGTTGGGATTGTATTTAAATTCTTTTTCGAGGAAATGCGTGTTGAATTCACCGCGCAGGAAAGCGGGGTGATCCATGAGCTGAAGGTGATACGGGATGGTTGTTTTGATGCCTTCAATCACGAATTCTTCGAGGGCACGCTTCATGCGCGCAATAGCCTGCAGACGGTCGGGGGCACTCACGATGAGTTTTGCAATCATCGAGTCATAGAAAGGCGGCACCACATAACCGGAGTAGGCGTGTGTATCAACGCGCACACTGTGACCGCCGGGCAGGTGGAAAGCGGTAATCTTGCCGGCAGATGGACGGAAGTTGAATTCCGGATCTTCGGCGTTGATGCGGCACTCAATTGAATGACCGCGCATTTTGAGCGGTTTGTGCGCAAGCGGTTCCCCGAAGGCGACTTCAATCTGATTCTTGATGAGATCGGCATTGGTAACTTCTTCCGTGACCGGATGCTCTACCTGAATCCGCGTATTCATCTCCATGAAATAGAAATCGAGGTTTTTATCAACCAGGAATTCAACCGTACCGGCGCCTTCGTAATTGACGGTTTCGGCTGCACGAACAGCCGCGTCACCCATTTTTTCGCGAAGCCAGGGCTCTACGATAGGGGAAGGCGATTCTTCCATGATTTTTTGGTGCCGGCGCTGCAGGGAACAGTCGCGTTCACCCAGGTGTGTGATATAGCCGTGCCGGTCGCCAAGGACCTGAATCTCAACATGTCGCGGGTTTTCGATAAACTTTTCGATATACACTTCGGGATTGCCGAAAGCACTGCCGGCTTCCTGCCGCGCGGAATCGAAATTACGTTTGAAGTCCGCCGGATCCTGTACGATCCGCATGCCGCGACCACCACCACCGGCTGTTGCCTTAATAATGACGGGGTAGCCAATATCTTTGGCAATGGCTTCGGCCCGCTTGAGGTCGGAAATATTGCCATCACTGCCCGGAACAACCGGCACACCATAGTTAATCATGTGTGCTTTGGCCGTTGACTTATCGCCCATCGCGCTGATCATATCCGGCGATGGCCCGATAAATTTAATGTTGTGCTCTTCACAAATCCGTGAAAACTCCGCATTCTCAGCAAGGAAGCCGTAGCCGGGATGAATCGCTTCGGCATTTGTGATTGCCGCCGCTGCGATAATGCGCTGAATTTTGAGGTAGCTGTCTCTCGAAGCCGGGGGGCCAATACAAACTGCTTCGTCAGCGAAACGCACGTGCAGGCTGTTGGCATCAGCTGTAGAGTAAACGGCTACAGTCTTGATCCCCATTTCCTTGCAGGTACGAATTACGCGCAGCGCAATTTCGCCTCTGTTCGCAATAAGAATTTTCTTAAACATGGTCCGATCAGTTGGTTTCGATGATAAACAGCGGCTGATCAAACTCTACGGGCTGCGCATTGGAAGCCAGGATTTTCACCACTTTACCCGATACTTCGCTTTCAATTTCATTCATGATCTTCATGGCTTCGACAATACAAAGCACATCGCCTTTTTTGACGGTGTCGCCGACTTTTACGAAGTCAGGATCATCGGGAGAAGGAGCTGCGTAATAAGTGCCGACAATGGGCGACTTGATGGTCTGCCCGCCTGTTTCAGGGGCTGCAGCCTCTTTAGCTTCGGGGGCAGCGGGAGCCTGTGCAGCGGGTGCAGGAGCAGCGGCCGGAGCCGCAGGGGCAGTTGCGGCGGGAGCAGCGGTATAGATCACCTGTTCGCGCGGGGCTGGGGCAGGCTCAGCATATTTTTTCACCTTAACTTTAAGCTCGCCTTCTTCAATTGAAACTTCATTCAGCTCACTCGAATCAATGAGTTTGAGCAGCTTTTCGATTACTTTTAAGTCCATAAGTAAGATCCGTTTTTAAGATGGTTAGTTTTTTGCTCTTTCAAGATATGTGCGGGTACGGGTATCAACCTTTACAAGCTCGCCTTCACTAATGAAAAGCGGCACCTGTACAACTGCGCCGGTTTCAAGGGTAGCCGGCTTTGATCCTCCTTGTGCAGTATCCCCTTTAACACCCGGATCTGTCTGCGTTACGGTGAGCGTAACGTGATCTGCCATTTCGGTAAACAGAATTTTGGAGGCTTCTGCATTGATACAAACCGTCACTTCCTGACTCTCCTTCATAAATTCAGGTCGGTCTACAATTTCAGGCACAAGCGCAATTTGTTCATAGGTTTGCGTGTGCATGAAATGATACAGACTACCATCGAAATAGAGAAACTGATACGGGTGACGCTCAATGCGAACCGATTCCATGGTTTCACCCGAACGGAATGTTTTATCAATAATTTTTGCAGTTTCAACGCCCTTCAGCTTGGTACGGACGAATGCAGGTCCCTTGCCCGGTTTTACATGCTGAAATTCAATGATGTTATAAAGCTGATTGTTAACGATGATGGTCATGCCGTTTCTGAAATCAGCAGTCGATACTTTAGGCATAAATGAACAGTAAAATGTGGATGTTAAGCGGCAGGTTTTGCGTTCCTGAGGCCTTAATTCCGAAGAGAACCGGCATATGCTTTTTCTCTGCAAAACGGCCTCAGGACGTAGGCAGACCCCGAACTCGCAGGATGCCGATTATAGCTGACCTGCCTTAAAATTGGCAAATAGCGCTTATCATCCAAATTTAAACTCTTTTCAGTAACTCACCTAATGATATTTAGCACGGTCGTTACGAATACGATACCGATCAGAACCGGGCAGACGTAGCTGATAAAAAAGGACCATGTCTTAACCAGACCAGAGTTAGCTGCACCCGGGAATCCGCTTTCAATCTCTGAAATGGCATTTCCGGTTTTCCAGATCCAGGTCAGGAACAGACAGGTCATAAGTCCGCCGAGCGGCAGACCGATTTCATTGAAAATAGCTACAAAAATATCGATCAGCCCAATATCAAAGGAAATGATGATGCCGAAAAACAGAACAACTCCGCCCACAATGAGGGAGGCCTTTTTGCGCGAGATGTTGTGCTCATCAATCACATAAGCGACCGGCACTTCCAGCAGCGATATGGCGGAAGTGAGGGCTGCAAGACCCAGCAACAGAAAGAAGGAAAGGGAAATGAACAACCCAAAGCCTCCGCCAATGTTCTCAAAGAGCTGCGGCAGTACCGTGAATACCAGCGTAGCTGAGGAAAGCAGGCTGCCGTCTTCCCCAAAAATCTGAATCCCCTGATTCAGCGCAACATACATGGCGGGAATGATGAGAAGCCCGGCAATTAGGGCGATAAAAATATCCACGACCGTTACCAGAGCCGCTGATTCAACAATATTCTGATTTTTCTTCAGATAAGAGCCGTACGTGATCAGCGCGCCCATCCCCAATGATAGAGAGAAAAAGGCCTGCCCCAGCGCCGAGAGGGTCAGATCGATGCTGATTAAACTGAAGTCCGGCAAGAGGTATCGCCGCACACCTTCTGCACTCCCTTCAAGGGTCATCACATAGCCGGCCATGAGTACGAGCATTAAGAGCAGGAAAGGCATGAGGACTTTCGTAGCCCGTTCAATCCCGTTGCTGACGCCCCCGTTGATAATCCCTACGGTGAACAGCATAAACACAACGGTGAAGACCGCGTTTTTGGGACCGTTGGTGAGGTCGCCAAAAAATTCAGCCAGGCCCGTATTTCCGGCAAAGCTTGAAATTTGTTCAAATACGTAGGCAAGGGTCCATCCGGAAACAACCAGATAGAAGGAAAGAATCATCACCCCGCACAAAACACCCCAATAGCCGATAATGGCTCCAAAGCCGCTTTTATCGAGCTTTTTAAACGCACCAACGGGGTTCTTGCGGGTATGCCTGCCAATGGTCAGCTCCGCGATCATCACCGGTAAGCCGATAAGCAGGCAGCAAATGAGATAAACCAGAATGAAGGCCGCTCCACCATTGTCTGCAACCTGTGTGGGGTAGCCCCAGATGTTACCTAATCCTACAGCTGAGCCTGCCGCAGCAAGAATGAAACCCAGTTTGCTGTTCCATGTACCTCTTCCGGAAGTTTGTGTCGTTGCCAAAATAGAGTCAGTTAGGTTCTGTGGTAGTTAGTGATTAAGCCGCATGATTCACGAAACCGATACATAAATCAGGGTTAGTGATTTATAATCAATATTTTATGCCAATGTCAGGCTGAGCTGAAATAGGTTGCATTCATAGCGTTGCCAAATTTCCCCGCTGACTTAGGTGAAGCTGAAAAACCCATGCTTTGCTTACGTGGGTACCCTCAGCTGAGCTTTCAGTTTAGCCGTGCCATCAGGATTTTTTTTTGTGAATCATGCAGCTTAACGCGCTGTCCGGCAGACGATCACAAGGCCGGACTTTTGAAGTTCCCAAAAACTATAAAAAAGCTGAAAAATCAAAGCCCCACCGAACTTATTTATCCTGTAAAATTCAGCATTCGGTTTTCAGCGCTAACTGCAAGCGGGAAAAATAACATCACCCCTTCACAGTGAAAAAATCCCCCCGATCTCTGCCACCCTAAAATTCCTTCCCTAAGGACTGTCCGTTGCTATGAATGAAGGAAAAGCTAAACAGCTCAGCTCATTAGTGTACCGCGCGGAGTTGGCTGTATTGCTAATGTTTGGGTGTTGCGCTTATGAGCGTTTTTTTCTCAGGATGTATCCGGCCGTCGGTTCAACATTCAGATATTCAGCTACAACATCAAACCCGTCGTTGCCGGCTATATCAGGCGATACGACAACTTCCCAAACACCTGCCGGCAGATGAATGCGGTGTACGCCGTGCAGATTCCCGTTTAGCGTGATGATATAATCGTAAGGGTCATTGCTGCCTTCACCTTTAATTTGCAGGGTTACGTGCAGGCTGTCGCTGTAATTCCAGAAAATCAGATCGCCGGGTTTGGCCTTGCGCAGCGCCGGAGCGGACAGCCGCAGCGCAATCAGCCCGCGGTAGTACGATACCAGCGCGGTATTTAAGCGGGCGTGTGAAAAATCGAGATAGTTGGTCGCGTTATCTTTCTCATAGCTGTTATGGTCGAGCCGGCCCGCATACGGATCTTTGATATTCGGCATGGGCTCTACAACTTTTGTTCGAGCCCACTCCTGACCTGCGTGAATCAGCGGGACCCCCTGAGAAGCCATCAGATATAGCGCGGCAAGTTTGGCCGTCCGCAGTTCTGCGGGACCGAGCCGCGCGATCTCATCCCGGTCGTGCTTTTGGTCGGCTTTGGATGGATTGAGCCCGATACGGATAAAATCACCCAGGGTGTACCCGTCATGGGATTCCAGATAGTTGACGGCGTGTGCGCTTGTATGATAGCGCCCGTTGCTTCGGCCCAGTAAGGTACCGGCCAGGAAATTTTCGAGCCCTTCCCGGGAGCTTTCCCAGTGCCAGTGCCCGAAAATAAAGCCCTTGCTGTTTTTGGGATCAGAGCCCTTCACACCGTTGCGGATCTGATCATTCCAGGAAGCCCAGCCAATATTGGAAAACCCGACCGGGTCGTATCCGCCCCCCCATGGCTCTGCAATCAGGACGACATTGGGGTTTATTTTTTCCGCTTCCTGCCGTATCAGCTGCAGGGTTTCGCGGTCAATAAGGTTCGCCAGGTCAAACCGGAAGCCATCAATATGGTACTCCTTCATCCAGTATAAAATGGAATCGACAATCAGCTGACGCGACATCGGGGCTTCCGTTTTAAAATCGTTGCCGCAGCCGCTGTGCGAAAGGTAATGCCCGTCTTCGGTTAGCCGAAAGTAGTACGATTTATCAATCAGTTTGAAAGGATTGAGATCGTACTGCGAAACGTGGTTAAACACCACATCCAGAATAACCGTGATATTGTTTTTGTGAAGCGTTTTGACCAAGTTCTTAAGCTCCCGCGCCGCCTTGTTGTAGCGACCGGTAACCGCACCTGGCTCGATACCGCCATCCGAAGCATAGATGGTTTCAGGGGCAAAGAAGAAGGATGTCATATAGCCCCAGTAGTTGCGGCCATACACATTCCAGGTATTTATGATTCCATCACTGATCGGCTCGTTGTGTGGCGGCTCGAAGTAGGCAAATTTGTGCAGCGGCAAAAGTTCAACCGCATTCACGCCCATCTTTTTAAGGTGATTTATCCCTCCTGTCGCTTCGGGGTCAGCGAAGCCGCGGTAGGTTCCGGGCCAGCGCGAGCCTGCACTGGAATGGCTTGTAAGGTCTTTGATGTGCGCTTCATAAATCACCAGATCACGGATGTCATCGGGTGATACAAATGAAGTGCCCTCCCAATTAAAAGGCTCTTCCGCAGTGATCAGGCTTCGGGGGTGCTGCAGGTAATGGTTGCGTGCCACAACGGCCTTGCTGTAGGGATCAGCAATCACAAAATCAGCATTACGCGAGCGGTAAAAGAATTCATCAGCCGGGGGCTGAATGTGATACCCGTAAAGCTTTCCCACAAAATCACCTTCAAGGGTGATTTGCCAAATGTCATCCCCATTGGGATTCATGGGGTACCTTTTGCCTTTAGTCTGCTCGTAGCTGTCAAAAATTTCAACCGTTACCGCGCGGGCCCTTGGGCAAAATAAGCGGAATTCGGTGTGCGATTCGGCCGGGAAACATCCGAGTCTTGGACGATTGGGCGCTTTTAATAAGAGTGGGGGCTGATCAGCGGAGACTGTTTTACTGCTTTGCGTCATTTCAAATGCTGCTGGTACTTCTTCTAATTTATGCATGAACCGGGCGCGGCTTTGGTTTCAACAAACCGAAGTCCGTCCTTCGCGTCGTGCGCCATCAGTATCATGCCCCTGCTTTCAATACCCATAATTTTTCGGGCTTTTAAGTTGGCAACGACGGCTACCCGTTTACCAATAATGTCTTCCGGCTTGTGATATTCCGCAATCCCGCTCACAATGATCCGCTCTTCGTACCCAATATTGATCTTGATTTTGAGTAGTTTTTTGGATTTGGGGACTTTCTCAGCTTCCAGAATTTCGGCAGCCCGGAGATCAAGTTTCAGGAAGTCGTCAAAAACGATGGTGTCTTTTTCAGCTTCATACTCTTCTTCCGGCTGCGTGCCCGTAACAGCGGCGGACTTAGCTTTCAGGAGCTCCGTTTGATTTTCGATGGCTTCATCCTCGATTTTTTTGAAAAGGATTTCCATAGCGGAAATTTCCTGTCCGACAGGAATCATGTCGGGTTTGACTTCCTCCCACAGCATGAGTCCGTTGAAACTGAAGTTGAGCGCAGCCTTCAGCTTTTTGCAGGCATCGGGCAGAATGGGCTCAAAATACACCGATAAAGCGGCTACGACCTGCGCGCTCACGTGAAGGGTGTTGCCGCAGGCATCCATATTGGACTTGCGGGTATGCCAGGGCTCGGTTTCGGTGAAATACTTGTTCCCGGCCCGCGCAAGGCCGATGGTAAGCTGTGCCGCTTCCTTAAACCGGAAGCGCTCATACGCTTGGGCAATGCGTGCACCGGTAAGCCTGATTTCATCAAGCATGTCCAAATCCTGAGACGTTGGATTTATCAGTGGTGGCATTTTTCCGTCGAAAAACCGGCCTATGAAGGAGAAGGTGCGAAAGACAAAGTTTCCGAAAACATCGGCCAGATCATTGTTAATCCGGCTTTGAAAGTCTTTCCACTGAAAGTCGCTGTCTTTGGTTTCCGGCATGGTTGCGGTAAGCGCGTAGCGGAGTAGATCCGGCTCGAAATGTTCCAGGTATTCATGCAGCCAAACCGCCCAGCCGCGGGATGTGCTTAGTTTTTGATTTTCGAGATTCAGGTACTCGTTGGCAGGCACATTTTTGGGGAGCACGTAGCTGCCGTGCGCCCTCAGCATCACCGGAAAAATAATGCAGTGAAACACAATGTTGTCTTTTCCGATGAAATGTACAAGCTCGGTATCTTCATCCTGCCAGAACAGCTTCCATCCTTCCGGATCACCGATTTGCGCAGCCCATTCAACCGAAGCGGAGATGTATCCGATAGGGGCGTCAAACCAAACGTAAAGGACTTTTCCATCAGCTCCTTCGAGCGGAACCGGAACCCCCCATTTCAGGTCACGGGTAACTGCGCGGTCCGTCAGTCCGGAATCAAGCCAGCTGTTGCACTGCCCGAGCACATTGGTTTTCCAGTCCGTCTGATCGCTTATCCATTCTTTGAGCCAGCTTTCATACTGACCCAAGGGGATGTACCAATGCTCGGTTTCCCGCATTTCAGGCACTTCACCGCTCAGCATGCTTTTGGGATTGATGAGCTCGGTCGGCGACAGCGCAGTTCCGCATTTCTCACACTGATCTCCGTAGGATTCCTCGTAGCCGCACTTGGGGCAGGTCCCCTTTATGTAGCGGTCGGCAAGGAACATGCCGGCTTTTACGTCAAAATATTGCTGCTCCGTTTTCTTAACGAACACCCCTTTTTCATAAAGTGTCTTGAAAAACCTGCGGGAAAAATCCCGGTGTGTTGACGAGCTTGTGCGGCCGTAATAATCAAAGGAAATGCCGAAATCTTCGAACGCCTTCTTATTAATATTGTGGTAGCGGTCAACGATTTCCTGCGGTGAAACGCCTTCCTTATCGGCTGCAATGGTAATGGGAACGCCGTGCTCATCAGAACCACAAATGAACAGAACTTCGTCGCCGGCAAGGCGCTTGTAACGGGCGTAGAGATCAGAAGGCAGATAGGCGCCAGCCATGTGCCCAAGATGGAGCGGGCCATTGGCGTAAGGAAGGGCGGCGGTGACAAGAATTCTTTTTGACATAAATGGTTATCGGAACGAATATTCTATTTGAAAATGGCCCCTGTTTCAGGGTTCCGCGCTCTGGATGAAAGGGAAAAAATAATAGGGTGTTAAAGAAATACTACGGCAGATAAGTTGTAAAAATCAGTCTGACTATCAGCTTACAATGAAGGTCAAAATGCATTCATTTCACTGCTTTTATAAGCTAAAGCAAGGGGGGTTCAAATTGCTTGCACAAGTTCTGCAGAGCACTACTGATTCTTACCAACTTATTTATTTGTAAAATACACTCAATTGTGCCAAGGAACAAACGACGAGCCCAGCGACAGACACGGTTGGCCTGCTGCGTATCATACGCTTATCCTTATTTTTTTTCTGAAGTAAGGAGAATGTGATAGAGTACCGTACCTACGCTGACCGAAACATTGAGAGAATGTTTAAATCCGAACTGCGGAATCTCAAGACACTGATCGATCAGGGGAAGAAGGTCTTCATCAAGACCAGTTACTTCATTGCCGAAAAAGAATATGGTTTTGTCATCAGACTCAACCCTGAATGCCGTTAGAGATTCCGACTCATGGGTCTGCTCTATACCGATTAGCCTAACTCCGTTCTGCTTTGCCTGCTTCAGATAGGCTACGGGATCTTCGATGTAAAGCCAGGGCACGGTTTCTTCTGCCCCAAGCGCGGTTTTGGAGATTTCGGGGCGGGGCGGCCGCGGGGTATATCCGGAGAGATACAGCTGCCCGCACCCAAAGGCGTCGCAATTCCGAAATGCCGCCCCCACATTATACATGCTCCGGATATTATGGAGCCATACACCGGCATTACGAAGCTGCTGTGGCGGAGTCCTTTGCTGGTTTTCAGCCAGAATCTGACGGGTCGTTCTTTTTTGATATGAGCGCATACCTAATGTTATGGGCTACATTCATCAAAAAAAAGCTTATATTTAGCCTTCTATCGGGTTCCGTACAGTTTCAGTTTGCGGTGCCCGATATTTTTTTATGATTTGTGAGGATACGTGCAAAACCTGATCTTTTCATTATCGGTTTACTGCACAAAACCACCCTGCCCTCTGAATATACAGGACAGGGTGGTTTTTTTAGTGACCTGACCCGGCAAGTCATAACAAGCATAAGTCACGATTAATTAATCACCTATCTACCAATAACTTTTTTCATACTGTGAAAGTAAATCATTTATCAAAAGAAGGCTATCAAAAGCTCAACGATGAACTGCGTCAGCTCAAAACAGATGGTCGCAAACAAGTGGCTGCGGACATCGAAGAAGCGCGTTCCAAAGGCGACCTGAGCGAAAATGCTGAGTATGATGCAGCAAAAGAAGCACAGGGGCTGCTCGAAAAGAAAATTGCCGAACTGGAAAATGCGCTCGCAAACGCCCGCATTATTGATGAAAAAAACATCGATGCTTCAAAAGTCTATGTGCTGTCAACGGTGACCATCCTCAACAAGAAGAACAACAAAAAAAGCACCTACACGCTGGTTTCACCACAGGAAGCGGATTTCAACACCGGAAAAATTTCAGTCGAATCACCTATCGGGAAAGGACTTCTCGGCAAAGAAGCGGGTGATGTCGTAACGGTTAAAGTCCCGGCCGGGATGCTCGAGCTCGAAATTCTGAGCATCGAACGAATCAGCTAATCACAAAGGGTGAAAAGCTCCCCTGTTTTCTTTAGTTTAAGCCCGAAATCTCGGGTTACTTTGAAATAAACATCAAGTCTCACTCTGACGAAATCCTTTCTAAAAACATTTCCTCCTATTCATGGTTATTCTTGGCATCTCATGCTACTATCACGATTCTGCAGCCGCTTTGCTGCGTGATGGCGTCCTGATAGCTGCTGCGCAGGAGGAGCGTTTTACCCGAAAAAAGCATGATCCGGGCTTCCCGCACAATGCCATTCAATACTGCCTCAAAGAGGCCCGCATTACCCTTAAAGAAGTAGACGCTGTTGCCTTCTACGATAAGCCTTTTCTCAAATTTGAGCGGATTTTAGAAACCTACCTTGCATTTGTACCGAAGGGGATTCTGAGTGCGTGGAAAGCCCTGCCCCTCTGGATTCGCGAAAAGCTGTGGATATCTGACCGCATCCGGACGGAATTGAAATATGAGGGCAAGCTGCTGTTTTCTGAGCACCATGAGTCGCATGCGGCTTCCGCTTTTTTCCCGTCTCCGTTTACCAAAGCGGGGGTTCTCACGATGGATGGCGTAGGCGAGTGGGCCACAAGCTCTATCGGTTCGGGGGAAGGGAACCGCGTAAAACTGCTCAAAGAGCTTAATTTCCCGCACTCCCTCGGTCTGCTTTATTCGGCTTTCACCTACTTTACCGGTTTTCGGGTTAACTCCGGTGAGTATAAACTCATGGGGCTCGCGCCCTACGGTGAACCTGTTTACGCGCAACAGATTTTCGATGAGCTGATGGACTTACGCGCTGACGGATCCTTCCGGCTCAATATGGATTATTTCGACTACGGCGCCGGGCTTAAAATGACCTCTAAAAAGTTTGCAAAGCTCTTTGGCGGTCCGGCACGAAAGCCCGAAACTCAAATCGGAAAACGAGAGATGGATCTCGCGGCTTCGATACAGGTGGTAACCGAAGAAATTATGCTGCGCATGGCAAAGCATACGGTCACGCTTTCCGGCAGCCGGAACCTGTGTCTCGCCGGCGGTGTAGCCCTCAACTGTGTAGGAAACGGAAAACTGTTGCGCAGCGGAGTGATCGATGATCTCTGGATTCAGCCTGCCGCGGGTGATGCAGGGGGCGCAGTTGGCGCGGCCTACGTGGCGCACTATCATTACTATGCGCAACAGCGCCCTAACCCTGTGGGCGACGCCATGCAGGGCAGTTATCTGGGGCCGGCTTTTTCGGATGAAGACATCAATATGTTTGCCGAATCCAACGGCTACCGGTATCGCCGCATGCCTGAAGAACAACTCATCGAAGCCACAGCCGAAGCACTTGCAGCCGGCGAGGTTGTAGGATGGTTTCAGGGACGAATGGAATTTGGTCCCCGCGCCTTAGGCAACCGCTCCATTTTGGGCGACCCGAGATCGGAAGTCATGCAAAAAAACCTCAATCTGAAAATCAAGTACCGCGAGAGCTTTCGTCCGTTTGCACCAAGCGTACTCCGGGAACAGGTCTCCGAGTGGTTCAGCCTCGACCGCGAAAGTCCCTACATGCTGCTGGTCGCGCATGTAACGGAAAACCATTTGCGCAAAACCGCGCCGGAAACACGCGGCTTCGACAAGCTTTACGAACAGCGCTCCGATATCCCGGCTGTAACACACGTCGATAACTCCGCACGGATTCAAACGGTTGACGGGCAGTGGAACCCCCGCTACCATGCGCTAATCAGTGCATTTCATCAAAAAACAGATTGCCCGGTACTTATCAATACCAGTTTCAATGTACGCGGTGAACCCATTGTCTGCACACCGGAAGACGCCTGGCGCTGTTTCATGCGCACGAAAATGGACCGCCTTGTGATGGGATCGCTGGTTTTTCTCAAAAAAGATCAGGAAAAGCAAGCTGAATCAGACGAATGGAAGGAGGAGTTTGTCCTTGACTAAACCAACTTTTATTGGTGGCCTGCTGCAGGAAATCGAGTTCAGCCGCAAGAAAATACGCGATTTTGGTCTGGTGATGCTCTTCATCCCCGGGCTTCTCATTCCGGCTGTGCTGAGCTGGCTCGCAGACTGGAGCATTACGTCAGCCGCAGCGATTTTCGCCCTGACAGGGATTTTCCTGTTTGTATTCACCCTGGTCAGACCGATGGCTCTTAAGGGCGTTTATAAAGGCTGGATGCTGCTGGCCCTGCTGCTGGCCCTGCTGACAACCAAAATCACGATCAGTCTGGTTTATTTTTTGGTGATGACCCCCATCGGCCTGTATAGACGGTATCAAAATGATGACCCTATTTCCATGAAAGCTGATTCTCAGAAGGAGAGCTACTGGGTTGATCGCAAGGAGCAAAGGCCAACCCCGGAATCGTATGAAAAACAATACTAATTAAGCACTACCTTGAAATCAGGATCTGACGCTCATCCATCTGCTGAAACTGTTAGCTGTACTCCCCGGCTTATTGATGTGTACCCGTATCGAATGAGCACGGCGGGCATCGAATTTTTGCTGATGCGACGCGCCAAAGGAAAGCTCTATGAAGGGCAGTGGCGAATGGTTGGTGGAAAGGTCAAACCTGCCGAAACAGCAGCAATGGCAGCTTTTCGGGAGCTGGATGAAGAAACCGGATTAATTCCCACGCTTTTTTGGTGCGTACCGTCTTTAAATGCTTATTTTGATTTCAAGGCAAATACGGTTCATCACATAGCTGTATTTGCATGCTGCTGCGAGACCAATGCAGTACCGTTACTCAACTATGAGCACGATCAGTATGATTGGTTTACTGCAGACAAAGCAGCTTTAAAAACCCGGTGGCCGGAGCAGCAGCGCCTGATTCAACTCATCACACGCATTCTTCAATCACAGACGCCCCTCCCCCCTGAATGGGTACTTTCACATTCCTGATTGGTTTGTTCAGATCACCAATATTGCTAAGAAAACTTCCCGCATGAATAAGCGCCCCGCCGTTTCCGTCAGCCTTTTTTTCAAGACAAGCGCATTATATTTCACAGCTTGCTTTTTTCTCATAAGCGGGTTTATGCTGTATGCCGGCTTTTTCAACGCGGCACAGGCGCAATCTTTTTCTGAAAAACCTTACGAACTTCGCTTTGCACCCGATTTATGGTACAATGATGTAGATGGCATCCGTGTGGGAATCCGGATGAGGGGGCAGGTGCCGGGTACTTTCGATGACGGTCCGCATCGCCTTGATTCCGGTTTATGGCTCGGTACATGGCTTCCTTCAAGCCCTGTATCTTATTATGTGAAATATACCAATCCTATTCCGTCCATTTCCGGATTCAACAGTGAGGGCAGCTACAGCTTACTCAGCAGCATCAGAACAGGGTTCCACCGGCACGGAGCCGGATTCGACAAAAGGTGGCAGCCGGGTTTCAATGAGGATGAATTCACGCAGCTTGCAGTCTTCGGGGGTGTTTACCGGCATTTTGATTCAGAATACCTGGTATTTCCGGCGCTATGGCAGGATGAATGGACGCCCTACCTGTCACTTACTGCAGAACGTCAGCAACTGACTCATGCCGGCTTCCTGTACTACCGTGCTGCCGCTGTTTCCGGATTAACAGGCGGCAAAGAATTCTTTACAGGCCTGCAGGCTGAAGTACGAAAAAGTGTTGAGTTGGGCAGCCGTCTGAACCTGAGACTGCGCGCTACCGGAGGCGTACTTGCAGGTGACTCACCGCCCGAGCAACGTTACATCGCGTCACAAGCCGCCGCTTTTCACTGGATGAACTCCGGATTCTTCAGGGCCAAAGGAACCATACCTGTGCCCTGGTTGGAGTCTGGAGCCTTTCAGCTTACCGGGAACGGACCCAACCTGAGGGGATACGCAAGAAGAGATGCCAAACAGGCGGGAAACGGTACCCATTTCTTTTACGACGCTTACACCGCCTTCAATGCCGAAATCGATTACCCAAATCCAATTGATCTGCTTTTTGAGCGGATTCCCATTCTTGGAGATTTTTTAAGACTACGCTCTTACCTTTTTACGGATGTATTCAGCGGTTCCGTTTACGACAGCGACAGTACCGAAAACCTGGCAGACGCCGGTGCCGGCTTTGCCCTGTCATTGAATATCCCGGATCAGCTGGGCCGCCCCCGCGGATTTATCCTGCGGTTCGACGCACCGGTATGGCTTTCAGAACCCGATGAGGATGATAGCGCATTTAAGCTGAGGGGTGTTGTTAGCTTTGGCGCTGTTATTGGGTTTTAAAGCAGTTACAAAAAATAGTTACTTTGAGTTACCTTCCATCTTACTCGATTATCACCTATAAAAAGAGCACATATAAAGACCCTTTTTAATTCAAACCGTGCAACTTCAGGGTTTAAGGCAATGTAAAAGGGGTCTTCCGTTTAAATAGTTGACACCCTTAAGCTGGTAAATTATGCTTAAATTACGTTCATATACCATTTCTAATGGTTCTTTATTTCATTATCCAAACTGCGCATGAAAGAAGCCCTTACCAAGTTATTATCTAAAGAGAATCTTAAGGCAGACCTGTTTATTGGGATCAGGAAACGGTATTTCATTAAGGTCGGCTTAGACCTGTTTCTTTTCCTCCTGTGTGCTCCGATTGCAGTTTTTATTCGGATGGGTCATATTGACGCATGGGAATTGTTATTGATTTACACTGGCGTTGCTACCTTATCCAAGCTGATATCAATCTACCTGATAAAAATTTACAGGCAGTCGTGGCATAATGTCTCGGTATTCGACCTTTTTCAGGTTTTGAGCGTTGGGTTGCTATCCGGTCTGATTACTTTTGCTGCTGTAATCGTCATGCGGCAGGTATCCGTTTATGCTGTGCCCTTTGGAGTTGTTTTTATTGATGTTGTGCTTTCTGTTTTAGCACTCGGGGCTTTTCGAATGTTAGCCAGAGTTGTTAGCGAGAGGGTCGTTTTAATCAACAGCAAACAATCTGAAAAAGGCAAGCGTGTCCTAATCATCGGTGCAGGCAGTGCAGGCACAACCATGGCCAAAGAGCTAAGAAAAGCACCTGAGGTCAACATGCAACCGGTTGGCTTTTTGGATGATGATGAAGCGAAGATCAAACAAACTTTTGTTGGCCTGAGGGTATTCGGAACAACTGAGGTTATTGATCAGGTCGTAAAAGAACAGCGCATTGATATGGTACTTATCGCGATCCCGTCCAACCCGGATGCTGTTCGCGAGATCCTGAAAAAAACATCAAATCTCAAAGTTAAGCACCGGATTTTGCCCCGCTTAACAGATCTTGCAGATGAGAATGTATCCATATCCCAAATACGCGAGGTAGATGTCGAAGACCTATTACAGCGGGAGCCTGTAAACCTGAATACAGATGAAATTGCTAATTATGTTAGTGATAAAACGGTACTCGTTACCGGTGCAGGAGGGTCAATAGGTTCAGAAATTGTACGACAGGTCTGCCGGTTTTCACCGGCTCATATTTTACTGATTGGCCGTGGGGAGAACAGCATTTACCAGCTGCAGCTTGAGCTCAACAGGTCATACAGCAACATCAAATACTCAGCCTACATCACAGATGTACGCGACAGGGAATCGCTTAAGCGCATATTCGAAACGCACAAACCGGATATTCTTTTCCATGCAGCTGCGCATAAGCACGTCCCGCTCATGGAAGATAACCCTGAGCAGGCTGTCTTTAACAACATCATGGGTACAAAAAACCTTGTTGAACTGGCCCTTGATTATAATGTAGAGCGATTTGTAAATGTATCGACAGATAAGGCTGTCAACCCAACATCTGTAATGGGCGCTTCCAAACGTGTTGCAGAGTATGTGGTGGAATGGGGATCAACAAAAGCCCGGGATACCCAGATTTTCGTATCTGTTCGCTTCGGCAACGTACTCGGCAGTCGAGGCAGTGTTATACCGATTTTCAAAGATCAGATTCAGAGCGGGGGACCGGTCACGGTTACCCATCCGGATATGAACCGGTATTTTATGACCATTCCGGAGGCTTCACAGCTTGTTCTTCAGGCAGGAGGTATGGAGCATAATGGTGCGGTATATGTTCTCGACATGGGCAAACCCGTAAAAATATCTGATCTCGCACGCGATCTCATACAACTCTCAGGTCTCGTTCCTGGCAAGGATATTGTTATCAAGTTTACCGGCATGCGTCCCGGCGAAAAGCTGTTCGAAGAGTTGCTAACCGCAGAAGAGGGAACGGAGAGTTCGAAATACAAGAAAATTATGATTTCGAGAAAAAGTAAGGTTGGTATAAACAACCTCGATGAGATGCTCGGAAAAATTTTTGCTGCGGCTGCGCAAGGTGACGGAACGGCCATCAGGAAATGCTTTTACGAAATGATACCGAACTATTCCGGCTATGCAGGTAATGGAAGCCCTGACGAGACCAACACCGGTCAGGATCTTCATTCCGCGAAATTAAACTAAACTCTAACTAAATAAATCACCTTATGAAAGTAATGATAACCGGTACGGCCGGTTTCATCGGGTTCCATCTTGTTAAGCTACTTATTCAGGATGGACACGAAGTTGTAGGTATAGATAGCATTAACGACTACTACGACATCAATCTAAAGTATGACAGGCTAAAGGAGACCGGAATTGATAAAGAAGCTATTCAGGAGGGGACAGCTGTTCAAAGCACCACCTTGTCCGGATATCGTTTTGTAAAACTTGGCCTGGAAGACAAAGAAGGTATTTTGGAGCTGTTCAAAAAAGAGCGCTTTGATGTTGTTGTCAATCTTGCAGCACAGGCAGGCGTGCGATACAGTCTGATCAATCCGCATACCTATATCGATGCGAATATTACCGGCTTCCTCAATATACTTGAGGGTTGCAGACATTATCCTGTTAAACACTTGATTTACGCTTCTTCAAGTTCAGTGTACGGTGCCAATACAAAAATGCCGTTTTCTGTCAACCACAATGTTGATCACCCGGTAAGTCTGTACGCAACCTCCAAAAAAGCTAACGAACTGATGGCGCATACCTACGCCAATCTGTTCAACATACCTTCAACCGGACTTCGCTTTTTCACCGTTTACGGCCCATGGGGACGTCCTGACATGGCGCTGTTCCTGTTTACTAAAGCCATTACAGAAAACAAACCTATTGATGTCTTCAATCACGGGGAGATGATGCGTGACTTCACCTATATTGACGACATTGTGGAAAGTATTCGCAGACTTGTACCTAAACCACCGGTAGCGAGTACAAGCTGGTCCGGCGACAATCCCGACCCTGCCACAAGTTTCGCTCCCTATCAGATCTTCAATATCGGCAACAGTAACCCCGTTAAGCTGATGGATTTCGTAAAGGAAATTGAAAAGAATCTTGGCAGGGAAGCAGAAAAGAACATGATGGACATTCAACCAGGCGATGTACCTAAAACATGGGCTGACGTTGAAGCATTGTTTGATTACACCGATTACCGGCCCAAGTACACTATAAAAGAAGGCATCAAAAATTTTATCGAGTGGTACAAAGACTACTACAAAGTCTCTGTTTAGCATTTATCAGCCCAAAACGCGCACTATGCCAAAGGCGGACAGACATAAGTTTGTCCGCCTTTTTAATTATAGCAACTTATTTTTCTTAAGGATCTGTGCGATGTAGGGGTCATCTTTAGCCAGATCCTTCAGCGCCTGATGTATGTTTTCACTGTTTTTGGGTATTTCAGCCTGAAGCCTTATAAAGCTTTCATTAAGCATCTTGTTTTCTTTTTTCATCGGTTCAATAAACTTGAACGTAAGTATCAGAATAGACAGCACCGTTACCAATGAGAGAAAAAGAAGCGCAATGATGATATACCAAAATTGCTGTTCAAAGCTGCTGATGCGTAAAAAGGTATCATCGGTTCTGCGTTCAACTCCAGCTAAACGCTGTTCTACAGCTCCTGTCCGATCCAACAAACTTTCTTCAGCATTACGTATCCGGTTTTTCAGGTTGCTTTCCAGACCACTTAAGACACCGATAACCTGTTGAAATTCTGTCACTTCACCGCCAACAATGGGCGCGGGTACCGATAGTGTATCGACAGCTGCGCCGGCAGTATCTTCACGTACTTCATTAAATTCAGCGAAGATTACTTGGTGCTGCTGACCAAGTACAGGCACACTAACAATAAATAAAGCTGCAAAAAGCAGGGCAAAACGAATCATTGAAAAAATTCTGTGTGGTAGATTTACGGGGTTAAAGTTCATTCAGACCAGCTTTAATGCTGTATTTATAATTTTTCTTTTCAGGTCGGTGTAAGGCGGCCCAACCAACTCAGCACCCGACGGCCCCGGGCCACTTTCCAACACAGCCATCTCTATTGAAAATTCTCTGAAACCAAAGAACCCATGGCTGCGTCCGTGCCCGCTGCTTCCGTTGCCTCCAAAAGGAAGGTTGTTGTGGGCAAAATGACTTAAAACATCATTGATCACAAACCCGCCTGTATTAATCCGGTTACGCCAAAATCGAGCTTCTTTTGAACTTCTGCTAAAAATGTAGGCCGCAAGAGGCTTGGAATGTCGCTTCAGAAAAGGTGTAATATCATCGTCGTTTTGCCATGAAAATACAGGCAGCAACGGACCGAAAATTTCTTCTTCCATGAGCCTTAAGGAATCATGTTTTTGATTAAGCTCCAAAACAACCGGACTCATAAACTTGTCATCCGCATCAAAAAAATAAGGCAACAAATGCTTTGCACCTTTGTCAGTAGCCTCATCAAGTAATTCCTTAAGTCTCAAAAAATGCGATTGGTGAATGATTCTTCCATAACCCGAATCATCCTGACGACCAAGACAGGCCTGTGGATAAAGGGTTTGTAGTTCTGACTTGAGTAATCCGAGAAATGTATCGTAAATATTTTTATGAACGAGTAAGTAATCTGGCGCAATACAGGTTTGTCCGCAATTGGTGAATTTCCCCCACGCAACACGCCGCGCAGCTTTTTCAAGATCAGCATTTTCAGTTACTATACAAGGAGATTTCCCGCCCAATTCAAGGGTTACAGGAACAAGATTTTGCGCAGCGGCCATCATCACTTTTTTGCCAACTGCGGGGCTTCCCGTGAAAAAAATATGATCCCATGGCTGTGAGGTTAGTTCCGCGGCAACAGCTGCATCCCCTTCAACAAATGAGCAGATTTCGGAAGGCAAGCATGCTGAAACTATCTGCTTCAGAACCCTGTTTGTGTTTTTTGTAAACTCAGACGGCTTTATCGTAACTCTGTTTCCGGCAGAAATTGCATACGCAAGCGGACTAATCACCAGGTTAAACGGATAATTCCAAGGGGATAAAATCAGTACATTTCCTTTAGGCTTGTACAGTATGTACGAATCAGCTGTAAGATGCAGCAGTGATTTATTGACCTTTTTGGGCAGTACCCATGATTGCAGGTTTTTCACGATGTGTCTGAGCTCTGATATAACCGGTATAATTTCAGTAACTTCGGCTTCCTCTGAAGGTTTACCTAAATCCGCCATTAGTGCTTCAGCTACATTTGATTTCGCCGCAATAATTCGTTCTTTTAACCTATTTAATAGCTGAATGCGAACATCAGTTTCTTGCAAATTATGTAAATTCATATTTTTATTCAGTTTAAGATTATATCAACAGCAATCAGTTACACTAAATTAACCAAGAGCAGGATTTTCAAATAGCTTATGAATAGATTATATTTGACTAACCTAAGCTCGAACCTAAACTTATCATACTATGAAATCTTCAATATTCATAACTGCTTTATTAGCAATTACACTCAATTTCCCTGGGTTCATGAACGACGCTTCAGCCCAAGATTTTGACAATGAGAGACGTGCTACCCTCTCCGTTCACGGAGGTTTAACCCTTACAAATTCTGCTTTCAGAGCCGGACCTCTTGGAAGTGTTGAAGTAGACAACAAGAATAAAGCAGCCTTCGGTGCAAGTTTTGGATATGCCCTTACGCCTGCTTTGACCTTAGAAATACTTGGACAGTTTCAGCAATTCGAAAATGGCTCAAACCAAAGCTTCAACTCAATTTATGAGTCAACGGTACTTGACTTTACCTTCAGAACCAATTACAATTTAAATTACATTCTCGGTTTAAATCGGGTGTGGAGCAACTTTTCTCCCTATATCTCTTTGGGTGCAGGTATTCAGTACTATGATTTTGAACGCACCAGAAATCCAGGAACCCCAACGGCCCTAACCGCTGATGATTCAGGTGTCAATTTGGTAGGTGTGATTGGTGCAGGAGCAAACATCAGAGTTACGAACGGAATCGACTTCTTCTTGCAGTATGATTTCAGAGCGGCTCCTGATAACGCAATTTCACGCGTACTTCGCAGCAATAATGACAGAAAAACCATCACCTACGGTTCACTCTTTGGCGGTCTTCGTTTCCATTTTGGTGAGAGTGAAGCGCGTCACATGTCATGGAGACCCGCTCCAATGGATCTCTACGAAGAAGATTTCAACAGACTCATGGCCCTCCATACCCGTATGGATGACCTTGAGCGTCAGCTTGCTGCACAGGGCGATGACATGAGCAATCTCGAAGCAAGAACCTCTACACTGGAAAACCGCGCTGACGATCATGAGACTCGTATCTCTGACCTCGAAACTCAGTTTGCAGAAATGCAGGAAACCATGCGTGACCGTGAAAGAGAGCGTGAAACACGCACAACTATGACTACCGACGAACGTGGCCTCACCCAGGTTCTTGACGACGGACATTATGTCCAGGTATTTGCCGGTCTTACCCTTGCTCAGGCACAAGGCGTTCGCCAAACCTTAATTCGTGAGCTTCAGGGCGTAGTAGATAATCCTGCTCAGATGGTATTGATCACACAGCGCCGTCAGTTCTATGAAGTCCGCGTTGGTGTATTCAACCGTTTCCCTGAAACTGCAAACGTTCTGAGAACCGCTCAGTCCAGCTTTAGTGACGCTTTCGTGGTAACATTCCCGCGTCCTGCTCACTTAAGCTCACAGTATCAGGATATCAGAAGAACAAACTAAACTGTTCCCGATTAGCTATCACTGAAAAGTAATCATCCCCATTTCGAATTCGAGCTTAAGCCCTTCTGTTTTGAAACAGAAGGGCTTTTTTTGTGCATAAAAAAAGCACCCCCGCTTAGGAAACAAGGGTGCTTTTGGTTAACAGGAACAGCGCTTTCTATCAGAGCGAAATTGGCGTAAGGTATTCTACCCCATCTACGGAAGCCATTTCCTCAAGTATTGTCTTTTCAGCGGGCTTATCAATCGCAATAGCTGTGATTGCACGCATGTTTGCAGGGTTTCGCCCCAAACTAAGAGACGCAATGTTGATATCATTTTCTGCAAGCTTGGAACTGACCGCAGCAAGCATACCCGGCTTATCCACATTTTTATAGATAATCAGGTTGCCCTGCAGCTGCACTTCAATCTGAAGGCTGTTGATACCTACTACCCGGTAATCAGAATCTCCGAATACGGCGCCTGAAACGCGCGAGAAGGCTTCAGCTCCGCCAATGTGAACGGTCATGAGTTCTGAGAAGGTGCCGGAAGAGCTCTCCTTAATTTCTCTGATTTTGATGCCCTTCCCGTCTGCAAGGTAGCGTGAATTAATCAGGTTTACCGGAGCCTCATCAACCTGATGCAGGTAGCCCGCAAGAAATGCGTCGGTCAGTACTTCCGCATGTGTGCCGCACTTGCCCGTATATTCGATCGTAAGCTCTTTTACGTTCCAGCCTGCGAGCTGAATGCAGAAACGACCCAGCTGCTCAGCAAGCTTTAAGTAGGGCTGCAGCTCAGCATTTGTGGACAGCGCAATAGACTTCCCGTTAATGCTTCCTTTGAAATCCTTAAGTTCGAGCGCGTCCGCAAGCTGATGTGCGATCTGAACGGCAACCTTTTCCTGCGCCTCCTCGGTTGAAGCGCCTAAATGCGGCGTACATACTACGTGTGGATGCTCCAGCAAAGCCCGCATATCGTCTGTAGGCGGTTCAGTACTGTACACATCCAGCGCAAGTTCCGATACCGTACCATCATTCAGCATATCCAGCAAATCAGCCTCATTAAAGATTCCCCCACGGGCACAATTTACCAGCTTCACCCCCTTCTTAAGCTTGGGGGCCTGTTCTTTTGAAATCAGGTTACGGGTTTTATCTGTAAGCGGCGTATGTACGGTAATAATATCAGATGAAGCATAAAGCTCATCCATATCCACAAGCTTAATCCCAAGCTCGCGGGCACGCTCATTGGTCATGTACGGATCAAAACCGACGACATGCATGCCAAAAGCCAGCATCCGCTGCGCGACCCCTGAACCAATTTTTCCAAGACCCACAACACCCAGCGTTTTACCATGTACTTCTGTACCAAGGTACTTCTTACGGTCCCACCGCCCGGCCTTCAATGACTCTACAGCATTCGGAATATTTCTGACCAGAGAAAGAATTAAGCCGCAGGCGTGCTCAGCGGTAGAAATGGTATTGCCGTCAGGTGTATTCATGACGAGCACTCCTCGACGGGTTGCAGCCTGTATATCAATATTATCGACGCCTACGCCGGCACGGCCTACAACTTTTAACTTTGGAGCCTTGGCCAGAAGCGCTTCATCAACTTGTGTTGCGCTTCTTACGACAATTCCCGCCGCGTCTTTAATGTGTGCTTCCAGCTCAGCCGGGGTTAACTTGGCATACAACTCGCCGTTAATGCCGCGCCCGGCTAAAATTTCGGCGCTAACAGGATCTATATTATCAAGTAATAGTACTTTGGGTTTGTTACTCATAGCTTGGTTTAGGTGTTTAGAATGAAGTCTGTGCTGTCACAGATTGGAATGATGCAACTATATAAGAAAATGCCTTCACCGCAGGATTAATCAGGCTTCCGGCACGTCATCGATAAACTCAGTAATCAGATTTTCCAAATCGGTTAAGCCGTCTTTTTTCTGAGCCGAGATACTTATAACCGGTACCTCAATATTCATTTCCTCATGCAGCTCTTTCAGGGAAACAAGAGCGTCATGGTGATGCTTTTTGCCAACCTTATCTGCCTTATTAAACACATTGGCAAACGGAATCGCATTTTCAGCAAGCCAAAACATAAAATCGAGATCGCTTTCGTGCGGTTTATGGCGAATATCAAGCACAATTAACACCAAACACAGCTGCTGTCGTTTAAGCAAATACTCTGTCATGGCCTGCCCCCACCGCTGCTGTTCTTTTTTGGAAACCTTCGCGTAGCCGTAGCCGGGCAGATCAACCAGATACCAGCTGTCATTTATCCTGAAATAATTCATTTCACGCGTTTTGCCCGGCACATTGCTTGTCTTAGCCAGCTTACTCTGATTCGTAAGGGCATTTACAATAGAAGATTTCCCCACATTAGAACGGCCTGCAAGGCAAAACTCCGGAAGATTATCCTCCGGACAAAACGTAAGTTTGGGGGCTGACAACACAAATTCAGCTTTCGTGAACTGTGTTACGTAGTCCTGATTTGGCTCTTTCTCAAATCTGTTGTTCGCTTTCATAAGGGTTCTTGGTTCAGACCAGTTCGTTGGCTTCCTTACCCATCTGCGCTTCTACAGGAACAGGATATTTACCTGTAAAACAGGCGCTGCAATAATTAAGCTTGCCTTCATTGGCTTCTTTTACAGCTTCAATAAGTCCCTGTGGCGACAAGTAATGCAGGCTGTCAACACCCAGCTCACGCGCAATACGTGAAACATCCCGGTCGAATTTATTGGCAATAAGCTCATCAGGGCTCGGGAAATCCATCCCGTAAAAACACGGCTCTATTATAGGCGGCGAACTGACCAGAAAGTGTATTTCTTTTGGGTTGCACTTGCGGATCATATCAATAAGCATGCGGCTTGTAGTGCCACGCACGATAGAATCATCCACGATCAAAACGATACGATCTTCTATAACACCACGAACCGGATTGAATTTCGTCCGAACCTTAAACTGCCTGGACTCCTGCCCCGGCGCTATAAAGGTACGGCCAACATAGTGATTCCTGATCAGGCCTATTTCAAACTTACAGTCATACCCCAGCTTCCGGCTTTCGCCTGCATACCCAAGCGCGGCCGTATTGCTACTGTCCGGCACTGAAATTACAATGGGCTTTTTATCCGATTCAGACCTGATAATATCCGGAATACGGTGTTCACGCGCCAGGTGCTTGCCGATCTGCCGGCGAACCTTATCAACATTTTCACCAAAAATACGGCTGTCGGGCCGCGAGAAATAAACATATTCAAAAACACAGCCTGCCGTATCAGTTCCGGGTTTACGCGGCAGCATGTAGGAAGCGGGCTTGGCGGTTTCAATAGCTTCATCATCAATAACGAGCACTTCGCCCGGCGCAATATCGCGCACATACTCAGCACCGATGATATCAAAGGCACAGGTTTCACTTGCTACAACAAACGCGTCTCCCAGACGGCCAAGCGCAAGGGGCCGGAAACCATTGGGATCACGCACCGCAATAAGTGCGTCATCCGTTTGAATCACCAAACAGTATGCGCCTTCAATTTGCCGCAGCGCATCCATAATTTGCTCAAACTGCCCGGTCTTAAGACTGTGAGAAATCAGGTGCAGAATAAGCTCTGTGTCAGACGTACTCTGAAAAAGTATCCCCTCATTGATGAATCGCTGACGCAGCGATGGTGCATTCGTCAGATTACCATTATGCGCCAGCGCAAGATTCCCGTTCCGGTAATGCACACGAAACGGCTGAATATTCGCCGGATTTGAAGATGAGCCGGATGTCGAGTACCGGTTATGCCCGATTGCCTTGAGCCCTCGAAGCTTATCCGTAAAAATTTTCTTGTCCTCGAAGACATTCAGCACAAGGCCGAAATCTTTATGCATCGGCATCACATAATGCCCGCGCTCCTCATCAAAAACAGAACTTACAATTCCAGCGGATTCCTGACCCCTGTGCTGCAATGCATGCAGTCCGTAATAGGTCATTGCAGCGGCTTCCGGATGATTGTAAATACCAAAAATACCGCAGTAATCGCTCGGTTTATCCGACATATCTGCCCGTTAGTGTCATGTGAATATTACGAAAGTTAAATATACGGATTAATCAGACCTCTTTTTGAATTTGAAAACAAACGTCCGAAAAAACCACCTACAGTCTTCATCTGATTTATAAGCACAGCCAGCACCCCTTTATGCAAAAAAACCCAACCAATCCTGAACCAGCTGCACCGCTGATACAGGGTTTTATTTTTTTGGGGGAAACTCCGTGAACATCACGGTCTTTCGTGGCAGATCGTAAGACCCCAAACCTAAGATGAGTCCCTTGCTTTTTGGGGAAGTAGCTCAGCTATCTGCATATCAACCCGCTTTTAAAGCTGAACTTGTGCACATTAGTCCAATAGCGGGCTGACACTGAAAAATCTCAACAAAACCCATGTAATGTTAAGCCGCTCCGGGTTACAAAGTTGAGCTCTTCACATAAAACCAGCACCTCACACTAAGAGTAAAGCCCGATTTTTCGGCACGACGGCATGAAAAGCCAATTTTTATGTCAATTTTCAAAAATGACGTTTTGCGGCCTTTTCTAAGCCTGATTGGGTGCAGGTCAGGTGCAGGGAAATGTCCGGTACCCGAAAAACAAAAAAGCCGATTCTGCGCTTTTATAGGCAAAATCGGCTTTTTCGAGTGAGCGAGAAACGGGACTCGAACCCGCGACCCCAACCTTGGCAAGGTTGTGCTCTACCAGCTGAGCTATTCTCGCTTGTCTTATTTGGTAGGCCTCAAATATAACACATTAACGAGCCCTAACGCAACACTTTTTTAGGAATTCTCAACATCGCACCCGTTTCAGAACACAGCATTATTTTTCTTGTATTTAGCCGACTTTACCTCCCATGATTCCGAACAACTCCCAAAAAATGGCAATGTTTCTCATGAAATTCGTTTGCTTAACCCGGGCTGCTCATACCAAAACCATCATCGTTTCGCGATCTCCTCCTGTATACAAACTAAAAGCAAACCAATCAGCGCTTCTCATCGGAACAAATCATTATTCCTTTTAAAGCGTGTTAAGATCACTTAAATCACCTGCAAATCAGCGATAAGTACACTACCTTATGGCATTCTTTAAATATCTGATTTATTCAAATTTAGTACGCTAAATCACAACTCAGTCCAAAATTATTTTCGCCCTTGAATTCATCTGATTTAAATCACACGTCCGGCATATTTGTGATTAAGTATGGCGGCAACGCCATGTCGAATCCCGAACTGCAGGACCAATTGCTTAAAAAAATTGCAGATCACCATCAGCTTGGTCACAAAATAGTACTTGTCCACGGTGGTGGTCCCGAGATCAAAAAGCTACTTGCCCTTGGAAGCGTCCAAAGTGAATTCATCGGGGGACATCGTAAAACAACTCCCGAAACCATGTACTACGTACAGCTTGCCCTGCGGGGTGAAGTAAATGGCACACTGGTACGGCTACTGAATAAGAACGGTGCCAAAGCTGTGGGTCTGTCGGCCAAAGACGGATACATGACCCAAGTCAGGCGCCGCTATCATCTCAGCATTACAAATGGAAAAGAAGTGCAAACCGATATCGGTCAGGTTGGCGACATTGTTCGCTTTGACCCGGAGCTTATTCATCTACTCCTGCAATCTGACTTTTTGCCAGTGCTCTCTCCCGTAGCACAGGGACCTGACGAGCTCGATTACAACATAAATGCAGACGCCCTTGCAGGTGCTGTAGCGGCCGCATTGAATGCCGAAGCTTACATCAGTCTTACAGATGTTGACGGATTGTTTGAACACTGGCCGGATCCGGATTCGCGTCTCAAAGACATCACCCTTGAAAAACTGCAAACATTTTGCAGCAATAAAGCAAGCGGCGGCATGCTGCCCAAACTGGAATCTGTTATATTTGCCCTGAAACACGGCGCCAAATCGGCCTTCATTTTTAATGGAACAAAGCCGGATTCATTTAACCTGGCCCAAATCCATCAGAACACGGCCGGTACCCGCATAACCCTGAACTGAAGCTATTTCCCTTACGATATGTCAGAAAAATCACATCATCAACTTGATACCGAAGTTCACTTCAAAACGTACAAGCGATATCCTGTCACCCTGGTTAAGGGAGAAGGCTCGAAGGTCGTGGATACGGAAGGAAAGACGTACATCGACGCGCTGGCAGGCATAGCTGTAAACAATGTCGGGCACTGTCACCCCTCCGTTGTTGCGGCCATCCGAAAACAAGCCGGGGAGATCATTCATACGTCAAATTTTTTCACGACCCCCCAGCAGGTTGAACTCGCGCAAAAACTTGTAGATCTCAGCAATCACGACCGCGTATTTTTCTGTAACAGCGGCACAGAAGCCATTGAAGGCGCTTTAAAACTCGCCAAGCGGTATGCCAATAAAACCGGTAAAAAAGGAGACATCATCTCCTTTAAGGGCGCGTTTCACGGCCGCACGCTCGGTGCACTGGCGATGGGACAGCCAAAATATCAGCAAGGTTTTGAACCCATGCTGCCGGGTTTTACCCAAATTCCGTTCAACGATATTCAGGCAGCTGAAGCTGTAATCAACGACGACACGGTAGCCGTGTTTATCGAACCCATTCAGGGTGAAGGTGGTATCCATGTGGCCGATAAAGCATTCATCAATCAGCTAAGCGCCCTTTGCTACGAATACAAAGCATTGCTGATTTTTGATGAGATTCAGTGCGGCATTGGACGTACCGGCAAGTTCTTTGCCTACGAGCATTTTGACATCGTGCCGGATGTTGTTTGCATGGCGAAGGGGCTGGGCGGCGGATTCCCGATAGGCGCCTTTATCGCTACGGAAGAAGTCGCAGAAGTGATCGAGTACGGCAAGCACGGCACAACTTTTGGCGGCAACCCCCTTGCATGCTGTGCCGGACTTGCTACGATTGAAGCCATTTTCGACGAAAATATGCTTCGCATGGCGCAAGAAAACGGCAAATGGCTACGGGACCGAATTCGTATGGAAATGCCAGGTGAAGCGGGTATAAGCGAAGTCCGGGGCCTTGGCCTTATGACAGGCGTTCAGCTTAATTTCGAAGCTTCAGGCGTAGCCCTGCGTATGCTCGAAAATGGTGTAATAGCGAATGTCACAGCAACCAATGTCGTACGCCTTGTACCCGCGCTTAACATCAGTCGCGAAGAACTCGATACCGTTGTTGACGTCATGGTTGAAGCGATCGCTGCGGAAAGACGCGCTCAGCGTGAAAGCGCTGAAATTGCAGATTAATTTTTAATATGAGTCAGCGCAAAACACAAAGGACAGCATGTTTTCCCGCTGTTCTTTGTGTTTTTTTGCCTGAGATCAATGAAATTCCCAAATTTTTATGAGTGCTACCAAAATTAAAGTTGCCATAGCCGGAGCAAGCGGTTATACAGGTGCAGAACTTGTCCGATTGCTGTTGCGTCACCCGAACGTTGAACTCATGGGGGTAAGCTCAGAGCGTAACGCCGGTATGTGGCTGCATGAGCTGCACCCTCAGTTGCAGAACCTTACCCAAATCCGGCTGAAACCCCTTGAAGAAATAGACTTGGATGAGCTTGACACCCTTTTCCTTGCACTTCCCCATCGCGTCTCCATGCTTTTTGTTGAAAAACATCATCCCCTGCCCTGCAAAGTGATTGATTTATCCGGGGACTTCCGCATGACAGATACTGCCCTGTATGAGAAATGGTATCAGACCAAACACGTAATGCCAGCCCTCAGCGCACAGGCAGCCTACGGGCTTCCGGAGCTCTTCCGGGATCAGATTCAGAGCGCGCAGCTCATTGCAAACCCGGGTTGCTATCCTACCTCCGCCATTCTGCCCCTCGCACCACTTGTGAATGAGAAGCTCATAGAACCTGATTCCGTGGTGATCGACGCAAAGTCGGGCATTACCGGTGCAGGAATTTCACCGAAAGCAAATACGCACTTCCCGCATGCGTACGACAATTTTAGCGCATACGGCATGCAAACGCACCGGCATAGTCCCGAGATTGAACAAACCGTACAACGCTTTACCGGTCAGGATGTCATTGCACAGTTTACCCCGCATTTGCTACCTGTAAACCGCGGTATTTTAACCGCAACTTACAGTACATGTAAGAAAACCATTAGTCCGGAAGCACTCTCTGAACTCTATCACAGCTATTATGGCGAAGAATATTTTATCCGGTTAAGATCGGATTCGCCGCAGCTTCGCTTTGTTCGGGCGTCAAATTTTTGTGATATTTATGCCTCGTACGATCCTCGCACCAATCGAATCATCACCCTCAGTGCTATTGATAACCTGATGAAAGGTGCCGCGGGTCAGGCTGTGCAGAATATGAACCTTATTAACAATCTGAAGGAAACTACGGGACTAACAGAAAGTCCGGTTTGTCCCTGAAATTCACCTATGGAAAACATAACTAATGTACGCGGCTTTCGGTATTGGGGAGCCCATACGGGTGTTAAAAGCAAACGCCGAGACCTTGGGCTCATCGTGTCTGATAAGCCTGCCTCAGCTGCGGCTGTTTTTACGCGCAACGTGGTCGTAGCGGAACCCATCAAAATATGCAGGGAGCATATCAAAAACGGCCGGATTCAGGCCATTGTCATCAACTCCGGTAACGCCAATGCCTGTACCGGAAAACAGGGCTATATCGGCGCTCAGGCTATGATTGCCGCCGTTTCGGAAGAACTAAACATTCCGCGGGAACAGATCCTGGTTGCATCAACCGGAGTGATTGGCCGTGAGCTGCCAACCGAAAAGATTGTTGCCGGAATCAGGGAAAATGCCGCTAAGCTAACGAGCCGTAAAGTTGCAGGTTCCCTGCTTGCAAGTGCTATCCTCACAACCGACACTTTTCCGAAGGAAGGCTTCGTTCGCTTCCGACTGGGCGATACCGAAATCAATATGGGGGCTGTCGCCAAAGGATCCGGGATGATACACCCCAATATGGGCACAATGCTGGGTTTTATTATGTGTGACGCAGCCATCAAGCCGGAATTACTGCAGGAAATGCTGGGGGAAGTCGTAAACGACACCTTTAATATGATTACGGTTGATGGAGACACTTCAACCAACGACATGGTTGCCATTCTTTCCAACGGCGCGGCGGGCAATGAAGAGATCACGGAAAAAGATGAATCCTATGCACTCTTTAAAACCAAACTGTTTGAACTGTGTGAACACCTTGCGCGCATGATTGTCTCCGACGGGGAAGGGGCATCGAAGCTTATTGAGTACAGGGTGAAAGGACTCGCTGCGAAAGATCAGGCCCGTCAAATCATCCGGACAGTATCTGACTCTGCCCTTGTCAAAACAGCCTTATTCGGACGTGACCCCAACTGGGGCCGCATCGTCGCGGCTGCCGGCCGGGCCGGTGTCAGTTTTGATCCCGACAAAACCGATTTATATATCAGCGCCGACACTGAAATTCAGATTCTGAAAGGCGGTCAGCCGCTCCGGGTAAACCTGAACGAACTTAAGCGGCTCATGCGATCTACTGAAATCGCCATCACGCTGCACTTCAATCAGGGTGAAGCCGAAGCTAAAGGCTGGGGCTGTGACCTCAGTTACGAGTATGTGCGCATCAACGCTGAATACACAACTTAAACCCGACGCCCCTCCTGTACTATTTCACGCAGCATTCTTTAGCTTCCCGCCCCGCATGAAATCCTCCAAACACATTGCAGACCGCATTCGTCTTCTGATCGCTACGCGTCAGTTCCAGGTCGGTGAAGTCCTTCCCTCAACGCGGGTGCTGGGAAAACAACTTGAAGCAAGCTTTCACACCGTTCGTAAAGCCTATCAGTTGCTTGCTGAAGAAGGCTTGCTTGAGAGTCAGCAGCGGGGCTATATAGTCTGCAGCCCTGCCACAAAATTGGATAAATCAGAAAGGCTTGAAAAAGGGGCGACAAAATTCCGTCTCGTACTTGAAGAACTGATAGGCTACGGTCTGAATGAAGAAGAAATTGAAACCTTGTTTCATGAACAGCTCAATTTCATGGACTGGCCCGAACGCATACAGCGCTGTGCGACCGTCGGACCTACCATGGAACTTGCACAAATGCTATCGGGATGTATCAGCAAAGAAGTTGGCGTGAAGTCAGAACCCATAACACCCGACAGCCCGGGTACTCTCGTTCAGTACGACGCACTCCTCACCCCTATACATTTTTACAGTAATTTCTTATCTGAATCAGATGAAGCCCGCGTTATTCCGTTTATATACAGCCTTAACTATGAACTAATTGTATCCTTAGCAGAGCGTACAGGACTTGAAACAGCGGTTCTACTCGCGCGAGAGCAGGAAAGCCTTCCTCATTTAGAATCACAGATTCGATCAGCTTTCCATTCTGCCCTGAAATTCGAAAGCTTCAAAATTGAAAGCCGCAGCTTGCCTTCCCTCGCATACAAAGCGGATATCGTGCTATATACGCCGGGTTGTGCACGAGCGGTTGAAGCAGCTATTCCCGACAGAAAAAGAAAAGTAATAACCTACGAAATGAATGCGAGGAGCGCAGACTTAATCCGTTCTGAACTCTGGGAAGACGCATAGCTGAATGCTAATCTTGTAGTTTAGCCGCATATCTGAAGTGTAGAAAACTTAGCTATTCAATATTTCCACTCCCTACCCCAAAACGCGAAAAGGCAGTATTCAAATGAATACTGCCTTTTCTTTTCTAAGCAAATGAAGCTATTAGTGCTTTAGAACTCCTGCGGAGGAGGTGTCGGCCCTGTTGGTGGAGCCGGTGGCCCTGATGGAGGTAATGACATCAATACACATGAAGTTCTTGAATCAAATTCAGTGCACTTCAGCGATGGTTTTTCATATGTTTCTTTCTTCATGTCGCTAAAAAATTTAGATAAATTGTTTGATCAGAATTAAACTTGCTATGGCAAAACATGTTACCAAAGTCCCGCAACCTTATTTGACTAAGGTCATTTTTCTGGTAAGAGTTTGACCACCGGCTTGCAGTCTGTAAACATACACACCACTTGAAAGCTGAGAGCCGTCAAAAGATACCGTGTGTGTACCAGCCTGCTGGAATCCATCTTGAAGTGAAGCAACACGCTGACCCATCAGATTAAATACATCAAGTCTGACATCAGAAGAAGCATTCAACGTGTAACGTATGCTTGTAGTTGGGTTGAACGGATTGGGGTAATTTTGTTCAAGTGTAATTTGAGTTGGAGACTCAAGACCTTCCCCAATGCTTACAGGTGCGCCGGCAACAACTGTAAGAATGAATCTGGAATCAGTTACAGATGCGGTTACGGGTGTCGGGCTCAGATTCCATTCAACAGCGGGGCTATCAGAAACCTGCATAACAGTTGTGTTAACTGTAATGATTTCGTTAGTTCTTAGGTCTGTTACCTCGCCAGTCTGCGTATCTGTTAATGTAAACTCCCAGTCCGCAGGAAAATCATCAAGACCGCTCCATGACAGATTAAACTCACCGGAGTACTCAAACCAACCGTTGTTTTCGAATTCCAGGTTTCTGAGGACAATAGGGAAATTGTACGTTCCCTCGGGTGAGGATGCATTGAACATACGATTCAGCGTTCCGATTTCTTCATCTAGGACAGCAAACTCAACATATGATACACCATCCATTGGTGCTAAAGCTAATCCATTGGAGGTCTCTGTTTCACTGAAAACAACCATGAGATTACGCTCACGTTCCTGACCTACAAGTTTCGCATTCAGATTTAATGTAGCCAAAAAGTCTGACGGATTTCTTGTGAGCAGGTTAGAGTTTCTGTCTGGTCTTTGAGCTGAAGCTGGGAGTGTTACCTGGTTGCCGCTTCCACTTCTGGCAGTTTTCACAAAGAAACCCTGGAACGGGGAGATAAATCCATTAAGTGCCAAATCACCAGCGCCAGTTTCACCATTCCAAACTCTGTAACTTGGCTCAGTTACGCGCGGGTCGTATACATAAACTACAGGATCTAATCTGACATCATTGGCAGCAAAAATGTCTTCCCATAATACCGGAAACAAAAAGCTGTTAGACAAGAAGGTCCAACCGTTTCTTAGTGTATTAATCGGTCTTATTATATCGTCAGAAATTTTGGCGCCTTCAACGAGTAAACTCTTAGGGAATCCCTGATCATTTATTGGCTGTCCGTCAAAATCAGCTGAATAAACATATACTGCAAAGCCGGAACCAATTGGGATTTCATCAGCCATATCCTGCAGCGCTACCCATTCATTTGTTGTTGAATTATATGTGAAAATGTTTGGGTTCGCTGAACCAGGGTTATCTGATCCGGGAACACCTTGCGTCCATATAGGATGCAATAAGTTATCGTAGGTCACACCGGTTAATGATGTACCGAGATGTCTCCAGGCTTCCTGATCGCTAATGGCTCCAATCTCAGGGCCAGCAATGATTGTTTGACTTACATTGCGCAAATATGGCATCGAAGTGGCTCTGCTGTTTTGCCATACGGTATCAAAATTCCAACCATTATTCACAAATTTTGAACGAATTTTCATTTGATCGGTGGTACGGTTGGTTCCCGCATCAGGCGTACGACTTGCAAGGCCGGAAACATCTTCATTCCAGTATGAACTTTGTACAGCAGAAATAGGAAGTGTTGCTGAAAATGAACCTATCAAGCCACCTGTTCTCGAACGAAGTAGATGAGCGTCAAAATCAAAAATATTTGATGCATAGGAATTAACAATTTTTCCACCTTCCATTCTTCCTACCAAGCCACCAATACTTAGATCGTTCATAGAACGGTCATCTACAGTAAGTGTTCCGGTCGCATAAGTGTTGATCACTTCGGTTGTACCATCGACGATAGCACCAACAAGACCGCCAGCGCCTCTTAAAAGACCACCGTTTGAGTTTGACATAATAACTTGTGCAGAGCTGTAAGACTCACGCACTCTTGTTACATCGTTCATAAAACCAACCAAACCACCAATGTCGCCAGCACCACCGGCATCCAATTGAACGACACCAGTTGACGAGCATCTTTCAATTCGAGTCACACGCATTATACCAGCTACACCGCCAACTCTTTCACTTCCTATTACGGTAGCTGCTGAGGTATTATCAGCGAATGTAGTTGAACCGCCACGGATTCTTCCGATGATTCCGCCAACATTCTCAAAACCTACTATAGTACCTGATGATACTGTAATGTGCGTGATTGTTGCATTATCGGTGGCACCGCCTGCAAGAGCACCTACACTTACAGCATTTGGTAAATTAATATTTACATCTGAGAGTACCAGATTTGTAACTTTACCCCCATTGCCAATTATTCCAAAAAGGCCGCTTTCATTACCGCCTGTAGTGTCATTAATTTGAAGACCTGATATCGTAAAACCACCTCCGTCAAAATTTGCCAGGAAAGGTTGGCTTGCCGAACCAATAGGTTCCCAAACATCAGAACCATCAAATGTGATGTCCTGTATCAACTTATAATAAACTCCGAGGCTGATGTCATTTCTCACATCAGAGAGTTGCTGAGCATCTTCAATTTGGAATGGATCGTTTTGAGACCCATCTCCCCCTGGAAACTGAGCTATTGCGACTGCCGGACTGAATATCAGCAGTGCAAGCAACCCAGCCACGTAGGGCTTTAATCTGGACTTGTAGGTATTTGCCATCTTCTTGTATTGTTTGTTTTGTTTTTTGTGGACCCGTTTGTAATTACTGTCGGAGTCAGGCTTGTAGAACATAAGATAAATGAACCGAAATGCCTATTCCGAACACTATACAATACTAATTTATTAAATGTTCACTTACATAGCAACTATATAACACAACTATTGTGACATTAAAATTGCTGAATGAGACTTTTTATGGGGCAGTTCTGTGATAAAATCAAAAAACTACCCCAAAACGCTTTATTCCATCGGTTTCACTTTATTTTAGGCTTGATTTGAAGCTTAACTGATCGTTACAGGCAATTGTTAACAATTCTAATTAAAATGGTTTTTCAATTAACAAATCAGCCTGCATGTTCCGGACGCATGTGGGGAAAAAACAGTACATCCCGGATGGATTCCTGATTGGTCATAATCATTGCCAGGCGGTCAATGCCTACGCCAAGGCCCACCGTTGGGGGCATGCCGTATTCGAGCGCACGCAGAAAGTCTTCATCTACCGACATCGCTTCATCGTCTCCGTCTGCACGCAGCCGCGCCTGTTCTTCCAGGCGATTGCGCTGATCAATCGGGTCGTTGAGCTCGGTAAAAGCGTTGCAGACTTCCTTTCCGTTGCAAATCAGCTCAAAGCGCTCTACCAATCCTTCTTTACTGCGGTGTTTTTTGGCAAGCGGACTCATCTCAATCGGGTAATCGGTGATGAAAGTCGGCTGGATCAGCTTAGGCTCTACATGCTCGCCGAAAATCTCATCAATAATTTTGCCTGCACCCATGGTGTCGTCTGTGCCAACTTTCAGAGATGCCGCAATTTTGCGCAGTTCGGGTACGTCCAGACCAAAGAGATTGTGCCCTGTCTGTTCCTCAATGGCGTCAAACATGGTAACCCGCCGCCATCCTTTTTGGAAATCAATTTCGTGGCTGCCCACCTGCACTTTTGTCGACCCATGCAGTTCAAGCGCGACTTTCTCCAGCATTTCCTCCACGAAGTCCATCATCCAGTTATAATCTTTGTAAGCCACGTACAGTTCAACCTGCGTAAACTCCGGATTATGGAACCGGCTCATGCCTTCATTCCGGAAATCCTTCGCAAACTCAAACACACCGTCGAAGCCGCCTACGATCAGGCGCTTGAGATAGAGCTCGTTGGCAACGCGCAAATAAAGCTGCATATCGAGCGTGTTGTGATGCGTCACAAACGGCCGCGCAGAAGCCCCGCCGTAAATCGGCTGCAGAATCGGGGTTTCAACCTCAAGGTAGCCGCGCTCTGTCATCATATCGCGCATTACGGCAATCATTTTGCTGCGCTTGCGAAACACATCCCGCACATGCGGATTCACGACAAGATCCACATAGCGCTGTCTATACCGTAGCTCTTTGTCCGAAAAAGCACTGTAGGTCACCTTCTTGCCGTCTTCTTCGGCTTCCTTGGCAACCGGCAATGGCCTGATGACTTTTGTGAGCAGGGTGAAGGCCTCCGCATGAAGCGTCAGCTCCCCGGTTCGGGTTTTGAACAGAAAACCTTTGACCCCAACAATATCCCCAAGGTCAATCAGCTTCTTGAACACTTCATTGTAGTAGCCCTCCGGCAGATCGTCCCGGGTGATGTACACCTGCAGCACGCCTTCGCTGTCCTGCAGGTTGAAGAATGCCGCCTTGCCCATGATGCGCCGGGTCATCATACGCCCGGCAAGCGAAATCCGCTGATGCCCCGCACCGGCTTCTCCCTCAACGACCCATTCGTCCTGATGCGCTTTTGCGTCAGCGGTTGTGTGGGTCACCTCATATTCATTCGGGTAGGGATTAATCCCTTTTTCGATAAGCAGTCGCAGTTTTTCACGGCGCTGCGCTTCCAGTTCGTGTTGTGATAACTCGGGCTTTTCTTTGCTCATAAACTTTAAATATTAGATAGAAACACGCACAGCCAAACCCGTTTACAAATGCCCGGGTTCCGCAGGCCGGCGCTGTGAACTACAAATGTCTCAGGATTTCGTTTTACTGGCTTTATCAGCCGGGGACTGATCAAAAATCGTCAGACCAAACAGCACAAAGAGTACCCCCATCGTAAATCCGGCAACACGGGTATAGGTCTGATGAAGTCGGTCAAACTCCAGATGTGCCGCGCTTTTCATCGCGCTTTCCGTAACGGAAAAATCTATGGGGACGGTCGTGCGCAATTCCGTAAGCCTGCCGCCTACACGTACAGCATAATAATAGAAGGCGCCCACGGCAATCAGTACCAGCACGGTACGGATAATGAGATTGCGGTCGGTTGCGCTTCGCGTATTCCAGGCGAGTACCATGCCGATTACGATTAAAAACAGGCTGAAAGATTCCATGACGTTCAGCCGCACGATACTCGTACCCGTCAGCTCACCGCCAATCGTACGGTACGAAACCGGCTGTTCGGGCATGGCCGGATTCATGCCATCCAGCTCCCATTGCTGCGCAATACCAAAATTAACCGGGGCCACACCATAGCCCAGCATGATAAAACCGCCGAGCCAGACCCCGGCACCAAGTAAAATAAACAAGCGGGACCAGCGCGATCCGTTTGACTCCATAGAACAGCAAAAAAGTGCTTTAAAAAAGGTAGATTAGTAATCCGCCTTCTGACCATACATTTCCCCGCAAAAATACGGGTGCTGCGCAGTCGGGCGGATTAACTTTGCAAAATACGAAATTCTGAAGCCGATTTGAGTATCCTTTTCCGCTACAAACCAGGATCTGCCGGAAACCCCCTTGTCAGGATTGCCGGGAGCACACAGCCGGACAGCCCCGATTGCAGGCAGCAACTACTCTATGAACTCCTCCACGATGCAGGTCAGGACACCCATAGCGCAGTTATCGGTCATTTGGCTGGCGGAAAACCTTTTCTGCAAACCGACTCGGGGAGCTTTCCGATTTCGGTAAGTCATACCCGCGGACTATTACTCATAGCCCTCTCCACCGGACCCCAAATCGGTCTTGACACCGAACCCGCTGCCCGTAAGGTCCCTGAACGCCTCCTTGCCCGTATACGATCCGCTGAAGACGCGGCATTTGAAAACCAGCTGCCCCCGCTCAAACTCTGGACCCTCAAGGAAGCTTTCCTCAAAATGACCGGCACCGGTCTGCGACACCCCATGCGGGCGGTTTCCGTTAGTCCTGCGGGCGATCATTACTACCTGTGCAAAACCGTCCGTGCAGACGGCACGCCGCTTCAGGCGCTCACCGTGAGCTTCATGTGGCGGGAATTTCGGATTGCCCTCGCTGTTGAACATCCCTAGCCCGCATTATTCACTAATAAACTAGTTTTATTTGCTAAATGTATGTTTAAATTTGGCCTAATGAAAAACCTCAGTAGCCCAAATTTGAGTGTGGTGTAAAGACTGCGAAATTTCCCCGCTGGCGGCGTTGAAGCTGAAAACTCCTGCTCAGGGTACTTGGGTACCCCTCCGCTGAGTTTTCATCTTCGCCTTGCCAGCAAGAAAATTTCTTGGTGAATAATGCGGGCTAAAAACCACGACCTGTCCGAACGGGCTGACTTGGCAGCAAAACCGGCGGGAAATTTTCAAAGCCGCCCGATGAAACCTTTTTTGGGCTTACACATATTTCTTCAAGTGCTTAATATTTATAAGCTTACCGAATAACACGCTGTTAAGCCTGAATCATTCGGTCTATGCATCTTTGCAGCAAAAGCCTCCTTATATTTAAGGATGTTTTAAAAAATCCAATCCGGCTTATTCCAACCATTTAGTTCTTTGCGGAAAGCAAATCCCCGCAGACCACATCATGAGTAATCCGGAAATTTCCCCTTCCTATTTGACCTTCGACGCTTAATTCTATCATGAGTATCCGATCCTACACCCGGGAACAAATCATCGCCGGTATCGACAAATACACCCGGCAAGCCGATAACCGCGTGCGCATTCTATTCGCGGGCCGTCACATCCGCGAATTCAACTTCGACGCCATGTGCAAACTCTACGCCAACATCAAAGGTGAGCACTACGACGATGTCATCATCATTGAAGCTTTCCCGGGCGATCACCCCCGGCTGTTGCCCATGGTTAGCGAACCCGTATTTGTAACACCCCTCGGCGAAGTTGCGGTAAACGACGCCCTGCGCAACGATTTTTGCGATGAAGACGACGATTTCTACATCGACGACGCCGGCTTCAGCGACGACATGGCCATCCATGAACACCTGATGATGCTGCAGTGTACCCTCGATAATTTTCGCGTGCTCAGCATTCAGATCGTGCATGCACAATCTTCCATCGTGCGCGAACTTGCAAACGCCATCGCCGAACTCATGCGCGACCGCAACGCCCTGATTATTTTCTGTGCGGATGCCTCCGGCTCTTCCCCCGAACAGCTTAAAAAGCTCAAAGACTACATCAACGGCAAATCGTTTTCCCGAATCAAGAACTACCTGAATACCGGTGATGCCGGTATCACCGACAGCGCTCCGATATCATCCGGAAGCCTCACCGCTGCCGAGTGGGAGCTGGAAACGCACCTGTACATCCCGGCTCCGGGCGAACCCGTTTGCCTGTCAGGCTACGCGCAGCTGCGCAGCCGGTCCAACCCGGCGCCCTGAAACGCCGCCACCATCACAGCATGCCAAAAAGCAAAGCACAGGAACAGCTTAACTGCACCATCATTGGCAGCGGCAGGGTCGCAAAAGCCCTTGCCGCTGCCCTGACCGGCTCAAGCACAAGCGAACTGTGTTTGAACGGTATTTTTGCGCGAAATACCGATGAAGCCGAACGCATAGCACGAAATAACGGTGCGCCGAAATATGGGGGAATCTCCGAAATGCAGCGCCTTGAAGCACTGACCTTCCTGTGTGTTTCCGATGATGCGCTTCCGGCGCTTGCCCAACAGCTGTGCCACATTCCAACGGCCGGCCCCGACGCCTGTGTAGTCCATTTGTCCGGGGCACACGATCTCGAACCACTTACCCCCCTACAAGAGCGCGGTATCCAAACCGGATCCCTGCACCCGCTCCAAACCTTCCCGGAAGGGGCCGACGCCGCAAGTTTTGAAGGCATTTACGCAAGCGTGCTCGGCGCAGCACCCGTCGCCGCACAGCTGACCCGCGTCGCCCGCGCCCTGGGCTGCAAGCCCGTTACGGTTGATGCCAAACAGAAAAAACAGCTCCACCTCGCAGCCGTTTTTGCTTCCAATTATATGGTCGCCCTCGCGGCCCTGTCTGAGCGCGCTGCACCCGGCCTGTCAAAGCCCGCAACCCAGCTCCTGCGCCCGCTCATGGAAAGCACGCTCCAAAACCTCTTCGCCAAAGGCACCGCTGCGGCCCTGACCGGCCCCGTAAGCCGGGGAGACAGCTCTACCGTAAAAGCCCACCTGCAAAACCTTGGCTCCCCTGAACTAACCGACGACACAGACCTCTCAGCCGCCTACCGCCTCCTCGGGCGCGTAGCCGCCGGCATTGCCCGCTCCGATAACCGCCTCACCCCCGAAACCTACGACGAACTCCTCGCCCTCCTTGATGACTGCCAAGCCTGATAAAGCCGATTTTTACGACCGCGTCTATGAAGTCGTCGCCCGCATACCGCACGGACGCGTCACCACCTACGGCGCCATCGCCCGCTACCTCGGCATAGGCGGCAGCGCCCGCATGGTCGGCTACGCCCTCAACCTCACCCTCAAATCCGACGGCCCCGAGCTCCCGTGCCATCGCGTCGTCAACCGGCTCGGACAGCTCAGCGGCAAAGCCTACTTCGGTCCCGGCCTCATGGAAGCCCTACTCCGGCAGGAAAACATCACCTTTCTCGACGAAGACACCATCGACCTCGACCGCCATTTTTGGGATCCGGCCGAAGCTTTGTAAGTTGCCCCCACAATATCATACGGAAACCCGTTCAATCCAACGTCCTGAGACAGACCTCCAAGTCCAAAACCATGTTTTCATTTTTCAAGCGACGCAAAGCCGACAGCAAAAGCGCTCAAAAAAAAGCCTCCAAACCCGAGCTCCGCTACGAAATCCGCATTGAAGGCCGCGAAAAACCACTGTTCGAGCGCGCCCTGCAGCTCTACATCTTCGTGCACCACATGCCGCACGACAAACTCCCGCCCGAGCTCGCCGAACAAATGCGTCACACGAGCAACGCCGTCTACAGCCTCATCTTCCACTGGCTCCGCGACGGCAAACCCTCGGTCGAATACATGGATTTCCTCAACGAAAAAGTTACCGAGCTGCGCAAACTTAGCCCCGAACAAGCCGCCCGCTTCGACATCCCGCCCGATCAGCTGCAGCACATCGAACTACAGCACATCGTACGCATGCGCTTCCTCGACGAAGACCGCGAGCACCCGGTTTACATCCGCTACGTAAAAGCCCAGGGCCTCTGCATGCACAATGTCGGCACCCCCTCAGCCTGAGCCGCACCGTCCGGACCTTTCCGAACATTTTTTATTTTTTGAGGGAAACGCCGTGAGCATCACGGTCATTCGTGGCAGATCAGCGTTCCCAAATCATAATTTGAACCCCTTGCTTTTTTTGGGGCTGGGGTAATACAAGCCGGATAAGTCGCAATACAAAGCGGCAAAGTCGCACTGGATTAGAAACACAATCCATGCCGTCTCTGCAATCCCGGACCACAAATCCTGTTTGATTCCGCAACCCGGCAAAATACCGGTATCAGCACCCTACAGGATGAATGATTTCACATCCGAATGAATTATTTGTTGCAACAAATAAAATTCAATACAAAAACAATTCACACCACAATGAAAACCCTCCACGACCCGAAACATCTATTCCATACCGGCAGCAGCATTGCTGATGCCGAGCGTATCATCCTCATGATTCACGGACGCGGGGCTTCCGCGGAGAGCATACTCACGCTCGCGCAGGAATTCAATGTCGTTGACGCGGCCTTCATCGCGCCTCAGGCCGCGAACCACACCTGGTACCCTTACTCCTTCATGCGGCCCACCAAAGAAAATCAGCCCTGGCTCGATTCAGCGCTCAGCAGCCTGAAAACCATCACAGACGACTTGCTGTCACAAGGAAAACGCCATGAGCAAATAGTTTTGCTGGGATTTAGTCAGGGCGCCTGTCTTGCCACAGAATTTGCCGCACGCAACGCAGCCCGATGGGGCGGTGTCATCGGCTTCAGCGGCGGACTCATCGGAGATCAGATCAATCCCGGGACCTACAGCGGCGATTTCGCCGGAACGCCCGTCTTTCTCGGCTGCAGCGACAACGATTTCCACATCCCCGAGAGCCGTGTGCACGAAACCGCCAAACAGCTCGAATCCCGGGGCGCCTCGGTCGAAACCGTAATCTATCCCGACATGGGCCACACCATCGTGATGGATGAAATCCTCAAAGCACAAAAAATTATTGATCGCGCGGGATAGGTTTGGGCTTTGCTAAATGAAACCTTATACACAGGCAGGCTTTGGGATAAATTTCCATTCTCCCAAAGTCTGCTCTCATACCATTTGGAGCAGTCCGTTCAGCCGAGACGTGTTTATCCTGATGAAATTTTGCGGCAGGCGCGGATGATGAGAAAAAAAGTGAGGGGGAGTTTGTCAGCTGAAGAAATTCAGAATTCGATTGATCGTGGAAGGCCATGATTGTAGTTGATACGAGCATTCTTGCTCACTTTGAGCAGGTTTTTTGAGCATAGTAAACATTGCAAGCTTATACTTGAATGGCACATACGTTGGCTGACTCCGGTTTTAAAGAATCACTGAATCGCATATTCATAGAAACACTGTTCGTCAGGATAGCTCAATTCCTCTAAATCTCATCGCTTTGCGACCTTTGCGCCTCCTTCTTGCCTTCACACAAAAAAAGCAATGCCCTCATATTTGATTCGGGAGCTCATGACCTGCCACGAAAGACTGTGATGTTCTCGAAATCCCCCCCAAAAAAATAAAAATCAGGAACAGCTGAGCAGCCGGGTTCAGGGTTCCTTTTTATTATCATTTTTTTCCTTCGATATAATAGCGCTTCCATTAGGTTTTGCAGGCCATTTGAGCGCCTAATCGCGGCTTATTGTGTGTATGCTGCGATTTTACTTTCAGGAAGCAATAAAAATGGGTATATTCTGATATTCGTATTAGAATAATGACTAACCTATTTTGACCCATGTTCAACAAGACCTCTTCTGCTGCTGACCTTCCCTTCCTGACGGACGAATCGCCCCGCTGCTACCGGAATTTTAAGACCGGTATCTGGAACCACGAAATTGACGTGCGCGATTTTATTCAGCAAAACTACACCCCTTTTACCGGCAACGCTTCTTTCCTCGCCGGTCCTACCGACGACACCCGGCTGCTCTGGCAACAGGTCCTCAACCTGATGAAAGACGAGCGCAACAAGGGCGGCGTGCTTGATGCCGATTCCGAAATTATTTCCGGCGTGGATACGCACCCGGCAGGCTACATTGACAAAGACCTCGAGCGCATCGTGGGCCTGCAAACCGAGAAGCCGCTCAAACGTGCGCTGATGCCGTTCGGCGGCCTGCGCATGGCCAAAAGCGCCCTCGAAAGCAACGGCTATCAGCTGTCCGAGGCGACCGAAGCTGCCATGCTGAAGCTCCGCAAAACCCACAACGATGGCGTTTTCGACGGCTACACCGCAGATATTAAGAAAGCACGGAAGTCCGGCATCGTGACCGGTCTGCCCGATGCCTATGCCCGCGGACGCATCATCGGCGACTACCGCCGCGCAGCCCTCTACGGTACCGCCCGCCTGATTGCGGACAAGCATCAGCAGCGCGCATCCCTCGAAATGGCGAGCCTGAACGAAGAAACCATCCGGCTGCGCGAAGAACTCAAGGAGCAGGTCAATGCCCTGAAAGAGCTCGAGCGCATGGCCGCGACCTACGGCTTCGACATCACAAGACCGGCTGAAAACGCTACCGAAGCCGTGCAGTGGCTCTACCTTGCCTACCTCGGCGCGGTTAAAGAGCAGAACGGCGCCGCAATGTCGCTCGGTCGTGTTTCTACCTTTCTTGACATTTACTTCGAGCGCGATCTGGCAGAAGGCGTCCTGACCGAAGCACAGGCGCAGGAGCTGATTGATCACTTCGTGATGAAGCTCCGCATGGTGCGCTTCATGCGTACGCCCGACTACAACGAGCTCTTCTCCGGCGACCCCACCTGGGTTACCGAAGCCATCGGCGGCATGGGCACCGACGGACGCACCCTGGTAAGCAAGACCGCTTTCCGGATGCTCCAAACCCTGCACAATCTGGGTCCGGCACCCGAGCCGAACCTGACCATCTTATGGAGCGACCGTCTGCCGCAGGGCTTCAAAGATTTCTGCGCAGAGACTTCCATCCGCACCTCCTCCCTTCAGTATGAAAACGACGACCTGATGCGCACCTACTGGGGCGACGACTACGGCATTGCCTGCTGTGTTTCAGCCATGCGCATTGGCAAGCAGATGCAGTTTTTCGGCGCCCGGGCCAACCTCGCCAAAACGCTGCTTTACGCCATCAACGGGGGCCGCGATGAAATCAGCGGTGAGCAGGTGGGTCCGCAGCTTGCACCCATAACCAGCGACCGCCTCACCTGGGATGAACTCATGCCCCGCTTCGAAGCCATGAACGACTGGCTCGCGCAGGTGTACATGAACGCGCTCAACATCATCCACTACATGCACGACAAATACTACTACGAGCGTCTCGAAATGGCCCTGCACGACCGCGATGTGATGCGCACCATGGCCTGCGGTATCGCAGGACTCTCGGTTGTAGCCGACTCCCTGAGCGCCGTGAAGTACGCCGATGTCCGCATTATCCGCGATGAGCGCGGTCTGGCCGTGAACTTCGAAACCACCGGCGACTACCCGACCTTCGGCAACAACGACGACCGCGTGGACGGCATCGCCCGCGACCTCGTGAAAAGCTTCATGGGCAAGCTCGCCAAGCAGCCGACCTACCGGAACGCCATCCCGACACAGTCGGTGCTCACGATTACCTCCAACGTGGTGTACGGCCTCAAAACCGGCAACACCCCGGATGGCCGCAAGAAAGGCGAGCCCTTCGCGCCGGGTGCCAACCCCATGCACGGCCGCGACCTCAACGGCGCAGTAGCAAGCATGATGAGCGTTGCCAAGCTGCCCTACGAATTCGCGCAGGACGGCATCTCCTATACCTTCTCCATCGTGCCTAAAGCACTGGGCCGCAGCGACAAGGAGCGCACCGCCAACCTGACCGGACTGCTCGACACCTACTTCGGTGCCGGCGGACATCACATCAACGTGAACGTGTTCGACCGCGAGACCCTGCTCGATGCCATGCAGCATCCGGAGCAGTACCCGCAGCTGACCGTGCGCGTGAGCGGCTATGCCGTGAACTTCCACAAGCTCACCCGTGAGCAGCAGCTCGACGTCGTGAACCGGACCTTCCACAGTCAGAATTAACCCCAAGCCGGAGTTCAACCGGCTAAGGACCCGAACCACAGCCTGCGGGGATACGGCACACCAACGTGCCGGTCCCCGCATCCGGCTGATACGGCCTGTTTCCGGACCGACGATCGACTGAAAAAGATGTGTATCAGAAACTGAACTGAAAACCGATGGAAAATGTAAGCGGCTACCTGCACTCGGCGGAATCAGCCGGCACGCTTGACGGGCCGGGCGTGCGCCGCGTGCTCTTTTTGCAGGGCTGCCCCCTCAACTGCCTGTACTGCCATAACCCGGATGCCCGTCCCTTCCGCTGCGGTGAAAAAACCGACGCCTTCACGCAACTCCGCGAAATTGCGCGCTACCGCGACCTCTTTCAGCGCACCGGTGGCGGGGTGACCCTCTCCGGCGGCGAGCCGCTGAGTCAGCCCGCCTTCGTGAAAGCCATTTTCGAAGGCTGCCGCAAAATGGGCGTGCACACCGCCCTCGATACCTCCGGCTACACCGGCTGGCGCGCTGATGACGAGCTCCTGAGCTACACCAACCTCGTGCTGCTCGATATCAAGCACATCCGCCCGGAAAACTACCGAAATCTGACCGGCGTCGAACTCGAGCCCACCCTCATTTTTGCCCGGCGCCTCGCCGAACTCGGCGTACCCGTCTGGCTGCGGCACGTGCTCGTGCCCGGCTACACCGATCAGCCTGAGCACCTCGCCGAACTCGCCGCCTTTGCTGCGACCCTGCCCAACATCGAGCGGGTTGACATCCTGCCCTTCCACAACATGGGCAGCTACAAATGGGAGCAGCTTGGTCGCACCTACGCGCTGGCCAACACGCCCGAACCCACGCCCGAACAGGTCGCAGAAGCACAGGGGGTGTTTCGCGATGCGGGTTTGGTAGTATTTTAAAGGATGATGACTCCTCGCCCCCATTAATTCCGCCGGCTGATTCCGGCCTCCGGTACAACCGGATCCGACTGACCCTCCGAACCTCAAATTCCTCACGCTTTTGTTTTCCTTCCTCGACCGCAAGCACACCGTCGCTGCCCCGGACCACAACCGCTGGCTCATTCCGCCCGCGGCCCTTGCCATACACCTCGCGATCGGGCAGGTATATGCCTTCAGCGTATTCAACCTGCCGCTCTCACAGCTCATCGGCGTCACCGAATCCACCGCTGCTGACTGGCGCCTGACCCAAATCGGCTGGATTTTCTCCATCGCCATTGTTTTCCTCGGCCTATCCGCAGCCCTCTTCGGAAAATGGCTGGAGCGCGAAGGCCCCCGCAAAGCCATGTTTTATGCCGCCCTGTGCTTCAGTGGCGGTTTTTTTGTTTCCGCCCTGGGCGTGCACCTGCATCAGATCTGGCTCGTCTATCTCGGCTACGGCGTACTTGGCGGCATTGGTTTGGGCATCGGCTACATCTCGCCGGTTTCCACCCTCATCAAATGGTTCCCTGACCGGCCCGGCATGGCGACCGGCATGGCGATCATGGGATTTGGCGGCGGCGCGATGATCGGCTCCCCCCTCGCCGTGCGCCTGCTCGGCACCTTCAGCGGACCTGAATCCGCCGGTGTCTGGGAGACCATGCTGGTGATGGGCAGCATCTATTTTGTACTGATGATGATCGGCGTCGCCCTCGTCCGCGTGCCGCCCGACGGATGGAAGCCCGAAGGCTATGTGCCCGTCAAATCCACAAGCGGCATGATCACCTCCAACCACGTAGATGCCGATACCGCCCTCAAAACCCCGCAATTCTGGCTGCTTTGGGTCATGCTCTGCGTGAACGTCACCGCCGGCATCGGTGTGCTCGGTCAGGCTTCGCCCATGATTCAGGAAATGTTCCCCGCCACCATCACCGTCGCGGATGCCGCGCTCTTCGTGGCCCTGCTCAGCTTCTTCAACCTGATTGGCCGCTTTTTCTGGTCCTCCCTCTCCGACAAAATCGGGCGGCAAACCACCTACGGCATCTACTTCGGCCTCGGCCTGCTGCTCTACGCCACCGTGCCCTCCCTCGGCAAATTTGAAACCGCCTTCCTCTTTATCGCGGCCTTTTCCGTGATCATGACCATGTACGGCGGCGGCTTTGCAACCATCCCCGCCTACCTGCGCGACATGTTCGGCACCTATCAGGTCGGCGCCATACACGGTCGCCTGCTCACCGCCTGGAGCACCGCCGGCGTACTCGGCCCCGTGCTCATCAACTACCTGCGGCAGTGGCAAATCGACAGCGGCGTCGCCCCCGCCGATGCCTACACCATCACCATGTACATCATGGCCGCCCTCCTCGCCATCGGCTTCGCCTGCAACCTCGCCCTCAAACCGGTTGATGCGAAATACCACATGAAAATGTAGAGTTTCAGTATGTCAGTGGGGGCAGTATGTCAGTGTGTCGCTGATGGGGATTAGTGATTGATTTTATTTGCGATACTCGCACTGTTAGGGCGGTACTTTGTCCTTGCAATGCTAATGAAGTACCAAAACCGAACGATACATCTAACTTAAAATCCGGGTTAATCCGGGGCGATCCGCCCATTCCGCGTTCCGTAATTGCGTCGCGGCCTTCGCGCCTCCTTCCCGTCTTCGCGTAATCCCTTTGCCTAAATACTGAGCAAACAGGGTTTTGGGATATATCGTGATGCTCCCCAACCCCGAACGTGTGCCATTATTGTAGAAAAGCGAAGCCCCCAAATTCCCCGCGAGTGCCGCAGGGCGCGCATGCGAGGCGATCACAAGGCGTCGCCTTTACGATTTCATTCCGGGTGAGGGACGTCGCGGCTCGCCGGATTCGGAGAAATCCCGACCTGTTGATTCAGACTCAGTACCGTGCCGGCTCCCCCGGCTCGGATATCGAGTCGCGGATGAATTCGCGGATGTGCTGATTGCTGGTGGCGAGGTCTTCCTGGCGCAGGTACATCATGTGGCCGCTGCGGTAGCCTTCGAAGCGGAGCCTGTCGCGGACTTTGCCGCTGCGGTCCATGTTCCACATGGCGTATTTGGCGGAGAAATAATCGGTTGCGCCGTCGTAGTAGCCGGCCTGAATCATGACGTGCAGGAAGGGGTTTTCGCCCATGGCGCGGCGGAGGTCGTCGCCGGTGCTGTCGTTACTGCGATCCCAGGGGTGCACCGGACCGAAGATGTTGTAGCGCAGGTCGGTGCGGTAGCCGAGGACTTCGCGCAGGTAATAGTTGATGGCCGGGGTGAAGCTGTGGTTCCAGGAGGTCAGCGCGGGGTCGTGATCGTAGCGGTCGCCAGCGTCCATGCGGTCAATGCCGCGGTAGCGGGAGTCGAGCCGGCCAACGGTGAGGCCTTCATGGCGGAGCAGCTCTTTCCAGAAGAAGGGCGTCGGGATGGTCAGGTTGTGGTTGAGGATGTGCTGCGCGTCAATGCCCGAGAAGCGGGCGACCTGCGCAGCGATTTCGGTGCGCCGCTCTTCGTCGAGGAAGCCGCCCATGGCAACCGCGGGCAGATATTCATTGATGGTGAAAACCTCGACAACCGGCAGGATGTCGTACAGGTCCTGCTGCTGCAGCGCCGGTTCGAGCTGACCGTGATACCAGGCGGTTGCGGCATAGTAGGGCAGCTTCAGGATTTCGGAGCGGGGCTCCATCGCGGGCGGGTTGAGTCCCATTTCAGTGGGCGAAACGAGGATGACACCGTTGAGGTACATCCAGTGCGCGCTTTGGAGGCGGCGCGCGAGGCCGGCGACGCGGGTTGTGCCGTAGCTCTCGCCTTTCAGGTATTTGGGTGAGCGCCAGCGGTCGTGCCGGCTCACGAACAGATCAATCCAGGCGGCGAGGTAGTTGATGTCCGCATTCACGCCGAAAAACTGACTCCGCTCGGCATCTGCGCTGAGAATGCGGGAGAAGCCGGTGTTGACCGGGTCAATGAACACGATATCAGCCACATCGAGAATGGAGTGCGGGTTTTCGGCCACGCCGTAGGGCTGCACGGGGAAGCCTTCATCGTCGATATTCAAAAAGCGCGGACCGGTGTAGCCGATATGCATCCAAACCGAGGCCGAGCCGGGTCCGCCGTTGAAGGAGAACACCAGCGGACGCCTGCTTTTGTCGCGTACATCGGTGCGCTCGTAGAACACATAAAAGAGGGAGGCGAGCACTTTGCCATCTTCATTCAGCACCGGCAACGTCCCCGCGGTGGCTCTGTAAGGCACCCGCTGTCCCAGAATGGTGACCGTGTGCTCGCTGCTGACTGCCGACTCGGCTTCGAGCAGCATATTCTGTGCAGCAGCGGATTCAGTGTCAAGCGAAAACAGCAGCACAACCATAAGCGCTGCCATAACAGGTACATTCAAAATTGAACGGTTCAGGGACATCGGAACAGGAATTGGGATTTTGAGAAAAAAAGGAAGGCCGGAGAGGTAAGCTCCGGCCATGATATTCCATCTGCATGGGCGAATATAGCGAACTTCCAGCTATACAATGCCTGAAAGGCGCTTTTGAATTTTTTGGAGGGATGTGAGCAGCGTTTTGAGTCCGCGGGGGGCAGGCTCCAAGCCGGCAAGGGTTTCTTTGAGCTTTATGAGTTCCGGCAGGATTTCCGCCGGAACAGCCGCAGCCTTTTCCGTTTCCTCACTGAGCTTGAGCTGCTTTTCCACAAGGGTTGCGACCTGCTTTGCTGTTGCAAGGGCCTGCTTTACAAGACCTTCTTCTTTTTCCACACATGTCTTTGCAAGATTCTCGAGTGCAGCGTTTTGCGCGTCTTTGTCCTGCTGCCGCGCCTCTGCCTCTGCCTGCTGCGCTTCTTCAAGGGCCTTAACCTTCGTTTCAAGCACTTCGCGCATGGCTGCAAGCTCATCCTGAAGCTGCTGCGCGAGCGTATCATGTGCTGAGGTCAGCCGCTCATCAAGCGCGGCAACTGCCGAGGCCGAGTCTTCGCTTATACGCGCTTCCGCTTGCGTGAGCTCTTTTTGCATCTCCTGCTGCTGTGTACGCATCGCGCTCCGAAGGTAGAAAAAGGCCGCCAGCAAAAACACGCCAAGCAAGCTGACAATGCCCCAAAGCAAACCGGTACTTTGGCTTAAACGGTCTTCAAAATCATCGCTCAGGCTGCCGAGCTGTCGCTCGGTATCTGCCAGCGTTTGCCGGAACTGCGCCTGATTATCGTCAAGAATGCGCTGAAAGGTTTCCGACTGCATGGCAAGCAATTCACGCATGGCGGTAAGTGAATCGGACTGCAGCTGAAGTTCGGCCTCGAGCTGCTGCCGCAGTAACGTACTTTCTGCAAGCCCGCTTTGTAGAAGCTGCTGCTGACTTTGCAGTGCATCAATCAGGACCAACTGTTGTTCAAGTTGGGCATCAAGGCCTTCGCTTTGCTGCAGCATCTGCTGCTCCAGCGAGCCGATACGCTGTAACAGCTGATCTGTCTGCGCGGTGTATCCCGCCTGAAGCGTGCTGATTTGCGCTTCAAGTTCCGCAACCGCTGCCGAATCTGCCGCTACTGTCTCCTGCGTCACCTGTGCGTGTATGGCTGGCGGGAGCGGTAAACCACCGCAAAGTACCAGCATCAGTATACCAAACCTTATGTAACTGCTTATTGCGCTGTTCTTAAACCCGCGTATCCGGACATGCGCTAAATCTGTCATCAAAAATACCATAACCCTATTCTTCATATATAATAAACCCTATTTGATTTATTAACAGTGTGTTATTTATCTCATCAAGTCGAATATAACTAATTTAAGGTATTTACACTGTCATATTTTGGTGACCATTTTTGTAACACCGTTTATGCGAAAACAAAGGCGCTGCGTGGTACCGGAATTTACAGACTGCAGGCGCTGACAGCCGAAAACCAAAGGTCTGTGTTTGAGCCGGAACCCCTGACCTACGTGACTGACCCAGCCGTCTACAAAATTTCCCGCATAAAAAAAGCGCCGGAGAGGACAAGTCTCTCCGGCGCTTTTTGTATTGACCGGGATTTGCGGCACTTTTTACAGCCGCATCACCCTAAGCCAGCGGATGCTGTGCTATTTGAGCAGCATCATTTTTTGGGTGTTAACGAAGCTGCCGGCCTGCAGACGGTACAGGTACATGCCTGAAGCAAGGCGGCTTGCATCGAAAGTGACGGTGTGGTGACCGGCGTTTTGCTGTCCGCTCACGAGTACCGCTACCCGCTGCCCCTGCAGGTTGAACACTTCCAGCCTCACTTCGGCGGCCTCGGGGAGGGCGTAAGTGATGTTGGTTGTCGGGTTGAAGGGGTTGGGATAGTTTTGGTTCAGCGCGAATGCTACCGGCATATCAAGCTCAGGCTCGGTGCTTGTATCGGGGGCTTCGTTGTTGAAGAACACGCTTTCCAGCTCCATGTCTTCGCCCGTCATCACAAGTACGCGGTTACCATTATCGCCAGGGCCGACCATATCTTCCCAGCCACCGTTGGGCAGCTCACGGCCGTCGCCGGCGAGGATGTAGAACTTGTATTCATGCTCTGCGCCCGGCATGCCTTCCACCGTATGCTCGATCATATACATGCCATCGGCCTCTTCGGCAAGCTGCGTGCCTTCGTGTGCTTCCCAGTTGTTGAAGCTGCCGCGAACATGCACTTCATCGCCAAGATCCGGACGATAAACGCCTTCAGCTGCCTGTACGCTCATATCAACACGGAACGTGATTTCATTGCTTGCGGGCTCGATTACAATGGTAACCGGCAGCACGACGAGCTCATTGGCTGAGTTATTGGCAATGAAAACTTCCGCGTTGTAGGTCCCCGGCATCATCTCAGCTAAGGCTGCTGTGGCCGAAATCGTCGAGCTGAGGCCTTCAGGGATGATACCCGTTTCCGGATCAAAGCTGAACAGCTCATCTTCATCAGCGGTTTCTCCATCGGTGAGCGCAGCGGAAAGGCTGAACTCAAGCATAGCAGAACCTTCGTTGGATAGCGTGAATTCGAATACGGCATCCTGCCCCTGCTCAATTGTGAGCGAGACTTCCTCCGGCTCTACAACAAGAACCGGCATGTCAGCCTCGGTTACCGTCATGGTCGCCGTAACGATAGCTTCGGTCTGCTGCGGATCATTGCTGATCAGCGCGAGTTCGCGCACATATTCGCCTTCATCGTAATCAGTTGCATCAAAGGTAAAAAAGACTTCGAGGCTTTCACCTGCTTCGACCGTGCCGGAAGCCGGGCTTACGCTGCTGATAAACGGATCACGATCGCTGATACCGATAAAATCAACCGAACCGCTCCAACTGCTTGAGCCGCCGGGTGTCCAGCCGTGACCGATCCAGAGGTAAAGACCCTCAACATCTAAGGGCGTCGGAATCGTAATGGCTTCCGTTACCGGCGTACCAGGAGATGAACTTGCGCCACCAACCCAAGGTACGCGGGGTGTTGGCCCGTAGTTGGTAAGACCGCCAACCTGAAGTACAATGGCCTCAGATGACAGCTCTTCACTACTCGTAAACAGGAAGGCGAGGTCATTTGCCCAGGTATTGCCCTGCGAGCTTTCGATCACAAAATCAGGATCAACAGCAGTCAGCTCTCCCTGCAGCCCTTCATGGATCAGGGTGAACTCGCCACCGCTCGCGGTGAAGTTGTCAAATTCAACGGTAAAAGCGGTTTCGTTACTGAGCCCCGCACTGCTGCCCGTCTGACGAACCGCATCTGATGACCTTTCGCTAAGGGCGCCATCACGCAGGGCAGCGCGTTCACGAACCTGCTCGAGCTCAGCTTCCGTAAGCGGCGCGGCAAGGCTTTTGGTCAGAATTGAATGGGCACCGGTTTCGCCATTGAGAATGCGCTCAGCGGCAAATGCAGGGAAAGCAAACTCAAGGGGACCATCACCCTCGTTTTCGATCATAATGCTGCGCTCAGCTGTGGCGCCGCTTGTAAGGGTTGCAGAAACCTGATCCGGATTGAGAATCAGCTCCGGTACTTCTGTTCCGGCACCGCTGAGCGTAATCACCAAATCACCCACTTCTGTGTTGTTCGGGATGGTAAGGGTGGCATCGTAATCGCGAACTTCGGTTGGGGTAAAGGTGACGTCAAAGGCCGCGACCTGTCCGGGCGCGAGCAGGAAATCACCTGCGTTGCTGCTCACATATGCATCATCGCTGATGATAATTTCACCAACATTTGCCAGCGCAGTCCCGGTATTGGTAAGGGTAAAGGACAGGGTGCTGGATTCGTTGCGGAACAGATTACCGTATGCCAGCTCTTCCTCAGAAGCCTCAAGAACGGGTTCACCGCCCTCTGTTTGCAGGAAGAAGTCGATCATGGTAAGCGGGTTGCTCAGATCATTGCTGAGCAGGCGTGTAGAAGATTCATACACACCGGCAACGATTTCGGTAGCATCAAAGGTGATGGTTACTTCAGTGCTGCCACCAACAGGGATAGAGCCAGCGGCAGGGCTAATTGAAGACACAAAGCCGGGGGAATCAGAAGCGCCAATCAGCTCAACGAGTCCTTCCCATTCGCCAAGGCCGCCGGTCGCCCAGCCGTTTCCGATCCAGACATACAGATCATCCATTTCCAGCGGAGTGGGGAGGGTGATGGTCGTGTTGACCGGTGTTCCCGGGCCGCTGTTGCCCACGCCCCAGGGAATGCGCGTGCCGGAGGGTCCGAAATCAGAAAATCCGCCGACCTGCAGCACAACGGTACTGCTGTTGATTTCTTCCTCGGTTGTAAGCAGAACCGCGAAGTCACTAGCCCAAAGGGCACCCGGGCCGCTGTTGAGCACGAAGTCGCCGCGAACGGCTGTCAGTTCACCCGAATAACCTTCATCCGTTACATTAAAAAATTCACCGCCTGAGGCAGACAGTGCTTCAAACTCAATGATGACGGAAGCATCAGCGGGCGCAGCGGCTGGCTGACTTACTTCAGAAGCGCGCAGCTGCTGCACGGCCTCAATCACGGAGCGCTGATAGCTGTTTGGACGGGTAAGCTGTCCGCTGTCATGCTGTGCAATGATCAGGCGCTGTGCGGCCTGCCGAAGATCTGCAGCGGTAGGGTTGAAAGCGGCCTGCGTTTTCAGGAGGGCGCCGTTTTCGTTGGTGAGCGCGGTATTCTGCAGGAATGAAGGGAAGGTGTAGGTCAGCAGCCCTTCACCGGTGTTGGTAATTACCAGGGTTTGCTCTTCCGTATCGCCTACGGCAATTTCACTGCTAAACTGCGTAGCGCTCAGCGCGATGGCGGGCGAGCCGTCTGTTGTTACTTCAATTACATTAGAAATATCGCTGAAGTTACCGAAGAGGTCGCGGGCTTTAAGCGCGAAATAGTAGGTTGTCTGCGGGCTAAGGTCGGTCACGTCAACCATTTCCGTCGCACCTGCGGCAGCGGGGCGTCCGATCTCAAGTTCGTCGGCATTCTCAAAATTATCGGCAGTGATCGGGCTTTGGGAGATACGCAGATCGTACAGAAACGCCTGACCTTCATCGCCGCTGCTGCCCGGTGCAGTCCAGCTCAGCGTGACGAAATTCTCTGCGGGCATCCCGACCGAGGTCAGGTCTGTAACCGTAGCAGGCGGCACGCCGTCGTCTTCTTCAAGCGCGCGGAAAGCGTTAATACGTCCGGCGCCCATCAACCCCTGATGGGTTGGGGCAAGGGCGTCTTCGATGTCGTCAACGGTGAAAAGAATGCGTCCGTAGATTTCATCGGCGGTGCTGCCCGGAAATCTCGAAGCAACCAAAGCCGCTACACCAGTAGCATGGGGGGAAGCCATGGACGTACCCTGAAAGAAGGCGTACCCATTGTTGCGGGTTGTGCTCAGTACACCCTGATTGGCTGCTGAATTGGTTTCACCACCGGGCGCGGAAATATCAATCCACGTACCAAACTGCGAGTACCAGGCTTTCTGATCGTTGTGATTGGTTGAGGCAACCGCAATTACATCGGGGTTAGAAGCAATTGGCTGACTCGGGCTTGAAGAGCCGTTGTTACCGGCGGCAAAGAAAACCAGACCGCCCTGTACTGGACCCCAGGGGTTGCCATCGGCGTCAAAACCCGCATTTTCGATAAAGTAGTCGATGGCGTCGTTAAGCACCTGCGAGAAACCGCCGCCGCCCCAGCTGTTGTTGGAGATGGCTGCACCGTTATCGGCCCCGTACACAAAGCCCTGCGGGAAGCCGCCCGGCGTATCACCAGCGCCGGAGAAAACGCGCGCGGTCATAATCTTGACACCAGGACCATTTTCATCACCACCAGCGATACCGGCTACTCCGACTCCGTTGTTGTTGCGGGCTGCAATCGTACCGGATACGTGTGTACCGTGATTGTTCTGATCCTGAATATCAGGGGTGTTGTTTACAAAATTCCAGCCGTGCACATCGCCGTCGAATCCGTTTTCGGGGCCGGGCACGGGGTTATCCCAAAAGGTTTCTTCAAGATCAGGATGGTTCAGATCGATACCGCTGTCCATGACTTTGACGATGACATCTGAATTCCCGGTTTCCAGACCCCAGGCCTGAAACAGGCTGATATCAGAACCGGGGTTGCCGCCGGTCTGACCGGTGTTATTGTAGTGCCACTGCTCATCAAGACGGGGATCGTCGAAGTTCTGAATACTTTCAAACAGTTCCTGTGAGCTTACAGGGTCAGCAATAAGATGCCGTACATAAATTTTTTCTGCCACTTCAATTTCGGGCAGTGCACTGTAGCTGCTGATAACCTGATCTTCTGAAGCAGAAGCATCAAACTGAATGCGGAACCAGCGGTCGAGGCCGTGACGGCGATGACGCTCGGCAAAGCGGGGGTCGGTAACGAACACCTGCTCCATGCTGAGCACATTGAACTGCTGATGCAGGGCATCCACAGCCTCGATTCCGGTTAGCTGCGGGTTATCCGCGAGGCTCGTGCGCTGAAGCAGATCGTTTGCCTGCGGCGCAAGTTTAATTTTGATATATCCTTCGTGCCATTTGATTTCTTCCTGTGCCTGCAGGCCTGCAGGGATCATAAGAAGAAATGCCAAAGCACTCAGAATCAATACCTTAAATCTTATAGATTTTGAGATCATAGAGTTTATTATTGGTACATTAAACATAAAAAAAGTGCTTTTGCCAGTGACAAAAGCACATCTTCCTAATTAAAGTTTTTTTACTATTAAATGCACCTGTTATTTGAGTTGCAAAAACACCAATCCATACAGCAACCCGACAGACTGAGGAACAGCCAACCTGCCTGGTTAGCCCGCATTATTCACAATTCAACAGAATTTATTTGCTAAATGCAAGTTTATATTTGGCTTAGTGAAATACTCCGGTAGCCCAAATTTGAGTGTGGTGCAAGGACTGCGAAATTTTCTTGGTGAATAATGCGGGTTAGACACAGACGCTCATTTTTGAGAAACTCCGATAACAACACCGGCTACAGTGCCGGTTGCTTCCCCTGAAATCGGGCATAGGCTAATGCTTTTTGGGGGAGGGTTCGCGAAGGCGCGAAGGAGACCCGACGGCCGCGACGCAACGACCAGATGGCACTCGGATTTGTGCACATTTCGAAAAAATCAAACTGCCGCCATCACCCCCCCCAAACGCTGCACGCTACACTCAATAATAAATCCGGATCACAACCCGGCGGTTCAGGGCCTGATTGTCGGGGAGGTCGTTGCCGAATTCGTCCTGATTGGGTACAATTGGGCGGGTTTCGGCGTAGCCGCTGGCTTTGAGGCGGGACGGTTCGAAGCCCTGCTCCATAAAATAGCGGATGATGTTGGAGGCACGGGCCGCGGAGAGCTCCCAGTTGGAGGGAAACTGTAAAGTGCTGATGGGCCGGTTATCGGTATGGCCTTCAACATCAATGTAATACTGATAGAATTTGAGCTCGGCCATGACTTCCATAATGCGGTCTATCAGCGCCTTGCCTTCCGGTAGCAGCTCCGCGCGGGCCGTTTCAAAAAAACGGGCATCGGTGAAACTCAGGCGCATTTCATCGCGGTCGCTATCGAGCTGCAGCATCTGACTCCCGATTTCAGCAGAGAGCGCATCCTGCATATCAAACCGCAGCTCATCTATCGGGGTCTGCACCCGCATGGTACCCTGAATCAGAGAACGCAGGCCGCGGGCGTCGTCATCAAAAATACGCATGTCGTAGCGGGCCAGCCCGGCCAGGATAATAAAAAAGGCGAGCAGCAGCATAAAGATATCGAGGAAGCTCGTCTGCCAGGACTCATTGGTGAAGCCTTCATTATCATCGGTAGGACGGAATCGCATGCTGTGATTGTACGCGTAGCTGGTTTATGATATAGATATTGAAATAGAGATACCGTGCCATGGTCAGCCGGTGGGCGCAAAATCTTTGGTATCGTCTTTCAGGGTTGAAATGAAAGCACCGAGCTTGTCATAAATCATGAGCGGTGGTTTGCCCTCGTGCAGCATGAGGATGCCTTCCAGCATCACCCGCTCCCGGAAGTACTGATGCTGCGCCATTACCCTGAACTTGGTTGCCAGCGGAAACATCAGCAAATGCGCCAGCACCAGACCGTACAGCGTTGTCATGAGGGCAAATGAAAGCCCGAGACCGAGCTGCTCGGCATCCTGAAAATTGGCCAGCATGATGATGAGCCCCATAAGCGTCCCCAGCATCCCGATTGCCGGCGCGGCTGTACCCATGGTTTGGAAAACCCGCGAAGTTTGTACCGTATCGTTGTAGCGCTCTTCAATTTTGATGCCGCCCATATCCAGAATTTCATCCCGGCTGTAGTTGGTATTCAGCAGGGTAAAAACGTAGCCTTCAAACGTATCGCTGAGCTGTTCGGCCAGCTCTTTACGTGTTTTATTGCGGTTGTCGCGGTACAGGCGCTGCCATTCCAGAATACGCCTGCGATCGTTCTTAAACGTTTCCCTGTCGAGGGCACTTTCCGAAAACACGTGTATGAAAGCGACTAACGCACGCCTGATTTCATAGAAAGGATACGAGATAAGCACGTGCAGCATAACCCCGCCGGCCACGATGCCTACGCTCGGCAGATTCAGAAAATCAAGGGCGGACGGGAATCGGACAATCTGCACAACATCCAGCGTTTGCAGTACGGAGAGTACAAGCAAAAAGCCAAACACAAGGATGCAGATTACGGTAGCCCAGGATATGCGCATGGTTCAGTTTTTGGGGTTCAGTTTAAGGGATCACACCTGCGTTCGTTTCTGTGGTACTTCTGCTTGCTATTCGCGGGGTAGCAGGATGCGCTCAAACACATCCGGATCGAGCGCAATGGCGCGCTGCCAGTAGCTAATGGCCTGCTCTTCGGCCTGAAGACCGGCAAATATCAGTCCTTTCATGGCAAGGGCATCGGCGCTTTCGCCCCACTCCAGGGCGCGGTTTATGAGCCGCAGCGCTTCCACATACTGCCCGGCATGGTAGCGCTGCTGTGCCTGAAAAAAGAGGGTGAGCTTGGTGTTGGTCCGCTGTGCGTAGTCCGCAAACGCCTCTTCAACAAAACGGGAGCTCAGCCGGACCTCTTCTGCTTCGGTAACAGAATCCTGCGATGCCTGCGCCGCGGAGGTATCTGCCACTTCAAGCGTACGGCGTTGCAGTACGTCTTCCGCCGCCTGAGGATCTCCGCCCTCACTCCCTGCCGGTACGGCCGTGCCGGAGGAGCTGCATCCGACCAGCAGCAGGAGCAGCAGGACAGCAGTCAGGGCTGGCAGGAAGCCATTCAGACCGGATGGGGATTTACTAAGCATGTACGCCTTACACCATTAAGATTAGAAAATTAGAAGTTGGGCTAAGCCGTGGTTTACCGGACTGGCTAAACCGTTTGCTGTTTGCTGCGCGCAGTTGCGCGGATTCGGTTGAGCAGGCTGTTCTTGGCTTCATTGATTTTCTCATCGCTGACTACGGCCGCATTTTCCATTTCGGAATGCAGCACCATCTGCTCGCGCTCCGGACGCAGGCTGATGAGCCGGAATGCCGTTTCGGAATCCATACCTGCCAGGGCCAGCCCGAGCTGTTCGGTGCCAATCGGCTGAATGGCTTCCGTAATGATATCATCACTCACCGTTGAGAGCGTCATGAAGGTAATCATGCGGCTTGTAACGGCTGCGGCGTAGGGGTTTTCCTCACGCATAAAACGCTCGCTCGTTTCTTCCTGCTGACGCAGCGGCAGCGATTCAATCAGCTTCACCGTTTCTGCTACATCGCTTTCCTTAAACCGCTCATCATCGTCCGTATCCGTACTGATGCGGTTAAAAAAGTCTTCGGCCAGACTGCGGTAGGTCTCATAATCGGTATTTTTCACTTTAGGAAGCTCAAGCATGACCTGCTGCGATTTTTCGGGTTCGAACTCCCGCAGCATGAGGGCCGCACGCTTGCTCTCAAGGTGACTCAGGATGATGGCAATTTCGCGCGGTTCGTAATCTATGAGATGCAGCAGCAGGCGATCGTCATCTTCATGCTGTACGAAGTCGAAATCGTTGAGGGCACGCAGCCCGCGGCGTACCGTATTTTCCTGCGTACGGGCTTTCAGATAGCGCGTGAGGTTGCGCAGCTCTTTCATGGCTTCCTCCCCCGGCTGTTCACCGGAGGCTTCAACACGGGCTTTTAGCGCGTTAAACCGCTCCTCGGTCATGGCGGGCTTGAGCACCCGCACGAGCTTGGGATCGGTGAGCAGCAGGATGTGTGCCGCCTTCATAAGACCTTTTTCGCCTTCTTTTTTCATCCACGATTCAAACAGGCGCGCCATCTCCGGCGGATACTGCATGATTTGCTCCAACAGATAGGTCGCGTAGTCGTTTTCTCTGGCCTGCTCCCGCTTTTCCATTTCCCGCTTTTTCCGCGCAAGCGTATCCGGGTGTACAGCTTCACCGATGGGCGGCATGACCGGTGGCGGTGCAGGCGCATCCGGACGGCTCATGGGTTCTTTGTCGCGCTCATCGCGCTTACGGGTGAGCAGCCATATTAAAAAACCAATGAATAACCCAAACAGCATGAGCAGGGGAATCCAATAGAGGGGTTCCGCTAAAATCTGCTCCCATAGCGGCACTTCCATAGGAGGTACCGGCGGACGCTCCTGCAGGGCATCAGGCCCCGGGAAGGTGTCGGGCAATGGCTGTACGGTTGGGGCGGTGCCGTTCTGTGCTGTGCGGCGCTGCGGGAAGGAGGAGCGTGTGATGGTGACACGGTCGCCGCGGGCGTCGTCAATTTTGGCCGTTGCCCGAATCAGCTGATCTACAAAATTGATTTCATCTGCGGTATAATCCGAGTCAACGAGCATTTCAACTTCTATACGGCGGAGCTCAAGGCTGTACTCGGTCAGTCCGCCTTCAGAGGGGGCTTCACTTGAACGCAGCAGATACATGGGCACGCCAGGCAAACCGGGCAGATTTTCGCGCACCGGACTCACAGCCCCGCCGCCGCCCTGCTCCCCGTTGGGCCGCTGCACCGGCACAAACTCCAGCGAAACCTTGGTATCTACCAAAAAAGTACCGGAATCAAAAAAGTTGACCATCGCACTTTGGATGAGCCGGTCGAGCCGCTGTTCGCGCTCAGAGCGCTCAAGAGCCGTCGCGGCAGCAATGCTGACCACCGCATCAGAAGCGGGGTCAGCAATGGTATCTGACAGGTTGCCCTGCTGCGGGTCGAAACTAAAGGGCGTTAGGGTTACCGTATCAGAAGACACCTGTGTAAAAGGGCTGCCCGCCCACAGCAAAGCGGGCGCCATCAGTACCCCCCATAGGGCGACTACAATTGCAATGGCAATCCAAAAACGCCGTTTACGACTTTTTTCGCGCTTAAGCATACGTTGTTGTACACGTGTAATCTGAGGTCTGATTATCATAACTGCATCGTTTGCCCTGTCAAACATACAAAATGTTGGTTTCATCGTTTCGTTAGCGCTGCCCTTGGTTTCTTATCATCAGGTCAAGCAGTTCGGTACTGGGGATCGGTATATCGGGATTCCGCTCATTTGCACGCAGCCAGTGCCTGCGCGCTTCATCGCGGTCGCCCAGCAGATACAGAATGGTACCCCGGAGTGCAAGTCCGTGATCTGTTTCGAATATTCGGAGCGAGGCGTCAATGGCCTGTAAAGCCGCCCTGAAATCCTGCGTATAGATAAGATGCTGTGCGCGTACATAATTCCGGATGGCATCCTGTTTGGACGCCTTCAATTCATCAAAAAGCTCTTGTTCAAGTAAACTTTCCGCCGTTACGGGCACAAATGCTTCTCCGGGCGGAACCAGCATGATACGAATATCTTCAACAAAATCGCCGTCAGCAAGGGCACGTATTTCAAATTCCGTAAGCCCGTCAAACGGAACGAGACCGAGGAAATCCAGCTGACCGGGATCAACTTCGAGGGTGTAGCGGCCCGGAGGGATATCCATTGCATAAAACCCGCCACCAAAGAATGTACGGATAACTTCGGAATAATCGTGATCAATTCCGCTGAGCAGCAGCCGCATCCCGCCCTGCCCTTCGGTTTCGCCGGCCCGGCGGATCAGCACTTCGCCGTCGATCACGCCGGAGCGGTAAAACGGGATTTCGATGCGCTTGTACTGATTCGGATCGGCCACAAAACTGAACTGATCTTTGGCCGGCACGAGCAGCGGATGCGGGATGGCGTTACGGTTGATTTCGAGATTGTAGCGGTAATAGCTTTGCAGCTGCGTGAGGCGCAGAATACCGTCCCTGCCAACCCGGCTGCTTGCCGAACGGTCGAGACGAACGGCGGCATAGGGCAGCAGCTCGTCGCCTTCATCGAAGGTACCGCTGTTGTTGTTATCGATGAAAAGCACAACCGAAGCCGCTGAACGCCCGACCTGCTGACGGTCCGTGGCTTGCAGATAGGTTGCCTGATCATCGAAACCGACCGAGCCGCGCAGCCCCTGCCGCAGGTTGTAGTTGCCGGATGCCCCGCGGAAATCAGTCGATGAACGCACCTTGCCCCCCAAATCCAGGCTAAGCCCGCCCTGCACAATGGTGATGTTGTTGAGCAGCTGCCGCGTCATCCCCACATTAAAACGGCCAATCCGTCCGATATTACGGGAAAGCTGTGCATCTACGGAGCGAATCTGATTCAGCCGCTCATCATACACCAGCGATCCGCGCAGAAACACGCTCCGGAAAGGCCGGGGCAGCACCGACTGCCTCGGAATGGTGTAGGAGCCGGTGGCCGTAAGCTGCCCGTTGCCCCTTGAAAGGCTGCTGCCGCTCTGAATGAGGGTATTGCGGTAGTTGAAGCGCAGGTTTACATCCATCAGGCGAAAAAACAAATCGCCCGAACCCCGGGTTTCGCTGCCCCAGCTGTAGCGCACCACATCCCCGGAAAACCGCACCCCGGCATTGAAACTGCTGAAAAACGGGATGGGCGTATAAAAATTCAGAGTGAGCTGATCGGTCGCCTGCCGCGTATTAAAGCGGGAATCACCATCGAACCAGGTATAGGTTGCGGCAATGCTGCGGCTTGAGGCAAACACGACGCTGCTCTGTGCCCGGTAAAACGCATTAGGTACGAGATCGACATTCACCAGATACTGCGAGAATACGCGGGCCGAGAGGGAGCCGTAAGCGTTGGGCACCTCGCTCTCAAACTCATTGTACTCCATACCGGCGCGGGTCGTGAGCCAGCTGTTTAGTCCGTAGGCGACGTTGCCATGCGCCGCTACGTTGGTGCCGCTCGCCCCAAAAGTCTGATCGAGCACCCCTCCTTCCAGATTGTACTGCACCTGACCCGGCGGCAGGAACACAAAAGGCACCTGAATCTGCCGCTCACTTACTTCCATTGCGCCGCTCGGGGTGTAGATGCGGGTTTCGAGGCGGGTCGTGCCGTAGCGCAGCGGCACTTCAAAACGATAAAACCCGAGGCCGTCGGCCCGGGTGTACTCCAGCAGGCGGTTGTTGAAATAGAGTTCAATTTCACTGTCCGGCTCGGCCCGGCCTTCCAGCACATAGGTGCCATACAGCTGCCGGGACTCGACCGGCTCGTTGGTCATCGAAAGCCCGCGAATCCGCGTACTGTTAATACCGCCGGTACTGATCTGCCCCGCGGTGAGGGTCGTCACAAACGGATTATCCGGCATCACATAGCGCCAGCGCAGGTTACTCGTACGGTTAAACCACTGCCCGTCGGCGGTGTAGCCCCCAACGTGGGAGCCCTGTATATCGCCGCCCAGAAACTCCCCGCCGCCAATAAAGCTGTAGCTGTAATTCTGGAGCTGTTCGTTCACCAGACTCGAGGCACTCAGGTTGTAATCCAAAAAGCCGGTCCGCACAACCGAGCGCTCCCGCGGAAACAGCAGCGGGTTAAAAGACCGCCCGAAATCCAGGGCCTCAATCCGCTGCCGCGCCTGCTCCCGCTGCCGGCGCTCCTCTATGGGAAGGATACGCTCGGTGCGCAGCGACAGACTCAGCGCGCTGAAATTAAAGGAGAATTCCAGCCCGAACACATCTTCCCACACATCAGGCGTGAGGTAAAAATCCAGGGCCCCGGAGTGCATACGCTCCGCATCAAACTCATACCGCCGCCCGCCCTTGATGATGCTGAAATTATCGAAATTCATCGAATACCGCTCCCCGTTGGTCAGAAAAACGCCCTCGATCACATTCCGCTGCGTCTCCCCGCGCGAAAAATTTACCCCCAGCAGCGTAAACATCTCCGTAACCGGAATCAGCAGCTCATTCTGATTGTAATCGAACAAAGCCGTAACATACACCCGCCCCACCGCCGGATAGCTAAAAATGAGCACCACTTCATCCGTATCGTCGAAGAAGAAAGAAGCTGAGGTTGAAGCGGATGCCGTGTTTTGGGGAGATGGGGAAAGGGGAAGGATGAACCCCATCATGAAAATCAGCAGCAATAAAGGGACCAGGACGGCAGACCGCAGCCGGCAGACCGCGGCGGGATTGGCAAAACTCCCCTCTCGAGAGGGGTGCCCGGGTGAGCGCAGCGAACGGGCGGGGTGTGGAGGGCACGAGACCCCGGCACAACCCGGAACATCATTGCTCTCGATGTGGGGTACGTGGTGCGCGTTGCAGGCTTTCAGGGTGATAATTGGGTTTTTCCCACTTGACAACATTTCCACACCCCGCCCCATTGGCAACGGAGCCATTTTGAAATTGGGGGCTGTTCTGATCTTTGTGACTTCGAAAGACTTTTTCCCGGGGGCACCCCTCTCGAGAGGGGAATTGGGGAGTGCGGAGGGGGTAATTACTTTCGGAAGTCGGACGCTTAATTTGGGAAGGTGCTTCGGTTCAACTTTCTTCGAAGAACCAGAAAAATTCCCCTCTCGAGAGGGGTGCCCGGGTGAGCGCAGCGAACGGGCGGGGTGTGGAGGGCACGAGACCCCGGCACCACCCGGTACATCATTGCTCTCGATGTTGGGTACGTGGTGCGTGTAACCCGCTTTCGTGGTAATTTCGGGGGCCTTCCCACTTGACAACATTTCCACACCCCGCCCCGATGGCTTCGGGGCCATTTTTAAATTATGGGCTGTCCTGGCTTTTTTGCATTTGAACAAATTTTTCCAGGGGGCACCCCTCTCGAGAGGGGAATTGGGGAGTGCGGAGGGGGTAATTACTTTCGGAAGTCGGACGCTTAATTTGGGAAGGTGCTTCGGTTCTACTTTCTGCGAAGAACCAGCAAAATTCCCCTCTCGAGAGGGGTGCCCGGGTGAGCGCAGCGAACGGGCGGGGTGTGGAGGGCACATGACCCCGGCACCTACCGGCACATCATAGCTCTCGATGTGGGGTACGTGGTGCGTGTTGCTTGCTTTCGGGGTGATAATTGGGTTTTTCCCTCTTGACAACATTTCCACACCCCGCCCCGATGGCATAAGGGCCATTTTGAAATTGGGGGCTGTTCTGATCTTTGTGACTTCGAAAGACTTTTTCCCGGGGGCACCCCTCTCGAGAGGGGAATTGGGGAGAGCGGAGGGGGTAAGTAATTTCGGAAGTCGGACGCTTAATTTGGCAAGGTCTTTCGGTTCAACTTTCTTCGAAGAACCAGAAAAATTCCCCTCTCGAGAGGGGTGCCCCGGTGAGCGCAGCGAACGGGCGGGGTGTGGAGGGCACGGGGCCCCGGCACAACCCGGTACATCATTGCTCTCGATGTTGGGTACGCGGTGCGTGTAACCGGCTTTCGTGGTAATTTCGGGGGCCTTCCCACTTGACAACATTTCCACACCCCGCCCCAATGGCATAAGGGCTATTTTAAAATTGGGGGCTGTTCCGGCATTTTTGCCTTCGAAAGACTTTTTCCCGGGGGCACCCCTCTCGAGAGGGGAATTGGGAAGAGCGGAGGGGGGAAGTAATTTCGGAGGTCGGACGCTTAATTTGGCATGGCTACTCGGTTCCATTTCCCGCGAAGAACCCGCAAAATTCCCCTCTGAAGAGGCGAATTTGGAGCCCTTCCCCACCATCCCCACCACACTTCCCGAACCCGACACTCCATCTCTTCGGCGGTTGCGTTTTAGGTGCGCTTTCCCATTTACCATGCGACCTCCAGGTCGATTTCTAAGGGTTCGCCGGGGATTTGGTCGCGGGGGTTGAGGTCGGTACGGGTGGGTTCTAAGCGGAGGCGGGCGGTGTAGCGGCCCGGGGGGAGGTCGGTGGTGTCGAGGGTGATGGGGCGGGTTTGGGTGAAGTACACGCTGAAGGTGCGCTCGCTTTCGCGTACAACCGCGCCGCTCGCGTCGCGGAGGCTTGCGAACATGGTGCCCATAAACGGACTGTTGCCCGTGCGCTGCAGGCGGGGGATGAGGTGCAGCTCGCCGGTTTCCGCATCGCGGCGGTCGCTGAGCTGCAGCAGTTCGAGGCCCGTACGGACCTCCCCCTTCCTGTAAAAAATGCCGATGTTCTGCTGAATCCGGTAACTGATGCGCGCCCCGATCCGGTCTGCTCCACCCTCATCAACGGCGCGGGTGCGCTCGTTGGAGGTGATGTTCATACGGGTCCAGTGGAGCCCGTCTTCGCGAGCGCGCATCCCTGCCTGCTGTACCTGCATGCGCAGGATCTGATTTTCTCCCGGCGCCAGCTCAAAGCGTCGCGGAAAAACCCGCATCACATCATCGAGCCCGAACCGCGCTGCCGCTTCTTCATCTTCATAATTCATCAGCAAATTTCCCGCCTCATCAGAATCCGGATAGCCAAAACTGAGGCTGATATTCACCTCCTGCGGCACATCCGAACTGTTGGTAATCGTAATACGCCCGGCAGGGTCTCCATCATGCATGAAGACGATGGTAGGCGTAATCGTAATCTGCGCCCATACCAGGGCCGGAAACAGCATCAGCGCTGAAGCGATCAGAAAACTGAAGAGGATGATATGGGGTTTACAGTATGTCAGTGTTTCAATATGTCAGGGTGTCGCCGGATACAGGGGGATTCGGGGATTCAAAGATTTGAGGATTCAAAGATTCAAGGATTTGATGATTTGATGATTCAAATATTCTGGGATTGAATGCATACCACGATAAAATCTTGTTCAAAATCCAGAAGACAGAAGACAGAAGACAGATGTCAGATGTCAGAAACCAGAAACCAGAAACTAATCACTAATCACTAATCACTAATCACTAATCACTCTGAACTTTGAACTCCGAACTCTGAACTCAAAACCAAAGCCAGTGTTTCGCATCCTTTTGGGGTCTGCGAATCACTGACTTTTTTAGTTTTTGCCGACCGTTTCCTTTGTTTAGTCCACGCCGAAGGTGGCGCGGAGGGTTACGGTGGTTTCGTATTGCCCCAGTGTTTGGGTGGGCGGGGGTTCTACGGTTGCCCCGAGGAAGACGAAGACTTCGCTCTCGGGTACAAGCACCGGCGTTGGGGCGCCGGTTTCTACAGGATTGGTGGCATTGGCGCCGTCATCATCTTCTGACCAGCCGCTAAAGAAGCTCACCGGCATGGAGGCCCCGTCGGGACCAATCATTTCGTTCGGCAGATCGACGAACTCGAGGGTGAAGTTCCCCCTTGTGTCGATGCGGAACTTGCCGGCCTGCTCTTCACCGGTTACGGATGCACCGGTTGCCGTGCCATCAAGGTTGATGGTTTTCGGATCGCCGGCTACGATATCATCAAAGACGAGATCGAGCACCCCTTCAATGGTGAGGCCGAGAATGACCGTGCCCGTAACGCTGATGGTCGCTGTCGTAGGGTCATCGCCGTTTTGCGCCTGCGCAATGCCTGAACTGCTCCATAAAGCGCTGCTCAGCAGCAAACCCGCAAGCAGCACAAGGCCGCACAGGGCACGCTGAAAGCGCTCACAAAAGGAACTACGTTGCAATAGCATATATATGGAATAATAATGTGAATGTGTCTTCCTGAAGAGGTTTTGGGTGTTGACCGCAGACGGCAGACCGCAGACCGCGGTTTTTTGACCGTTGGCTTCCGACCTCTGACTTCCGACCTCTGGCTTTTGGCTTCCGTCATCCGTCATCCGTCTTCTGACCACTGACCACTGACCTCTGACTTCTGATCTCTGATCTCCGTCTTCCGTCTCCGGTCCTGCGTCCAAAAAACGCTGAACTCAAACCTCCATCAGGGTAATTCTACAATCGTGCTGTGGGTGATGCGGGGTGCCTGTACGATATTGCCCGAGGCCATGTCGCGCCGCTGTGTTTCGAACCAAAGCTCGACCCGGTAGCGGCCCGGGGGCAGGTCCTCGTGCCGAAGCGTCATCCGGCGGCGTTCATCAAAGTAGAGGAAGGCCGAGGAGCTGCTTTCGGCAAGCTGATTGCCGTTCATATCGAACAATTGGGCACCCATGGTACCCATAAAAGGACTGTTGCCCGTGCGCTGCAGGTGAACCAGCAGGTTCAGGCCCTGTTCGGCACGGCTCGCTTCGATTCGTTCTACGTCCACGCCGGTGGTGTTGCTGCCCCTGCGGTAGAACACGGGGATGGACTGCTCGAGGATGTAGTTGATCTGCGTGCGGATGCCTTCGGCCGCTTCCTGCTGACCGACATCCTGCTGCAGGGCGTTCGAGCTCACAATGGCGCGGGTGAAAAACATGCCGTCGGGCCGGTCGCGCATCGGGCGAACCTGTACCCGCAGGGTTTGTGTTTCGCCCGGCTGCAGCACGAGCCGCCTCGGGAAGACCCGAACCATTTCTCCCAGTCCCCATTCGGCCGCAATCGCCTCATCCCCTTCTGTCATGCGGATGTTGCCCTCCGCATCGGAGGTCGGGAACTGAAACTCAAACCGCACATTCACTTCCTGCGGTATTTGACTGCGGTTACTTACAAATAACTCGCCAATGCCACCTGTCTCAAATATAAAAAGAGATGTCGGGGCGAGGCTGACCTGTGCCTGCGCCTGCTGTGCGCTGCCGCCCCAAAACGGGACCATCAGCAGGCCGAACAGCAGCATAAAGCCGGTTACAGAAAGCAGTTTGCGGGACATGGGGAACTTTTCCTCGGAACGAATCATGATAGCGGGAGTCAGGCTTCAGTTAACATATATAAAGTGCAGTGCTTAGACCGCATAATAGGTATTTGAGGCCTGTGAATCTACTTAATCAGGATTAGAATTAAGAGATTTAGTTGTAGTCAACTGTAAGTGTAATTACTCCACGGTAATTTCCTGCCACTTGTGTATCACTTGCTACAACTGTACCACCGATTACAATATCAAAAGTTGTAAGTGTATCAAATGCTGAAGCTTCAGTTTCTAAATCTACAGATGCACCATCAACAGGGGTAAATGCATAGGTATTAGTACCGTCGGCATCTGTTACAAGGCCTAAATTTGGATTATCACCATCTGCGGTATCATCGAAGTTTAAGGCTAAAGTTTCGCCCTCAGTTGGAGTACTTGCTAAACCATCAAGCACTGAAGGAAGCGCCAAGGTAAAAGTAACAGGTATGCCCGACTTTGTTATTGTAAATCTTGCGGCGCTAGTTGGACTTGTAACAGACGGAGTTCCTGCAGGTGCACCGGTCACTAAGATTGATTTTGTTTCATCAGGAACCAATAGACCAAATTCAAGGCTCGTGATTCTTTCAATCTGTATTTGTTGTACAATTTGTGCAGTAGCTTCTGCCTGATTATCACCGAGCTGCGCTTTCACTTCCTGATTGAACCCAAGAAGGGAAACGAGGAGCAGGGCGGCGAGGCCGAGCAGCGTTTTTTTCATTGTCGTTGTTTTCATAGGATTGTTTCTTTGTTTTTTTTAGGGGTTGTTTAGGTGTTGCATGGGTTTGACCTTCAGGCCAAATTCAGTTTTTAATCAGTATTTAATCAGTATTTCAGTATGTCAGTATGTCAGTGTGTCAGTGTGTCGCTGTTGCGGGCTTTGCTTCGGTACTGACTTTATTTGGGACTGATGGGTCATACTGTTTGTTCAAAGATTCAGGGATTCAAAAATTTGAAGGTTTGAAGATTCAGGGATTCGGTCGGTGCTTTTTGGGGTGCGGGAGTAAAGGGATGATAATATTAACATTTGGCCTAAGTTGGAAGCGGTTTTGGCAAAAAAGGGTTAAAGATATTCTACGCGGATCACGAATTCGCCTTCGTACTGATCGGTGAAGGCGCGCTGCAGCGGGCTTGCGTCGGGGTTGAGCCGTAAATCGGCGATCAGGAAGATCCAGGCGTGCAGGCGGTCGGGGCTGCCGGGCAAGTTTCGGGCAATCCTTTCGCGCTTATCGAGGGTGAAGGCCGCCCGGCCCTGTGCATCGAGGGGCTGCCCGATGGCGCGCCCGATAGCCGGCTCTTCAGGACAAGCGCCGCCGTCGTTCAGGTACAGGGCTTCGGTGCTTACGGGCCGGATGCCGCCGCGCAGCTGCACATCCTGAAACTGCACTTCCACCAGCACGGGGATGTTCTCGGCCGCACTGATCCGCAGGCAGGCCGCGCTCTCCACACCCGTGAGCCGCCCCTGCGCATCCCGCGTGAGACTCCGCCGTGCCTCCCGGTTGAAATCGAAGGATTCCGCCTCAAGCACCGCGCTTTCCTCCATGAGTTCAAGACTGAAGCGCACCTGCGCCTGCACGGCATCTGTCGCCATACAAAAGCCGGCAACAAGGAGGATGAGGAAGACGGTCCGCAGCCGGGACAGGGAAGCTTCCGCGGGTAAAAAGAAAGCAGTTAAAAGGTGGTAAGCCGGGTGATGGGTCATAGCTCGTCCCCCCTATTGTAGCTTACATGAATATCAATCTGAGTGTTGTATAAACCAACCCTTGCATTTTCCGGTACCTCAATGCTGCCAAAGAAAAAGAGATATGCCGTTTGTGTAGGTCGTTGATCACTATTACCATCAAGCGGACGCGGCGGCGGTCCGGGCGGGCCATTGTTACCATTCCGGCGAATCACCGGAAACGTAGCAAAACGAATACCTGCGGGAATCACATTGGCACGCGCATCAGTAAGGGCGTCCGTCTCACTCGAAAAACCATTGTTGCTAAATGCCCAACCAAACGTGAAGGGGATCTCATTGGTCTCTTCAGCAATTGGCGGTTCAAGCCTTAAAACACCCGGTGAAGTTTCGGTAACCACAACATCCAAATCAAATCCGATGGGAGCTGTAATGGTGAAGACAGCCATGAGGCTTGCTGCATCATCCTGTAAACTAATGATCACGTTATCCCCCGGGACAATTGCACTTTGCCTGGCATTAAAATCCAGCGTACCTGAACCCATGACTGGTTCAATGGTGATATCCTCTCCCGCAAAAAGTCCAAAATTCAGCCGCTGTGCTTCGGTGAGCTGCGGGAGGAAAAGCAGGGTGATAAGAAGGATGAGGGGGGCGATCAGCCTGGAAGCGCCTGACCCTGTGCACGGGGCCGTCGGACGCACCGGTACTTCCGAAAGGGTTGGGTGAGGGGGGGCATTCCCGGCGTTCACCCAAAGAAAAAAAAGCGGTTTAGCCTTCCGGGCGCTGGGTGCAGGCATCCTTTGAGATGCGGATGCGGCTGTGGCCGGGACCGGGATGGGGGGTGTTGGCCGCATCATAAATACTCGACCTCGAGGGTGAATTCGCCTTCATATTCGCCGCGGATGGCTTTGGAGATATCGACCATGCCGCCTACCCAAAAATGAAATTCGCCGTCGGCATTGAGGCGGAAGCGGGGGGCGGCTTCCAGCACGTAGGCCGCGTTTTCCTGTTCGGGTATGCTGTTGCCGCTCAGCAGATAGCGCACAATCAGCACATTGTCGCGCTCGGTCGCGTGCCGCAGCACGACTTCCCGGCTGAAGGTAAGCTGAAACTCCGCATTGGGGGCACCCTTAGCCACCACATAACCCGCACCGGCATCCGCAGCCGCAAAATCCGTGATGGGATCCACCGTAATCACCGTCTGCCCCGCGCGGGTCTGCTCGAAATTGACATCATAAATGGTATCAAACAAAATATTCTCGCCCCCGGTACGCGTAATCACATTCCCCGAAATCCGGATGGAGGCCTCCATACTAAACCGCTCCCCCCCACTCGCCGCACCCGACCCCTGCTGCGCCCGCGCAACCTCAGGAAGCAGAAATAGCAGCAGTAATATGGAAAGGAGGAAGGGCATGGTTTTTTTAGTTCAGAGTGAAGAGTTTAGAGTTCAGAGTGAAGCGTTTAGCGTTGGTGATTGGCTGTTGGCTGTTGGCTGTTGGCTGTTTGTGGTTTGTGGTTTAGGATTGGGTTTGCGCTTTAGGCTCCAAACATGAAACGCGAAACACCCAAGCCCGAAACCCCATCGTAAGCGCTTACAAAATGGGTGTACACAATAGTCGTGGAAAAAGTGTCTCGAATCGCTTCCAATGGGGAAAACCTGTGTTTATGCTATTTAAAGTCCAATACCTGAAAAACCGTGCAAATAAAAGGTATGCGTAAATATTAGGAAAAATCGCACACTTTATAAAATTAAAGAATGGTGAAGTTTTGGGGATTAGTATGGGGTGGGGAAGGCGGTTTGGGGGGGTGGGAATGTGTGCGCGGGAGTGGGGGGCGCAGGTTCTTGAATCCGAAAATCAACACCAAAATTATTGGCCGACCACGAAAATCCATACCACAGCAGCGCTTCCCAATTCCCCTCTCGAGAGGGGTGGCCCCGGGACTAAATCAATCAACGGCAATGGGTTGCAGCAGCACCAAATTCGAAAAAGGCCGCGGTGGTGGCGGGACGGGGTGTGACGCGGGGGTTCGATCCACCACCAACATGCGATGAGGGCTCGGTCCCGGTTTTAACCCATATACCAACCGACCACGGTATTGGTATTACGATCGCCGATGTGCGCAGGCAGGTCGGCATGGGTATCGGGGCGGCTGACGCACTCGGGGCGAGCACAAGGCGTCGCCCCTACCGTGCGCGGGGCGCGCTGGCGGGATACACGGTTCAAATGCGACGCGATTCGGATAATCCCCATGCCATCATCGTACATCGCGCATCACGTAACCTGCACCGTGAGCAATTGTCATACGGATGGTACCGGGGGTCCGTGCCCTCCACACCCCGCCCGTTCGCTGCGCTCACCCGGGCACCCCTCTCAAGAGGGGAATTTTGCGGGTTCTTCGTTTTCAGTTCGAGCCGAAAATCAACACCAAAGTCATTAGCCGACCTCGATATTTTTTTTACCACATCAGCGCTCCCCAATTCCCCTCTCGAGAGGGGTGGCCCCGGGACTAAATCAATCAACGGCAATGGGTTGCAGCAGCACCAAATTCGAAAAAGGCCGCGGTGGTGGCGGGACGGGGTGTGGAAATGTTGTTGCAGGCCACGAAACCCTGATAACGGATATGGATTTTCAATTTCTGTTTTATTCGGGTTCGGGAATTTCGGTGGCGGGATCGTGACGCCGGAGTGGCTATCGCGTATGGGGCGAGCACAGGGCATCGATCTGCGCGGGTCGGCATGGAAATTTGGGCGGCTGACGCGTATGGGGCGAGCACAAGGCGTCGCCCCTACCCGGCGGGGGCGGCGATTTATCGCGGCGCGCACGGGGCGCGCTGGCGGGATACACGGTTCAAATGCGACGCGATTCGGATAATCCCCATGCCATCATCGTACATCGCGCATCACGTAACCTGCACCGTGAGCAATTGTCATACGGATGGTACCGGGGGTCCATGCCCTCCACACCCCGCCCGTTCGCTGCGCTCACCCGGGCACCCCTCTCAAGAGGGGAATTTTGCGGGTTCTTCGTTTTCAGTTCAAGCCGAAAATCAACACCAAAGTCATTAGCCGACCTCGATATTTTTTTTACCACATCAGCGCTCCCCAATTCCCCTCTCGAGAGGGGTGGCCCCGGGACTAAATCAATCAACGGCAATGGGTTGGAGCAGCAGCAAATTTCAATAAGGCCACGGTGGTGGCGGGGCGGGGTGTGGAAATGTTGTTGCAGGCCACGAAACCCTCATAACGGACATGGATTTTCAATTTCGGTTTTATTTGGGTTCGGGGATATGGGTGGCGGGATCAAAATGCCGGGGTGGCGGGCGCACGCGGGGCGAGCATAAGGGGCTGATTTGCGCGGGTCGGCATGGAAATTTGGGCGGCTGACGCGTATGGGGCGAGCACAAGGCGTCGCCCCTACCCGGCGGGGGCGGCGATTTATCGCGGCGCGCGCGGGGCGCGCTGGCGGGATACACGGTTCAAATGCGACGCGATTCGGATAATCCCCATGCCATCATCGTACATCGCGCATCACGTAACCTGCACCGTGAGCAATTGTCATACGGATGGTACCGGGGTCCATGCCCTCCACACCCCGCCCGTTCGCTGCGCTCACCCGGGCACCCCTCTCAAGAGGGGAATTTTGCGGGTTCTTCGTTTTCAGTTCAAGCCGAAAATCAACACCAAAGTCATTAGCCGACCTCGATATTTTTTTTACCACATCGGGACTTCCCAATTCCCCTCTCGAGAGGGGTGGCCCCGGGACTAAATCAATCAACGGCAATGGGTTGCAGCAGCACCAAATTCGAAAAAGGCCACGGTGGTGGCGGGACGGGGTGTGGAAATGTTGTTGCAAGCCACAAAACCCTGATAACGGATATGGATTTTCAATTTCGGTTTTATTCGGGTTCGGGAATTTCGGTGGCGGGATCAAAATGCCGGAGTGGCTATCGCGTATGGGGCGAGCACAGGGCATCGATCTGCGCGGGTCGGCATGGAAATTTGGGCGGCTGACGCGTATGGGGCGAGCACAAGGCGTCGCCCCTACCCGGCGCGGGGGCGGCGATTTATCGCGGCGCGCGCGGGGCGCGCCGGGGGGGCGGGTTGGGGACGCGATTCCGGGGTGGCTGACGCACGTCGGGCGAGCACAAGGCGTCGCCCCTACAGTGCGCGGGGCACTGGTTATTCGCGGCGCGCGCGAGGCGCGCCGGGGGGCGTGATTCGGTTGTTACGGTTTTTAATAAAATTCCGCGTATGTCCGGCACGTTCCGGATGGTACACGTGCCATGGGCGTGTACTTTAACTGTGTCATATCCGGAGCCATTAGTGGTATGGGTTGGGGCTTTTAAATTGTGTATATTTCATATCGTAATATGAAATAAAGACCTGCATTATGCAACACAACAGATATCACATGAAACCTCAGGATGTGCTGCTTCTGCTGAAGCTGATCGCGCTTGATGACCCCAGCTGGCAGCAGGTGCCTGTTGCGAAGGCGCTGCACATGAGTCAGGGGGAAATCAGTCAGTCCGCTTCCCGGTTGAAGTTTGCCCGTTTGCTCGATGGCAGCGGGAAGCAGATCATGCGACAGACGTTCATGGATTTTATTCAGTTCGGACTTGCAGTAGTGTTTCCGGTGCAGCCGGGTCCGGTTGTGCGCGGGCTTCCGACAGCACATGCAGCGGCGCCTTTATCAGCATTGATTCAGAGCAGCGGCAGTAACTATAGCGAGCTGTTTGTCTGGCCGCATCCTTTTGGCGAGGCGAAGGGGCAGGCTATACAACCGCTGTACCGTTCGGTGCCGGAGGCTGCGTTGTCTGATCCGGAGCTTTACGCTTTGCTCGCGCTGTGCGATGCGGTTCGCGCTTGCCGTACACGCGAGAAATCACTTGCCCTTGGAGAGCTTCAAAGGAGAATTGTGGGGGATGGAGGCGATTGAGGGTTTCGGGCTGGTTTCGCCGGTTCGTTGACCGGCGCGCGGGCGCGCCGTTTTTTTCCAAAAACAAATTTCCACCTCCCTCCCACCTCCCAAAACCGTCATCCCGGAAACCGTGCCAATGATGAGGCGGCGGTGTGGCTCCGGCTTCTCCGCACGGTTATCCGGGATCTGCCAAGCGGGATATGCCGCGATTTCTTTATGGCCCGGATGGTGGTGCGGTGTTTGAGACGAATTGGATTGTATGGTCCGCACGGCAACGCAGACGATTGTAGAGACGCGCGCGATTCATCGCGTCTCTATCGCGTCACTTTGATGCAGCGTGTTGCGTATTTGATGAATGGATGGCGTTTCTGCCGCGATGATTAAATCCGGATGGGTTGTTCAGAATGCACAGGACAGGATGTACAGCGCACGGCAACCGGCATGGCGGCAGGTCGAAGTTGGTAGATCCCGGATAACGCCATGAGGTTTTGTTGGCGGGTTACGGCATCCGGGCGGGCGTTTCCGGGATGACGGGTTCGGGGGATCCTGTGGGATGGAGGCGATTGAGGGTTTCGGGGTGGTTTCGCCGGTTCGTTGACCGGCGCGCGGGCGCGCCGGTTTTTTTCCCAAAACAAATTTCCACCTCCCTCCCACTTCCCAAAACCGTCATCCCGGAAACCGTGCCAATGATGAGGCGGCGGTGTGGCTCCGGCTTCTCCGCACGGTTATCCGCGATCTGCCAAGCGGGATATGCCGCGATTTCTTTATGGCCCAAATGGTGGGGCGGTGTTTGAGACGAATTGGATTGTATTGGCCGCACGGCAACGCAGACGAATGTAGAGACGCGCGCGATTCATCGCGTCTCTATCGCGTCACTTTGATGCAGCGTGTTGCGTATTTGATGAATGGATGGCGTTTCTGCCGCGATGATTAAATCCGGATGGGTTGTTCAGAATGCACAGGACAGGATGTACAGCGCACGGCAACCAGCATGGCGGCAGGTCGAAGTTGGTAGATCCCGGATAACGCCATGAGGTTTTGTTGCCGGGTTACGGCATCCGGGCGGGCGTTTCCGGGATGACGGGTTCGGGGGATCCTGTGGGATGGAGGCGGTTGATGGTTTCGCGGTGGTTTCGCCGGCTCTTTGACCGGCGCGCGGGCGCGCCGTTTTTTTCCAAAAACAAATTTCCACCTCCCTCCCACCTCCCAAAACCGTCATCCCGGAAACCGTGCCAATAATGAAGCGGCGGTGTGGCTCCGGCTTGTCCGCACGGTTATCCGGGATCTGCCAAGCGGGATCTGCCGCGATTTCTTTATGGCCCGGATGGTGGGGCGGTGTTTGAGACGAATTGGATTGTATTGGCCGCACGGCAACGCAGACGAATGTAGAGACGCGCGCGATTCATCGCGTCTCTATCGCGTCACTTTGATGCAGCGTGTTGCGTATTTGATGAATGGATGGCGTTTCTGCCGCGATGATTAAATCCGGATGGGTTGTTCAGAATGCACAGGACAGGATGTACAGCGCACGGCAACCGGCATGGCGGCAGGTCGAAGTTGGTAGATCCCGGATAACGCCATGAGGTTTTGTTCGCGGGTTACGGCATCCGGGCGGGCGTTTCCGGGATGACGGGTTCGGGGGATCGTGGGGGATGGAGGCGGTTGAGGGTTTCGCGGTGGTTTCGCCGGTTCGTTGACCGGCGCGCGGGCGCGCCGGTTTTTTTCCCAAAACAAATTTCCACCTCCCTCCCACTTCCCAAAACCGTCATCCCGGAAACCGTGCCAATGATGAGGCGGCGGTGTGGCTCCGGCTTCTCCGCACGGTTATCCGCGATCTGCCAAGCGGGATATGCCGCGATTTCTTTATGGCCCAAATGGTGGGGCGGTGTTTGAGACGAATTGGATTGTATGGTCCGCACGGCAACCGGCATGGCGGCAGGTCGAAGTTGGTAGATCCCGGATAACGCCATGAGGTTTTGTTGCCGGGTTACGGCATCCGGGCGGGCGTTTCCGGGATGACGGGTTCGGGGGATTGTAGGGGATGGAGGCGGTTGAGGGTTTCGCGGTGGTTTCGCCGGCTCTTTGACCGGCGCGCGGGCGCGCCGCGATGTCCCACCGGGACCGAAACCGTAGGGGCGACGCCCTGTGCTCGCCCCCGCGTGCGTCAGCCGTTACGTAACCGGACCCGCCGCAGCGCAATCGCGAATCCTGAAACGCAAAACCTCAAACCACAAACATCAAACCACTGTAAACCATAAACCCGAAACACTGACATACTGAACTACCTCACCAGCATCATCTTCCTCGTTTCCACCACATCCGTTTCCGGAGCGGTCAGGCGGAGGAGGTAGAGGCCGGTTGCGTGACCGGTTGCGTCCCAGCGGAGGGTGTGCGTGCCTGCCGGCCAGGTGTCGTTGGTGAGCAGCGTCACCCGGCGACCCAGCAGGTCGAAGACCTCGAGGCGGATTTGCGCCTCTTCCGGCAGACTAAACCGCACCGTCGTGCTTGGGTTGAACGGGTTCGGGTAGTTTTGCGCCAGACTGATGCCAATCGGCGTGTACGGAATCGTCTCATCCGCATCCGGTCCCCCGCTCAGGGGCTGCATGAACAGCGAAAAACGCGCCTCCGGACCGCCCGTACCCGCCGGAAGCGAACGCCCCAGCGCCGTGCCCGTGCCTGTGCCAGAACCAGAACCAGCACCCGTACCCGCCGCCGACCTATCGAGCGGGATGTACGGAATGTGCGCATCATCCGCGCGCACCGGTGCCGTTTTAAGGGCCTCCGGCAGGGCCGCCGTGGCGGACTCAAAATCCGGTGACCAGTCCGCCGGTAAACGCCTGCCGCCCAGCAGCGAGGCCGGAAGCATCGGAACCGCCGGCGCAGCCGATGCAGAAACAGATGCCAATCCCGGACCCGCCCGACGCGCATCAGAAGCAGAAACAGAAACAGAAGTCAAACCCGTAGCCGCTTTCCGGCCCGTGAGCCCATCCATCGAAACAACATCCCCCGAAAAACCAGCCTCAGCGCCGTAAACCGAAGCGGAAGCCGATACAGCCCGCCCCCCGCGTGCCGATGCCGATGCCGATGCCGGACCCGGTGCCGGCTCCCCAATCTGAACCGGACCGCCGAAACCGCTGCCATCCCCCGGCGCGGGACTCACCATCAGCCCCAGCATCCCGGGATCGGTCGCATGTGTAAACGTGTAGCGCGTCTGCCCGCCCCGCATCGGGATGGCCTGCTGCAGCACATGATCCATCAGCACCAGGCTCAAATCCGGATCCCAATCGGCCGGAAGCTCCCACTCCAGCGTGAAATCCCCAATCAGCGGCACCCCAGCCGAAGCCCCGCCCACATACAGCGGCAAATTCAGCGGCCCCCCGATCTCCGAAGCCCGCGGCAAACTGTTGATCACCATCGGCGCACTGCCCGGCGCCATAGCCGAAGCCAGCGTCAGCCAGCTATCACTCATCGGCTCCAAACGGTACGCATCCCAGCGATCAGCCCCGAACTGCCCCCGCTCCGAAAGCATCACAAACTTATCGGTCACCCGTTCGCGCGCCCCACCCGAACCCGAGCCTGAACCCGCCACCCGAAGCCGCAGCGGAAGCACCGTCGCCCCGCCCCCGGCATCCCGCCCGGCGGAAGCCTGTGTTTGATTGGGGTCAACTCCGTGAGCATCAAAGCCTACCGGTCCGACAGCCGACATCAAAGGTCGCCCCACAAATCCGGAGTTTATGTCAGGCGCTACCGTCTTGGCCGCGTTGGTAAACGAAAGCACGGGATTCAGATTTGGGGCAGGATCCGTAGCCTGCACCCAAAATGCCTGAAACGGCGCGATGAAGCCGTCATGCGTACCCGTTTCGCCATTCGTGACCAAATATTCATTTGAAGCCGGATCCCACACATAAATCACATTGTTTACATTTGTCCTTGTCCACCCTGCAGCATTCCAGTTCAGCCACGAAGCCGTCGGGTTTCCGATCAGATTCCAGCCCTGATCCTGCACCAGCGCCCCGACGAACAGGGTATCTGCCACCACAATAGAATCGCTTACCGCCGTAAAAGTGATCCCAAAGTTGAACGGATCATCCGACAAATCAGGCTCCGTACCCGTAGCCGACATCGTAAGCGGCAGGTTATCGGTGTAATGTGAGGGTTCAAGTGAGCCCGGATTTAGCAGCGGCGCCCCGTCAAAAATGTAGAAAAAGTGCCCGCGCCCGGCCGGGATGATCGTTCCGGTTTGGTCGGTCGTTTGCGAAAGCGTCCGCCAGCGCTGAAGCGTCGTGCCGGTTGCATCCGTCTCATCCCACCAAAGCAGGTTAAACTGCCGGCCGGGAAAGGTAGCCCCGGTGAAACCCTGCGTCACAAAAGTTGCCGGATCAGCACCAATTTCAAACATATCCGCGTAGGTTGCATTCACCGGCGAAGCCAGCATTCGCCAGCCTTGCCGGTCGCTGTTGTTGGTATCTCCACTAAACATCCGCTCCACACGAAGGGTTGGAGTTGATGCACTCAGGTTCACATATCGCGCCCCGCTTTGAAGGGTGAGTCGGGCACCGTCGCCGTTCGTTTCAACAACGGAAGATCCCGGAATGGTGACCGGCACTGAAGCCGGAACAATCAGCTCATCATCAGCCCTGTTTAGGCGAAGGAAAGCATCCTGACCTAATGAAAAGCCTGTAAGCTCCAAAACCCGCGGACTGCCACTGCCCCCAAAATTCAGCTGACTGCCATTTCCAATATTCAAATCCGTACTCACAAAATCCCCATTCACATTCAGGATGCCCGCCTGCACATTCGTCGCCCCGGTGAAGGTGGCGGCACCACCCAAGGTCAGTGTACCGGGGCCGGTTTTGGTGAGGTCGCCATTGCCGCTCATGCCTGCGCTATGCGTTAAGGTAAACGGGCTGCCGTCATTACTTACTTCAATGCTGCCGTCGGTACTGATCAGGGTTATGGGGTTGGCAAAGCTGAGGCCATCTGCGTCCGCCCGAAGGATGCCGCCATTGAGGGTCACCGTACCCGAAGCTGCACCGAGCGCGGCATTGTTGGTAAAGGCAACCGTGCCTTCACTGACCGTAAGCCCGCCGGCGAAGGTGCTTGCTTCATTCAGCACAAGCGTGCCGGGTCCGGCTTTGGTGAGTGCACCGTTTGCAAAAGCAAAAGCTAAAGTTGCTCTTGAATTGTTCCGAACTTCAAAGTCTACAGAATGCCCGCCCAAATCAATTGTTGGGATTGCTGTATCTGATGTTCTGTTATTTAAAAAAGTTGACTGTGTATTTTCAAGCTGAATGATGGAACCTGTGAAGCCATTAGCGAGCGTGAGAATCGTTTGATTATTGGCACCCTCTCCTGTGTATTCTGCGGCAATATTACCAAATGACAAAGACTGCCCTACTATCGTATTACCGCTTCCAGCAGAAAAGTTGACAAACCCCGAATTAAAGTTTGCGGCATCATCAATGGTTAAAGTACCCCCAGCTTTAGTATAAAGGCCACCATTTAGTGTTAGGGTTGAGATTCTTTCTGTTCGAGATGCAACATCAAAATGACCTCTGTTTGAAATGTCTGTGCCATTAACAACCACAATGGCATCGTTTCTAAGCTGATTATTTGCACCCGTACTCTGCGGATAATCCAAAATCCCGCCGTCATTAATCGTGATGGTACCACCAAGGGTAAAGGTTTCTCCCGTTGTGCGGTTAAGGCGGAGGGTGCCGGCATTTATTGATGTTGCGTCAACGGTGTTCACCCCGGAGAGGTTAAGCTGACCTGTGCCTTCTTTGCGTATTTGACCATTTACAATATTGCCACTAATTGTGTGTGTTCCTCTGATCGTGTTAATGAACCGCTCCGCTGCCCCTAACTCAAAATTACCGGTGAAGGTTAATGCGCCGGTATTTTCGACATCTTCCCCAAGACGGATGCCTGCATTGAAAAATTCAACACCATTAGCGATTGTTCTTGCACCGCCTGTCCCGGTACCATTCGATGCCAGCCCAACATCACCCCGTATCTGGATGGGATTATTACCCGGCAGTCCGCTCCCGCCCAGTCGTGTCGTACCCCCAAAGAGCTGCACTGTGCCGGTAAAGGTGTTGTTTCCAGCCAAATCAAGCTGACCTGCACCCCGTTTGTTTAAGCCGTTGGTTCCGGAAATGATGCCTTGTATTACCCCGGATGCTCCCTCGGCAACCGTTACATCGAGATCGGTATTCAAAACAACCGGACTGCTGAGCGTAGCTACCTGCGTACCGGAATCAAAAACGATACCGCGCAACCCTGCCGTAAACGCGCCCTGATTTCCGCGTATTTGCAGGTTTGGGGCAATAGCAAAAGGCGCTGCAGTATTGAGTGCACCAATCTCCAATACCGCCTCTGATGCTACCCGATCACTTTCGACATCGGTCCCAAGGGCAATCGTGCCGGTATAGCCGGCAGGGAAAGGACTGTTGAGGCGCACCCGCCCTTCATCAATAAACAAACCCGGTGCAAAGGATTCAGTCTCAAGCGTGAGGCTGCCGGTTTCCTGTTTAACGAAGGGTGAAGTGCCCGTTACCGGGCCGTTAAGGGCCCCGTAATGGCCCGGCTGCACCCGCACAAAAAGCAGTTTCTCGAGGGTAAGCTGACTTTCAAGCGTAGCCGGCTCTTCGCCATCCTCACTGACAAACCGCAGGGTGCGGTCGCCGCTGTCGTCATTTAACCTTTTTACGCTTATGGTATTCGCTTCGACCGTGAGATCAGCAATTACAAGCTCGGCATCTGCTTCATGTTTGTCATCTTCAGCTACTGCCGTGCCGATGTCAAGGGTTCGCGCTTCTGCATCATCAAACGAAAACCCATCCTCTAAGCGCAGCACGCCAGCATCGATAAACAGGCTGGTGTTGGCTTCGCCGGTAAGCACCAGCTCGCCCGGGCCTTCCTTCACAAAGGAGTTGGCATTCTGGAAGTCAATACCGCCCAACAAGAGCCGGCTGTCTTCGGCCGCATTGAAAAAGAAAGGCGGGCCATTGGCGACAAATACCAGTGTCACATTACTAAGATCGATATCCGCGTCTGTCTCCGGAGCAAACTCATTGGTAATGCGAGCAGCTACGGCACCTGTTTCGCGTGTGTCCTGAAGAACCGTGAGGGTAAATGTTTCGTCACCTGTGCCGTTTAGGGCTTCAAACCTAAGCCGCCCTTCATTCCTAAAGCCAATCACGGAGAGATTGTTTCGAAAAACCAGCTCCTTCTCTATTGGTCTGTTTTGATTCCGAAGAAAATCAATTTGGATACCGCCGCTTTGCGTATTGGTCACAACCTGATTTCCACTTCCGTTAAAGAAAACCGCCCGGAAATTGGAGGTAAAGGTGCCCGCATTCGTCCAGTCACCGCCCACTTGTAAGTCTCCACCTGTCGCTGTTGACAAGGTCAGGGATCCTCCGCTCAAAATCTCCAGATCGCCCTGCGCTGCCCGGGGTGTTGTGTGACCAGACATATCGAGTTCCGAACCAATACGCACATTGAACGGACTGTTGTTATCCCCTACAGCCGGCCACTCAGAACCGCGGTTGTAGGTACCGCCGGTGTTGTAGAACAGGGTTGAACCGGGCTGATAGCTTGGGGGATTGGTGCTGACAAAGCCCCCTGCTGCGATTTCAAAGGTCCCGGTGAGCTGAGCATCGCTGCCGAAATTGAGGCCGGTTGGTTCTGCGCCACCCTGTATGCGCAAATCGTTAAATACGAAAGCACCACTTACAATATGGGGATTATCAGCAGTATCAGAACCGAGGAAATTTACCAGCCCGCCGCCGGCATCAAAAGTGCCTGAAGGTACGAGATTAAGACTACTCCCTCCCTGCATGGTAAGGATGAAGGTTTCTTCAGGCAAAAAAAACAATCTTGCTGTATTGCTGATAGTGAGACTTCGCAGCGCATTGGTATCAACATTTACCTGAACCTGATGCTCGTCGAAAATAACCACGTCACTACCCGTAATGGGTACATTACCGCCTACCCATGTTGTAGATTCATTCCAAAAGCCGCTCTGAGCAGATAAAATGACGGCATCGTCAAGGGTAAACTGTTGACCGCGGGCAGGATTGGTTAAATAACCTTCTGTACCCGGCACAGGGTCACCATCTTCTTCATTTATATTGTACTCAAAAACCGCAATATGATATTCGGTATCAGCAGAAAGACCGGTTATGGTCACAAAATCATCATCCCCTGACCCCCCGGCATAAACAATCTGATGGTGATCATCAATGAAATTGGTATTTATAAAAGCAGTATTAACATCATCAGCATACGAAGTACCATTTTGCGGAATAAAGGTAACGGGAGACCCTTCACGAATGACCACAATGCGGCGCATTCCGCCGTTGCCTTCATTCCGAAGCCAATTAACACGAAACGAAGTTTGGGTTACATTGCTAAAAAACAGACTTGTGACATTCTCGGTCGGCGGTATTGCAAAAGGGTATTGAATAAGGAAGTTATTGAAATATGGCTGACGGTTTTCTAAATCGCTACCATCATCAAGCCTTGCAGCATAAAACCGGAAAGCATCAATTGCAGCACCGTTTGCACCTGAAATAGTAAATTCTTGGTCAAACCTCTCATTACCATCCCTGCCGGTGGCATATACACGAAGAACATCAAAGTTGAGTCTTTCAAAGTGAAATCTAATGGCATTTCCCCCAAAGTTAGTAAACATTGGGTTGTCATTGATTCTAATCATTGCTGTCTGTCCACGGTGCTCTATATTGATTACTACTATCCCATCCACAATGAGATTGAAGCCCTTAGTGCCAACCATATTACCGTTACCGGCATCCCAAAAAGTTGCCCAATCAAAACTAAAAGTCCCGCCTATTTGTAAGGGCACGGTGATGACTCGATCAACACTAATAGTGTTATCCCCAGAGCGTGGATTTGCAAATAAGCCAAAAGATGGATTGGGCAAACCCATAATAGGTGAAGCTGGACCTGCAAGAAATGCACCTGCGTTTTCAGAAACTTCAAATACCCAGGGACCAAAACCAAAGCCACCGTTTAACACCTCAGATGTAGTATGATTCCAAACAGTATAATTACTTGCATTATCCTGAGCCTCACCGTTACCCTCCGAAGGCGGCCCCGGCACCGTTGGCGGGCCGTTTTGGGCGGAAGTGTTTACGGGCAGCATCAGGCTGAGCAGGAAGGCTGTGCTCAGTCCGAGCAGCAGCAAATATAACAGTCTGCCAAAGCCGCGGCGGCGGCCCTGACCCGGAACCGATGGGGCAGTCTGCACCTGCTTCTGCTTCTGCTTCTGCTTCCTGAGCCGGAGTTTGTGCCTGCTCCCGTGCCCTTCCGCATACCGGGGCTCCTCATTAAATGACATTCCAAAAGCCGGTGAGGTCCGCGCACCGGTGTGGTCAGGCTCACGGTCATGGTCAAGGTCATGTTCACCCGCAGGGCAGACACCGCTGACTGAACCCACGGCCAAAGCATCCGGCCCGGGAATTTCCCCGAACCCGGGAGCGGGCATCGAAACAAACATAAATGTCGGTTGGGTCACAGCTGTAAACAGTAGAATGATAAAAGGACGGAAGGAGGAGCTCGCTGCGGCTGCACGAATGCGGGGTATAAACAGGGATGATACGCCCCGGATGTTACGAAAACGAGGCGGCAGGATTACCCCTATGTTAAGCGCTTACATTTTGAGCCGCATCAGATGACACCTCAGGCATCAGAACCGGCAGAAAAAACCGGCAACCGTATTCATTAAGTCCAATACAAACAGGAAACTAAAACACCATCCAAACCCAGCTAAAACCAAGCCCGAACAGGCTGTAAGTATTCCTGTAAAACCTGAAAAAACATCATCAGCAAGCACAACAAATTAGGGCAATGCCCGCAAAATAAAAAGAGACTTTTAGCAAAGAAATGAGGCGTTACTTGTGGTTTGTGGTTTGTGGTTTGTGGTTTGTGGTTATTTTCATTTGGGATACAAAAATTCCCCTCTAGAGAGGGGTGCCCCCAATGAGATGACATTCTGCGGCACAAATCTAATTATAACAAGAAATTGCTAAAGGCACGGATGGTGTCGGGGCGGGGTGTGGAAATTTTATCCAAGGGTAGGATTTTCAAACATGCCCCGATCGCATGCATCCCAAATAAGGCACCCCGCATCGCGGGCAATGGAGATTTCGGTCGTGGCGAGGCGCCCTGCCCTCCACACCCCGCCCGTTCGCTGCGCTCACCCGGGCACCCCTCTCGAGAGGGGAATTGGTCGGGGGCGTGCCGGAAATGTGGGGCAATTTCCGCATCCCGGGGGCAGGCACAAGGCCTGCCCCTACGGTTCTGTCACGGGGGATATCGCGGCGCGGCTTGCCGCGCCGTATCTTAAACAAAAACAAACACGTCATCCCGGAAAGGCCCACACCGGCGCTGCACAAATGCCCCAACTCCCCGCGGCCTTATCCGGGACCTACCAGCTTAGTCATGCGACCATGTGCGTGGCTGGCATTCCAAACCGTATCATGCACTTTGCAGTACAGGCATCCCAATCCTGCTATTGCATAGCGGCAGGTCTGAGCTGGTAGATCCCGGATAACCGTGCGACAGGGCGTCTTGCCACCTCCCAAACCCCGTGAACCGCACGGTTTCCGGGATGACGGGTTGGGGGGGGATGAGCAAGCGGCGCAGCTTGCCGCGCCGTATCTTAAACAAAAACAAACACGTCATCCCGGAAAGGCCCACACCGACGCTGCATAAATACCCCAATTGCCCGCGGCCTTATCCGGGACCTGCCAGCTTCGCCATGCGACCATGTGCGTGGCAGGCTTCCCAAAGCGTATCATGCACTTTGCAGTACAGGCAGTTGTATCCCAAATCTACTATTAAATAGCGGCAGGTCTGAGCTGGTAGGTCCCGGATAACCGTGCGACAGGGCGTCTTGCCACCTCCCAAACCCCGTGAACCGCACGGTTTCCGGGATGACGGGTTGGGGGGTTGGACGGGTTTCGGAGGCTTGGGGGGGGATGAGCATGCGGCGCGGCTTGCCGCGCCGTATCTTAAACAAAACCAAACCCGTCATCCCGGAAAGGCCCAAACCGGCGCTCCATAAATACCCCGGTTGCCTGCGGCCTTATCCGGGACCTACCAGATATGCCATGCGACCATTTCCGTGGCAGGCATCCCAATCCGTATCATGCACTTTGCAGTACAGGCAGTTGTATCCCAAACCTGCTATTGCATAGCGGCAGGTCTGAGCTGGTAGATCCCGGATAACCGTGCGACAGGGCGTCTTGCCACCTCCCGAACCCCGTGAACCGCACGGTTTCCGGGATGACGGGTTGGGGGGGTGAGCAAGCGGCGCGGCTTGCCGCGCCGCATCTTAAACAAAACCAAACCCGTCATCCCGGAAAGGCCCAAACCGGCGCTCCATAAATACCCCAATTCCCCGCGGCCTTATCCGGGACCTACCAGATATGCCATGCGACCATTTCCGTGGCAGGCATCCCAATCCGTATCATGCACTTTGCAGTACAGGCAGTTGTATCCCAAACCTGCTAGTGCATGGCGGCAGGTCTGAGCTGGTAGATCCCGGATAACCGTGCGACAGGGTGCACGGTTACCTCCCGAACCCCGTGAACCGCACGGTTTCCGGGATGACGGGTTGGGGGGTTGGACAGGTTTCGGAGGTTGGGGGGAGATGAGCATGCGGCGCGGCTTGCCGCGCCGTATCTTAAACAATAACAAACACGTCATCCCGGAAAGGCCCACACCGACGCTCCATAAATACCCCAATTCCCCGCAGCCTTATCCGGGACCTGCCAGCTTCGCCATGCGACCATGTGAGTGGCTGGCATTCCAAACCGTATCATGCACTTTGCAGTGCAGGCAGTTGCATCCCAAACCGGCTAGTACATAGCGGCAGGTCTGAGCTGGTAGATCCCGGATAACCGTGCGACAGGGCGTCTTGCCACCTCCCAAACTCCGTGAACCGCACGGTTTCCGGGATGACGGGTTGGGGGGTTGGACGGGGTTCGGAGGTTGGGGTGAGGAACCGGCGCGGCTTGCCGCGCCGCATGCTCATCCCCCGGTATGCACCATCCTAAATCCTCCTTTCCCCGCTTATTTAATCAGCGTCATTTTCCTTGTGAGGACCTGATTGCCGGTTTGCAGGCGGTAGAGGTACACGCCGCTTGAGAGGGCCGAGGCGTCGAAAGGGCTGATGTGCCGGCCTGCGGGCAGGGGTCCGCTGTGCAGGGTTGCGACGCGCTGACCCTGTACGTTAAAGATTTCGAGGCGGACTTCCGCGGCCGCGGGCAGTTCAAATTGGATTTGGGTGACCGGGTTGAAGGGGTTGGGGTAGTTTTGTGCGAGGCTGAGCTGCTGTGGCAGGCCGGTTTCTTCACCGGGAATGAGGCTCAGCGGGGCGGGCAGCAGGTGAAGCCGCAGCCGGGGCTGCGGTTGTTCAGTCGTGCCATGCAGCGCCTGCTGCGGATCAGGTACTGCCGTGAGGGGCGCGGGCAGGCCGAAAAAACCTTCCTCTACCTGTACATCTTCAGCGGTACCGCGGCTCAAAACGGCGGGCGGGACAGGCGGCAGCGGACGGTTCAGGTCCGCATCCCCCAAAACAAGCGTGTACGAACCCGCCTGCGTGAGGTCGGTGAAGGTGCCCGTGTGCGTGTCTTCGAGCAGCAGCTGCACCCCGGCGGGCAGGCCCTCAATACGGGGCCATCTCAGGCTGAGGAGGCCTTCCGCCGGCACATAGCCCCCGCTGCCGGGCTGCCAGGCATCGGTATAAACCGGCAGCACCGTGCCGGTATCGGTGAGGACCTCTTCGGCGAGGGCGCGGATGCTCAGGGCGCGGCCCCCGGCAGTTGTGTACATCGTGAGGAAGGGGCGGTAATCGAGCGGATACAGGCGCAGGGCGTCGTGCAGGCTGCCGGTCTCTCCGAAGCCGCCTTCCGGATGCGTGCCGAGCCAGAGGCTGCTTTGCAGGGGCGCCACACCGGGCTGATCGGGCTGGAACGCAGCAACCAACTGCAGGCGGAAATCCTGCCCCTGCGGCGCGCGGAAGTAGGTTTCGCTCGTCTCGGTCGTGCGGGCACTGAGAGGGATGCCGAGCTCGGGCGCTTCCCCCGTTGCCTGTACAAAAAAGCCCTGGAAAGGCCCAAGCAGGCCGTCGGTTAAACCGCCGGTTTCCAGTTCGGTGCTGTAGCTTACGAACGCGCCCGTGCTAAAATCATAGGCGTACACGACGGGTGCGAGCTGTACGCGCTCCAGCTCCCCAAAGCGGAGGGTCGCGTTAAAAGGATTTCCGGCGAGGGAGAAATTCCCGCTACCGGTATTCAGGGCGGGCACGCTGCCGTTTCCGTTTTGGATGACGGCTGCCGTGAGCCGGACCCCGTTGTGCTGCAAGCCCTCAAGGGTGAAGGTCTTGGGGAAGCCATCCAAGCCGGAATTCGTCTGATCCGGACTGTAGCGGTCGAACAGGTACACCCCTACGGCAGTACCGGCCGGGATTTCGGAGGAAAGGTTCAGGGCCTCATTCCCGCTGTTGAAAGCGACGTATTGCTGATTCTGATTGAGGGTGATGACATTGGGGTCGGCGGCCGGATTCGGGTAGCTGCTCCCCTCCCCTACCCCCTGCGTACGCACCCCGGCGAGCAGCTGCGCGAAGCTCGCCCCCTGCACCGGCGCACTGATGAAACGCCAGCCCTGCTGCTCAGGACCAGGATCACTGTCGTTTCCGATGGAAAGGGATTTGGTGACGGGATCGAAATCGAGGAGATTGCGGGCAGCGATGTTGAGACCCACATTGCTCTGCTGCACAATAGCAACAACATTTTGGGGACCTGAGGGAATTTTGGTCTCCGGTTCAGCAAGATCAGAATCATCAAATACCATTCTGAAACGGCCAATAAAGCCTTCGATACTGGGATCTGTGATATTGGTGATTTCGTCTCTGTCAGGGAAATCCGAACCGGCACTTTGAAATTCGACATTTTCCACAATAATCAACCGCGCCTGATCATCGGTAGTGATGTCCGCAAGTGTTCGTAAAACGGGAGTAACAACATTCCCTGATGATATGGCATCACCAGGATCAAGTACCGGCGTGAGCCTCAATTGTCCTTGAAAGGTAGCCAATGTTCCAATCAGGGAACCGACCCGATCACCGATCGCATAGGTAGTTGTGATAACCCGCTGTCCATCAACGAGCGGATCGTCAATCTGAATCCCAAAGCCTGACTCATCCTGAAAAAACTTGGCATTGCGGAAGCCTCTCTGCCCGGTTAGAGTAGCTTCGCTCGTGAGGCGGTACAGGGTATTGCCTGTAGGTTGACTGCGCAGGTTTTGAATGGAAGCTACATTTAGCGGGAATACAAACTCCCCGCCGGTTTCTGCGCTTTGGTTGCTGTCATCAATGGCGAGGAGGCGCAGGTTCAAAGCCCCTTGACCATCGGGCAGCGTAAACGTACCATTCGTCACTTCAATCCGCTCTGAATTGTTTACATCTGCCGGATCACTGTCGTTTATCGTGTAAAAAAAGCTGGTCGTTCCCGTTTCATACAAACCAAAGTTTTCGATGGATAGGGTAAGATCTTCAAAGAAAGGACCTTCAGAAGCCTGAACTGAAAGTTGTGGCACTGCAACAATAGCAGCGACGGAAACATCGCTGATGCCGATTTGCCGGCTTGCATCAGTACCAGTTCCTCGGTCACTTGCCCAGCTAAGCGTGAATACCTGACCGTCTGGGATATCAAGCCCCTGGACAATGGCCGAACGGGTTTGGTCTTCACCAACTTCTGTTGAATAGGCAAGTGCTTCTACCACCTGCCCGGCAACAGTGACCGTCCATGCCGGAAAACGTGTTTGATCAACCCGCGCAACCCGCCCCAAATAGCTCACATCCAAAGCACGGATGGTCGCACCGGTGTTATTGAGGAGGGTGAGGGTCGCGGTGAAAATGCCGGATGAACCTGTATGCTGATAGCCTAGGACGCTGTCATTGCCGCGAAGTCCGCCTGCGGTGCCTGAGCCCCAGTCGCCTTGGTAGGCTTCTACACCGCCCGTGCTGTTAATTGACCATCCCTCAGGCAGGGTTGCTGCGCTTGTGAAGCCGGAGAAATTTTGCTCATACGGCAGATTAAATTCCGTTAGCGCGACAGACGGAGTGCTGAAACTCAGCTCCGCTCCAAAAGTAGTGTCTTCTTCATTGATGGCAAAGGCACGAAAATAATAGGTCGTACCTGATGTAAGCCCCGTAGCCTCAAGGCTAAACGGTCCTGCACCGAATGGTCCGGTTTCAGACAATTCGATTCCGTCAACTTGCGGGTCAAACCCTTGATCTGTGCTGTACTTAAACCCACGTACTGTTATTTCTTTACCACCGTCACTTGTAACATCAGCGTTCAAGGTGGCAAAGGTCAGATTCACATCCGTTGCGGGTTCCGTTGTTAGGGTTGGGGCTTCGAAATAATCGGTGATGAGTAAGTCATCAATATTCATTCTTCTATTGGTACTCGTATTTCCCCCGCTAACATGAATTATTCTAACCCTTACGTTACCTGTTACATTTACTGCTTTTGAGAAAGTTTGTACATCATCGTTTGCAGGTGCTGTAAAGTCTGAACCTATTTGTGACCAAGTACCCCCATTATCCAAGGAATATTCTACTCGCCACGTTACTTGACTATCCGACCCATACCTTCTGTAATTGAAACTAATATTACCGATACCGCCTTCTTTATTACTCGTCATTGTCATTTGCGAAGTGCTATACCCCCGAAGGCGTGCCGATCGTACCCCATTAAACCAATCCGCTGCCAAGGGTTCCGTAGGAATAATTACCTGCACACCAGTCCATGTAATCCCGTTTAGATCATGATCCGTAAATCCGTAATTATTTACAGATGTTGCATCATTATCACCGTCAAAATCAACTGAATACTGACGCGCCTGCAGCGGCTGCAAAAGGGCTGTAAGGCAAAGCAGAAGCAGCACCATCCCCCCCCCTTTCAAAAAGCCGCTTGCCTTGGGTCGGCGGAGGGCCTTCAGCGGTACCGGCAGCTGCGGCTGCGCGAGTGCTTGCAACTTGCAGGTCACGGTCGCGGTCGCGGTCGGGGCAAGGCGCTGGGGCAGGTTCGTAGTCGTAGGATGCGGCTGCCGGTGATCACCCGGGTGCGAAACAGCGGAAAACAAAGGGAAAACAGGCATCAGCAAAAGGATAAAATTCAGGGATTGAGGATGTAAAAAAAGGCAGCGGCGCGCTGTGGTCCGGTGCAGCACCCCCGCACCCGGTAACACGGGCACAGGCTTAGTAAAGAGCTGAGGTTAAAGCTCGGGGTGCCGGCGCTTGCTCAGGATCAGGGACTAAACGCCACAGCGGGCCTGGCATCAGGGGAAATCAAGCGCAAAGCATGCGAACCGTACGATTCGTGTGAACCGCCGCAAAATACCCAAGCCTAACAAAAAATCATATAAACAGCGGGTTAAGGTCAACAAAAAACATTTCCCCGCAAAACAGTCACCAATCGCAGCACGAGGGGATCATAGGCCGGCAGCACAAAGGTACGCACATAACGCAGGCAAAGCGTGCAAAGCAAACACGAAGCGCAGGATAAAAAGGGGGACCGTTCACATAGGCCGCTATCCGAACGTTACGCACGCGGGGCAGGCAAGGCCGTGCGCGGGTATAGCACGCGGGTTAACCGGGTTGGCATGGCATAGCATGAATGGGCGCGGTTGTTTATGAAAATGCCCGACAACCGCAAATCGCGCAACCCACCCGACGCGCCCGCGCGCCGCGATATATCGGCGAGCCCGCATCGTAGGGGCGGCGCCTACGTGCCCGCCCCGCGTGCGGTAGGGGCGACGCCTTGTGCTCGCCCCGCGTGCGTGTGCCATTTCGGAATTGCGACACGAAGCCCAGCAGGTCCTGGTCGCGTCAGCCGCCTGCCTGACCTCACCCCCGGCCCCTCTCCTGAACAAGACCTGTAAGCCTCATGCGGTTTTTGCTCAGGAGAGGGGAGCGCCTGAATCCAGGGTACGGGACGTTGCGGATTTAAATTATCGCGAACAAACCGGCGCGCCCACGCGCCGCGATGTATTGGTGAACCCGCACGTAGGGGCAGCGCCTACGTGCCCGCCCCGTGTGGGTAGGGGCGACGCCTTGTGCTCGCCCCATACGCGTCAGCCACCCCGGCATTTCGATCCCGCCTCCACATTCCCGAATCCGAAATTGAAACCGAAGGCAGGCCGCCATAGCCGTTATCAGGGTTTCGAGGCCTGCAACAACATTTCCACACCCCGTCCTGCCACCACCGTGGCTTTTTTTAATTTTGGCGCATTTATAACCTATTGCCGTTGAATAATTTAGTCCCGGGGCCACCCCTCTCGAGAGGGGAATTGGGAGGCCCTGAGGTGGTAAAAAATATCGTGGTCGGCGATTGAATGTGGTTTTGTTTTTCGCAATCAAATCCCGAATCCGCCTCCGGCGCGCTCCGCGCGCGCCGCGAATAACCAGTGCCCCCGCGCACGGTAGGGGCGGCGCCTTGTGCTCGCCCCGCGTGCGGCAGCCATTTCGGAATTGCGTCACGAAGCCCTGCAGATCCTGGTCGCGTCAGCCGCCTGCCGGACCTCACCCCCGGCCCCTCTCCTGAACTGCTTTTGCAACCCTCATGCGGTTTTTGCTCAGGAGAGGGGAGCGCCTGAATTCAGGGTACGGGGCGTTGCGGATTTAAATTATCGCGAACAAACCGGCGCGCCCGCGCGCCGCGATATATCGTCGAACCCGCACGTAGGGGCGGCGCCTACGTGCCCGCCCCGCGTGCGGTAGGGGCGACACCTTGTGCTCGCCCCCGTGTGCGCAAGCCATTTCGGCATTTCGATCCCGCCTCCACATTCCCGAATCCGAAATTGAAACCGAAGGCAGGCCGCCATAGCCGTTATCAGGGTTTCGAGGCCTGCAACAACATTTCCACACCCCGTCCCGCCAACACCGTGGCCTTTTTGCATTTTGGTGCATTTATACCCAATTGCCGTTGAATGGTTTAGTACCGGGGCCACCCCTCTCGAGAGGGGAATTGGGAGGCCCTGAGGTGGAATGAAATTTCGTGGTCGGCGATTAAATTTGGTGTTGATTTTCGCAATCAAATTATCGCGAAGAACCCGGCGCGCCCGCGCGCCGTGATATATCGGCGAACCCGACGGTAGGGGCGACGCCTACGTGCCCGCCCCGCGTGCGGCAGCCGCCACGGAATTGCGTCACGAAACCGAACCCGGCGCGCCCTGCGCGCGCCGCGAAGAACCAGTGCCCCCGCGCACTGTAGGGGCGACGCCTTGTGCTCGCCCCATACGCGTCAGCCACCCAAATATACCTGCCGACTCGTGTGTGGCTGCACACTGCGTAGAGCGACGACCTTGATTCCGACACCGATGCCTGTTGGTCTGTGGGTTTATCAAAGATTTTGAACCTGATCGGATTTTGGTGATGAATCGAACGCCCGCGTCACACCCCGTCCCGCCACCACCGTGGCTTTTTTTAATTTTGGCGCATTTATAACCCATTGCCGTTGAATGGTTTAGTTCCGGGGCCACCCCTCTCGAGAGGGGAATTGGGGAGATCGGTGGTTGAATAAAATTTCGTGGTCGGCGATTGAATTTGGTATTGATTTTCGGTTCCAAATTACAGCGAAGAACCCGGCGCGCCCTGCGCGCGCCGCAAAGAACCAGTGCCCCCGCGCACCGTAGGGGCGACGCCTTGTGCTCGCCCCATACGCGTCAGTTGCCCAAATTTCCATGCCGAACCACGCGTAAGTGCGCATTGTAAGCGCACGTCACCGATGACGATTCCAACACATAAAAAAAGGGATAAGCGCCTTTGAAAGCGGCCTTATCCCTTATTTTTTAATGAAGCTATAATTTGAAGCTACGTAGCAACGTGATGCGTTGGCTTAGTCTTGTTTCTGTTGACGCAGACGGCGTACGGCGTAGGCGCCGCCGGCGGCGAGCAGAATACCGAGGCCGCTGCCTATCGGGGTTTGAATCGGGGCGCCGGGAGGTGCTGGCGGGCCGCCGGGTCCGTCGCCGTTGCCATTACCCTGGGTTTCCCAAATGTCGCCACGAGGTTGTGATTGCGCCTGCACATCGGCAGGCGGGGTGAGTAAAAAGGCGAAAACAAAAAGGGTTGAGAGTGTTGCAATAAGTCTTTTCATAGGTCCGGAAGGTATCAGTTCAAAAAAGTCGTTTTTTAAAAAAATCAGAAGTGCGGCTGCACAGGGTCATACGGCTGTGACCGCTGACCGCGAGCGCTCAGACAGCACCGCTGTGCCATCTGCCGTCCGCGGTCAGCGGTCCGCCGTCAACATTACAATTACTTGATCAGCGTCATCTTGCGGGTGAGGACCTGATTGGCGGCCTGCAGGCGGTACAGGTACACGCCGCTGGAGAGGGCTGAGGCGTCGAAGCTCACGTTGTGTACCCCTGCCTGAACGGTGCCGTTCACCAGGGTTGCGACCCGCTGCCCCTGCACGTTGAACACCTCGAGACGCACTTCCTCCGCAGCCGGAAGCTCAAAGTTAATCAGTGTTGTGGGGTTGAAGGGGTTGGGGTAGTTCTGACTGAGACTCACTTCACGCGGCAGCTCTCCCTGTTCTGGGGTGGATGTGGAAGTTTCAGAGATAAACGTCACGCTGAAGCGGGACACAGCCTTTTCAGTTAAATCAGCAGAACGCATAGCGAATTTATGCTCAAGAACTCGTGCTGATTGTGTTTCGCCCATTTCAAAACTATAACTATCCTCTACGAGTAAGTCGATCACCGTACCTGTTACGCTATCCGTAAGGAAGATACTCCATCCATCAGGAACGTTATCCATTTGGGGCCAAATCATTTCAACGGTTCCTGTGAGAGGCTCATAAGCAGTTTGCGACTGATTTGGTTTCCAAGCCTCAATGTGAATCGGCATAGAAAGAGGCTCAGCCAGCTCAATAGGAAGGTGTTTAGTTTGAAGCGCTGAACCTTCCGTGCTTGTAAACATGGTTAGAAAAGCGCTGAAGTCAAGCGGATATATCATGTGGGCGTCGTAGTTATTCCGATTTTGGCTTCCGCTTTCGGCAAAACTAAAGAACATGTCGCCGGCTTGCTGACCATTTATACGAGCAGCAATTTGGATACCAAAGGATTCGGTATCCTTAGGTACAGAATGTAATTCACCCGATCCTGATATTGCTGATGTCGGAATTGTGAGTTCAGCACTATTGCTTGTTGCTTGTACGAAGAAACCCTGGAAAGGCGCAATAACACCACCTGTAAGGCCCCCTGTAGTTCCGTTCCAGGTTCGAAAACCGCCACCAACATCCTCTGTTACTTCTTCATCATCCCCTCCAAATTCACTGAATCCGGCATCGTAATTATGCTGGTATACGTAAACAACATTTGAAATATCTGTTGTTTCGAAGTCGCCAAACGTAATTGACTGTGAAAAGGGGTTGCCCAGCAGCGTAAAGTTACCTGCTCCCTGGGCTAGGATGTCATCAAGCTCAACATTCGAGTTTCTGGGTTCGCCCGGAAGGCCCAAAATTTTAGGCCATGAGATGCTCGTCGGTTCATTGTGTATATCCTGAGCAAAAACATAAACTGCAAATCCCTCACCGGCAGGTATTGCGGTGTTCATATCCGCTAAGGGACTATATTCATCGTTTACTGAGGCAGTACCGTCAAAAAGTAAAATATTAGGGTGGGAAGAGCCAGGATCGTTTGAATTTAAAGGCCCCTGGGTCCATATTGGATCGAGCAATGTACTATAGGTAGCTCCTTCAACGGGAGAAGAGAGGAATCGCCAGCCATCACCGGCACCTTCACGAATAGTAGCAACAGACGCTTCTTGAACTGAAAAATCTCTGAAGCGAGTGCCTGACCCTACATCACCATCTGTCATTTCAAACTTAAATTTTCCCCTTTCAACATTTAAATCACCAGTCAGATCGACATAAGCTGTAAAGGTTTCGTAATCTGAGGGCACTTTAAATGATCGGAAAGATGTATATGTGTCACCATCATCATCTGATAAGAATAGGGTAAGCTCTTGTCCTGATTCTCCACCAAATGTTTCTAAATCAAACTCAAGCATTAAGCCGGTTAACTCAGTGAAATCAATGGCTGGAGACTCAAAAATTCCTTCCCTTAAAATGTTAAGATATCCACCTGCACTAGTCCTTAACTCTACGTTCGTGTTAGCAAAAAAGAAATTATCGAACGCATCACCCAGTTCTGTAACTGTTCTGAATTCGTTTGAATATGGTAAGGACAAGTTTTGGGTCTCACTAACAGATCCGTCAAGAAAAACATCATTAACCCGAAACTGGCCACTGCCACCATCCCAGCCTTTTATTCTGACCTCAATTTCACTAAGATTCCTGAAGCCAACAGATGGTAATGATTCAGCAAAGCCAGTTACAACCTCTCCAATTTCATCACTAAATAGTACAAAGCCATTAGCTGTAACGGTCATTTGCTCAGGCCCTGCTCCAGTACGTGTATGTTCGAATGACAACTCAGTTGCGTCAATTACAAAACCCGGATCGGCCTCGAGTGTAAAGAAAAAAAACTTAGCCTCGTCGGATGATTCTTCATCCCAGCCTCCAGTTCCCTGGGCATAAGGCGTACCAGAGCCTGACCATGTACCTGTGGAACCAAAAGTTATATTTCCATCAGAAAGTTGAAAATCCGATGCCGTAGCATCAACAGGTGACTGCGCAGGTTCTACAGTATTACCTATAAATTCATAAATCAGAAATTTAGCTTCCGCTACCTCGCCACTAAGTGCTACTTCTGCTTCATTTTCTACTGGTGCTCCACCGCCTGTAATAGTCAAGTCTCCAGAGTAACTCCCAATCCCAAGTCCCGGCTGCAATCTTACCCAAATTGTTACCGGTGAACCGTCATAATCAGTTAAAGTAACAGTTGGTCCGAAATCTGCCGTACCTGATGTATTGGAAACCTGAAAGCTTGTAGGAGCTGTAACTGTTACATCATTAGTGCCATCCATATTTTCACCAGTTACGGTAAAGCTTTGTGCCGGAGGCTCTGCTTGCCCTTCCGGATAATCAAGACCTTCGATAGAAGCTACGGAAGCCAGTAATATCGGATTTGTAGTTGTTGAATTTACATCGCCAAATACCCTGAAATTGTTAAATCTTAAATTTCCTGTACCTGTAGCATCATGCCCCCATATTCTGATTGTAAGGGTTTCTTCCACATCACCGCTGGGTAATGCAGAGGCAGGTATAGTAAAACTATTTAAACTTCCAGTGTTTGTACTTGAAACTGATTCACCATCTAAGATGGTTACACCGGCCGTGGCAAAATTATCCAAACTGTATTGAACTGTAACTGCTGTTGGCCCGGAACTAGTTCTACCAAAACGCAACGTTATAGATGAGTAATCTATACCAAATCCCGAATTGGGTGTTACAGAAAACTGCAAATATTTTTCTGCTACATCAAAAGCCCCCTGATTCCAGCTCCCTGCATTTCCTATTTTTGTTCCACCATCATCATCTCCATTTTGGAAATTAATACTCCCAGTTGAAATGGTAACATTAGAAGCTAGTATTGACGCTGAAACACCGGTTGGTGAAACATTATCCTCGAAATTCCAGAGTGCAATCTGGGCACTTGCGCTCGTAGCGAACCCCAATAGTAAAATTATTGCCAACAAACCCGTAATCCAGCTGGTTAACCGAATTCGGTTCGGGTTTAACGGAAAATTATGGTGTAAAGAGGGTATCGTATTTATCATATCGAAAGTATTTATATTAATATAGATATAAAGCGGTTAGAAGATGTGACATAGTCTTTTTAAATCGTCATCATGACACACAGTTCATAATGGTACCAAGCAGCAAAATGTAAGCTCCCTCACAAATGGTAGATTCCTGTTAAAAGCACAGCAACAAATATGTGGGCTTAAAGCATATCAATCTGTCTGCCGTTCAGAATCTGTGAATTTTTAAAGTTTTGAAAGGGGTCGTTATTACCGCGGTTAATCTAAGCTTACAAGCCGAAATCTTCAAGTTAAGGCTTTGTTATCATTACCATATTAGCTTGTTTAAAAATCGGCCTTTATGTTGGTAGAGATACGATTTATTCTGTTCATTGCCGATGAAGCTGCGCATAATCACTTTTTCCCAGGCAATGACAAAGGCTATTTTCTAAAAACGTTAGCCATGCAAGGGCAAAAATATGGGCGGTTGTCAGAAACGGCAGCACTTTTTCGGAAGAGAGCAGCCGAAGCCCCAAAGAGGGCCCGGGAATGGAACTTAGATTGAGCGGCGGGTTTACTGTGCCGTTTTGGTACTGCAATAATAAGGCGGTAATGGTTAGGATTTTTTTCTAATTATCTGAATAACAGCATCAAACCTATTATACCGAAAAAGGTCTGCTTTATCAGGACTACATCACTTTATGCCTGTGGCAGGTCAGCTATAGGATACCATTCTTTACTGTAACGCGAGGGTTCAAGAGCTCATCGGCTTTTAATGCAACTACTCATTTAAGCCGCTTAATAATGATCCCAATCCTTCCGGATTGCCCCGGGATCGCCCCGGGATTGCTCCGGGATTGCTCCACAAATGCTCCGAGGATTTCCCGGCCTCCTCCAGTCGGGATAGGGGGGCTGTGGCGGAGGGCAGCCATTGTGCATGTCAGCTACCGACTTCGTATAAGCCCCCCCCAAAAAGCAAGGGTCTCATCTTTGATTAGGAGGCTTCCGTGCTGTCACGAAAGACCGTGATGTTCAAAGCGTTTCCCCCCCCACAAAATAAAAAAAGCCTGCTCGGCCTGCTTGTTTGGGTGCAGGCCGAGCAGGTGATTGATGGGGTTGCGCGGTATGGTGGGCCTCGCATGCGGCGCGCCTTGCGCGCGCCGCGATATATCGGCGAACCCGATGGTAGGGGCGGCGCCTACGTGCCCGCCCCGTGTGCGGTAGGGGCGACGCCTTGTGCTCGCCCCGCGTGCGTCAGCCGCCCATATCCGCGAGTCGAAATAAAACCGGAACCGAAAACAAACGCAGGCCTCCATGTCCGTTATCAGGGTTTCGTGGGCTGCAACAACATTTCCACACCCCGTCCCGCCACCACCGTGGCCTTTTTGAATTTGGTGCATTTATAACCCATTGCCGTTGAATAGCTTAATCCCGGGGCCACCCCTCTCGAGAGGGGAATTGGGAGGCCCTGATGTGGTATGGATTTTCGGGGTCGGCCAATGGGTTTGGTTTTTTTGGCTCCAAATTACCGCGAAGAAACCGGCGCGCCAGCGCGCCGCGATATATCCGGCGAACACGAACGTAGGGGCGGTGCCTATGTGCCCGCCCCCACACGCGTCAGCCACCCCGGAATCGCGTCACGAACCCGTCCCCGGCGCGCCAGCGCGCCGCAGGTAACACCGGATAGCAGGGAAAGCGTTGGTTAGTGGTTCGTGGTGTGTGCTTTAATGTGTATTTTGCGTTTTTTCTATTTTTCACCGGGGTGCCTGTTTCGAAAACAGCCCTAATTTTGTCCGCTTTTGTCTTTACTCAGAGAATACATACAGCTCCATAATGTGTTTTACCGCTACGTTGGCGCTAAAATGTATGCGGTTTTCTTTCTGAATCTCATCCTTGTGGTGATTACGTCTTTTGGCATTGCGCTGCTGCTGCCGCTCATCGAAATGGTTGATTCCGGCGGCAGCCCTGATCCTGGGGAGTCCGGTACGGTAGCACAGCTGATGTATCAGGTTGTGGCCTTTTTTGGATTTGATGGTTCTGTACCCGGCATTCTGCTGCTGATGGCCGCTGTGTTTGCTTTCAAAGGATTGTTTCATTTTGGCACAAGCGTTTTTGGCGTTTTCATATCAGCCCGGCTTCAGTATGATATCCGCGCTGAGCTTTTTGAGTTGTATAAAAACATGACCTACACCTTTTACAGCAGGCAAAATACCGGCCATTACATCAACATCCTGATCCATCAGATTTATCAGCTGATCAACGGCTTCTTCGCTTTTAAGAGCTTTAATGTACTGCTGATTCAAACCTTTGTGTTTGTGCTGTTTTCTTTTCTCATTTCATGGCAGTTTACATTAATGGCTGTTGCCGGGGGCATCTTGTACCTGATTGTGTTTCGCCCACTCAATGCATTTGTAAGGAAGATGTCGCGTCACATCAGCAGGGAGTATGCGACGCTCAACATGCAGCTGGTACAGACCATGCAGGGGTTTAAGTATCTGAGCGCAACTGCGGGGCTTGATCGCAGCGGACGGAACGTGGTAAGCAGTATTAAAGTGCTGGTTGACTATTTCAGGCGCTACGGTATTTATAAGGGCTTTGCGTCAGCTGTACGGGAGCCCCTTTCCGTTGGGCTCGTGCTGGGGATCATGGTGCTGCAGCTTGTGGTTTTTGAAGCGCCCCTCGCCCCGATTATCGTATCCCTCATTCTGATACACCGTGCATTTGGTCAGATTATGTCGCTGCAGGGTTCATGGCTGGGCGTTATCAATCACATCGGGCCCATCGAAATGGTAGAACGCGAAATGCGCAAGGTGAAGACCGGGCAGGTGCAGGATGGCCGTACTACACTTGCAGCCTTCAGCGATCGGATTGAGCTGCGTGATGTCAGTTTCTCCTATCTGAGCTACAAATCCCCGGATCCGATGAAGGAACCGCCGCGCAGCCTGATGAAGCTGCATGAGGAGGAAGAGGAAACACCGGATATTGTTCCGGTGCTGCATCACCTTAACGTTACCATTAATGCCAACACAACCGTTGCCTTTGTCGGGGAGTCCGGTTCCGGCAAATCCACCCTGCTTGATGTTTTGCTGCTGCTGCACCGTCCGCAGTACGGCAGCCTGTATATAGACGGTATCAACACCTCCGAAATAAAGCTTGAAAGCTGGCGCAGGCAGCTTGGCTACGTTTCTCAGGATTCTGTTTTGTTTGATGATACCGTTGCCAACAATATCTGTATGTGGAAGGGCGACCCGGAGCGCGAGCCGGAGCTGATGGAACAGATTCGTGAGGCAGCCCGAAGCGCACACGCCCTTAGCTTCATTGAAGCCATGCCCGACGGCTTTAATACCGTGATCGGCGACCGCGGCATGCGTCTATCCGGCGGACAAAAGCAGCGGCTTTGCATCGCACGGGAGCTGTTCAAGCAGCCGCGGGTACTGTTTTTGGATGAAGCAACAAGCGCCCTTGATTCTGAATCAGAGCACATCATTCGTCAAAGTATTGACGGACTCAAGGGCAAACTGACGGTCATTCAGGTTTCGCACCGGCTTTCAACCATCCGAAATGCCGATGTGATCTATTACCTGCAGCAGGGCCGCATCACCGAGCAGGGCACTTTTGATGCGCTCATCGCAAAAGGGGGAGATTTTGCAAAGGCTGCCGGACTGCAGAAATTCGATTAACCCGCTGTTCCGCTTCGGCACAGCAGGTATATTTGCCCCTAAAAAGCCATCAGGAATGAATTAAAGTGCTTACCCCCTATCCATCTTCGCCAATACATCTTGTGACAGCCCTCTCTGATGACAGGCAAGCTGCTAATACAGCAGGTATGGCTCACGGGCTTTCATAAAAACTTCCAATTCTTCTTCCCAAAAAGTCTCCGGGGCAGCGTCGCTTTCAAGAAAGCTGTCAATCTGCCGGGTACCTGCGAGATTGTAGAGGAAGCGGTTGGTTTCAGCATTCGGTGCGTATCGCAGCATTTCGCGGAAGATTTCAAGCCCAAGCTCGAGGGGACGCAGCGAATCGGCCTGTAGGGTGAGCGGGCTCAGTCGGATGCCGCTCACTTCGGTGCCGCGGTGTTTAGGATTGGTCGCCATGCCGGGTATATCAACCGGAGTAAAAACGACGGGCTCAAGCAGCGCAGGGTAGCTTTGCTGCAACCGCTGACGGCTTTCATCCGGAAAGACAAGACCGGGTGAGCCAATCTTCATAAACGGATCGAACGTACCGCGCCCTTCTGACATCGTGCTGCCCTCGAAAAAGCAGGTTCCGGGATATACAAGTGCGTTGGTGAAATGCGGCAGGTTCGGCGATGGCGGCACCCAATTCAAACCGGTATCATCCCAGTTTTGATCGCGTGTCCAGTTTTCCATAGGGATCACCCTCAATCGGGGCTCTGATTCCGTAGTAAGCCAACCTTCTCCCACCATCATGCGCGCAAGTTCACCAATAGTCATCCCGTGGACAATCGGTATCGGGAAAGCACCTACAAACGAGGTGAGATCCGGTTCAAGCACCCAGCCTGAAACATAGGTGCCGCCCAACGGATTGGGTCGGTCGAGTACCCATACTTCCACATCGTGTTCGGCAGCGGCTTCAAGTACGAGTCCGAGGGTTGAGATATAGGTATAAAAGCGCACGCCTGCGTCCTGCAGGTCGAAGAGAAGCAGGTCAATTCCGGCGAGCATATCTGATGTCGGGCGACGCGTTTGTCCGTAGAGCGAAAAAACGGGAAGGCCCGTTGCAAGGTCTGTGCCGTCCTGAATTTCTTCTCCGGCGGGCACATCACCCCTGAAGCCATGCTCGGCTGCAAACAGTGCGGTAACCGGTATTTCGTGGGTGAGCAGCGTATCGAGCAGGTGGGCTGAGCCGATACGGGAAGCAGGGTTGGCAAGCAGCCCTATGCTTCGGTCGCGCAGTTCTTCAACTGAATGGGAGATAAGCTGTTGCGCCCCTAACTTTATTTCCGGGGCGGAATGCTGCGCGTGGGATTGGTGTATATGAGTGTGTTCCCGGTCCGCACAACTAACAGTACACCAAAACAATACTGCAAGTAAAAGCAAGCTACAGAAGCGGAAACCGGGAACACTCATTTATTTTATAACTGAATACGTTGCGCGCTATTATGCGAGATTCGCAACTTCTTCAGATTTCGCAAAAAAGTAGGCTGATTCAATGGCGGCATTTTCGTCAGAATCAGAGCCGTGAATAATATTTTCGCCTTTGCTGTCCGCATAAAGTTTACGAATGGTTCCTTCCGCAGCTTCAGCAGGGTCGGTTGCGCCAATCAGTTTACGGAAATCAGCAACGGCGTTTTCTTTTTCAAGAATCATGGGTACACAGGGGCCGGAGCTCATGAAGGCACAGAGTTCGCCATAGAAAGGACGCTCTTTATGTACTTCGTAGAATCCGCCCGCAGTTGCCGCGGTGAGGCGGGTCATTTTCATGGCTACAATTTTGAAGCCGGCTTTTTGGATATGGGCAATTACATCGCCAACGTGGTTTTTACGGACACAGTCAGGTTTCAGGATGGTCAGGGTTCTGTTGGTTGCCATGCTTAATTGGGTGGGTTTAATCGTTTCTGATGAATATGTGGGTTGTCGAAAAAAGAGAAAACAGTCCCGCTGACGTCCGCCAACAAGCCCACTATTACATAACCACCATTTTTGTACAAGTTGTGGTAGGAAGGCTGAAGGTTTTTAGCACATTCTGATTGAATAATCGCCTGAATAATGCCGTCTGAGCTGTTTTTTCTGATTTTCATTTATTTATGAATATAAGCCATAATCCTGAGAACCTTAAACGTTTTTTGGTGAATTTGGCGATTCAGAGGTTTAACCCGCATTATTCACCAGGAAATTTTCTTGCTGGCAAGGCGAAGCCAAAAACTCAGCGGAGGGGTACCTGAGTACCATGAGCATGAGGTTTCAGCTTCAACGCAGCCAGCGGGGAAATTTCGCTGCGCGGGAATCGCTTCGCTCGGTGCACTTCGTGGGAATCGCTTCGCCCTGTGCACAGTCTTTAAACCGCATCCAAATTTGGCTTAACCTTATTTTCGATAAGCCAAATTGAACCAATACTTAACTCATAAATTCAGTTTAATTGTGAATAATGCGGGTTTAATTTCGCTGCCATAGCATTGTATATTAGATGATTGATACGCCGAACTCATCAAACCTTCAATCGCGGAAATTCCGCTCAAGCCCTCATTTTATGCCTTCAACCGCTCACGCAGCATACGAAACGGAAATTGCACGCGGCGCTGATATTGCGCAGTATATACCCGTACTTGCCTGGCTTCGCATTACTGTTTTCCATGAATTCCCGTACCTCTACGACGGATCTGACGAGTATGAGCGGGAATACCTCAAAACTTACCTTCGCAGCAATGAAAGCCTTTTTGTACTGGCTAAAGATCACAATAAGGTTATCGGCGCGGCTTCAGGAATGCCGCTTAAGCTCGAAACCGATGAAGTACAAGCCCCATTTCTTGCAAAAGGAATCAATCCGGAGGAGGTCTTCTATTTTGGTGAATCTGTTTTGCTGAAACAATATCGCGGTCTGGGTATCGGCAAAGTCTTTATCAGGGAGCGGGAAAAACACGCGCTTTCACTGGGGTATCGTTTTACTGCGTTTTGCGGAGTACAGCGACCCGATAATCACCCGCGCAAGCCAGCGGGATACCGAAACCTGCATTCGTTCTGGGAAATGATGGGCTACCGCATGCAGCCTGATATGCGGACAACTTTTTCGTGGCAAGACCTTGATGAAAATACCTCATCCGCTAAAGAGATGATGTTTTGGATGAAGGAGCACTCTTAGCCCGCATTATTCACAATTAAACAGGATTTATTTGCTAAGTGTAAGTTTAAATATGGCTTAGCGAAAAAAACACCGGTAGCCTTAATCTGTGTGTGGTGTTAAGACTGCGAAATTTCCCCGCTGGCGGCGTTGAAGCTGAAAACTCATACTCAGGGTACTTAGGTACCCTTCCGGTCATACTGCGCCTCATCCGCCAAGCGGGTTTCCCGGAAAAAGCAAGACCCGCTACAGATGTCTGCAGCGGGTCTTGTAATGTCTGATAACCGGCTTGGCGATTAGCCTTTATCGGTAAGGCTGGAAATGCCCGGGAGGTCTTTTCCTTCAAGGTATTCAAGAGAAGCGCCTCCGCCTGTTGAAACGTGACTCACCTTATCTGCGAGTCCGGCTTTTTTAATAGCCGAAGCAGAGTCGCCTCCACCGATAATGGTTACGGCACCACCAGCCGTAGCATCCGCCATGGCCTGTGCGAGCGCAAAAGTGCCCTTGTTGAAATTAGACATTTCAAACACCCCCATCGGGCCGTTCCAGATTACAGTTTTGGCAGCGCGTACTTCATCACTGTACAGCTTAGTTGTTTCAGCGCCAATATCAAGGGCCATCCAATCGTCTTCGATGCCGTCTTCAGCTACCGTTTTGAATTCGGCTTCGTTGCTGAATTCCTTAGAAACAACCGAATCAACCGGAAGCATAAGCTTCACGCCCTGCGCTTCCGCTTCTGAAATCAGCTGTTTCGCAAGATCTACTTTATCGGCTTCCAGCAAAGATTTACCGATAGGCAGGCCTTTTGCTTTCATAAAGGTATAGGCCATACCACCGCCGATTATGATGGTGTTTACCTTAGGAAGCAGGTTGCGGATCACACCGATTTTGTCGGAAACTTTTGCGCCGCCAAGCACGGCTACAAACGGACGCTCCGGACTGTTGACGCTGTCGCTCAGGAACTGAATCTCTTTCTGCAGGAGATAGCCGGCGGCTGCAGGCTGCAGGTGTTCAGTAATACCCGCAACGGAGCAGTGCGCACGATGGCTACTGCCGAAGGCGTCGTTCACGAAAACATCGCCGAGGGCTGCAAACTTTTGAGACAGCTCAGGATCATTCTTGGTTTCACCCGCGTGGAAGCGCACGTTCTCGAGCAGTACGACATCGCCGGATTTTGCTTGCGCGATGGCGGATTCCGCGGCTTCACCCACGCAGTCTTCCCCAAAAAATACGTTTCCGGGAAGTGCTTTTTCCAGGTAATCAGCTACGGGACGAAGGCTGAAGTCAGGATTGGGCTCGCCCTTTGGCCGGCCGAGGTGACTCAGCAAGATGACAACCGCCCCTTTTTCAAGGGCATACTTAATCGTTGGCAGTGCCTGCACAATGCGGTTATCATCGGTGATTACACCGTCTTTTAGAGGCACGTTAAAATCAACGCGCATGACTACTTTTTTGCCTGAAAGGCTGAGGTCTTCAATGGTTAGTTTTGCCATGGTATAACACAGTTTGGAAGGTTAAGCTGCACACAAAAAACCGGCAGTTGCCGGCTTCAAAACGGATTAGCAATGATCTGCACTGTAGGATTTGCGCCCTTTTTGTGATGCAGCGGGGTATAGATTAATAATCTGACACGAATATACGAAATTATCCTGATTCTGTAGATTATGCCCGATGAGGTTCGTTTGTATCAGGGCGGATCAGACTCCCAAAACAATACGGGCTCGGCGGGCATGCTCAGGGCATAGGTTTCTACACCGGGTTCGCGCAGTGGCAAAGCGGTAAAAGCCGTTCGTTGCATATCTCCGTCATAGCTGACTTTCTCTTCGAAGAACAGCACGGTCTCTAAGTCAGGGTTAGCCGGTATCTCGGCAATATCAAGTATGAAAACCGTCACGGGTCTGCGTTCGGGAAAGGCCTCGGACCAGGCCCTGATTTTTTTGATGAACTTTTTTTCTGCCCTGTGCTGCGTCGTCTCTTTTGTGATGATCTGAAAGGTACCCTGATCAACATCTTTAGCCGTAAAAGAAAAACCCGCGACATATATTTTGGGCGTCGCTCCCGGGCTCATGCTTTAACGTACTCCATAAATTTAGCTTCATTCTCTTTGGTCCCGATCACAACAAGCTCACAGCCGGCGGGTATTTTGTTTTCAGGATTCGGATTCACGTTCATTTCACCCTCACAATTAATAGCGATAACGCTGCAGCCGGTTTCCTGCCGGATGTCAGATTCAAGCAGGGTAACGCCAACAAGTTTATCGGGTACGCCAAGCCTGAATATGTTAAGTCCTTCAGCAAGGGTAATGATTTCCGATGAATCCAGCGCATTGTAAATGATGTTGGCCCCCATTGTAGCGTACGACATCACAAAATCAGCGCCTGCCCGGTGCATACTACTCACATTCCGGTCATCCGTTGCCCGGGCGGTAATCTGAATATCGGGCCGCAGCCTTCGGCAGTACAGCGTGAGGTAGATATTCATCTCATCGAGATTCGTGGTAATGATGACCGTATGGGCAGTGTCAATGCCGGCTTTCTTGAGCGTAGCAAGATCAGCCGCGTCGCCCTTCACAAATTTAGCCGGATCTTTCACCCGTGCGGGATCCCGCTCAACAATCACATAGTCCATCATGCGGTCTTCCAGCGATTTGGCCGTTGAAAGGCCAACCCTGCCGCCGCCTATGATAATGACGGGTTTATCTTCCGAATGGTAGATGCCAAAATACTCGTCATAATTTCGAAGCTGATCTACTTTACCGGCAAGCACCAGCACGGTATGTTTTCTGATGACCGTTTCGGGCAGGGCCGATTCAAACTTTCCGCGCTCCCACACCCCGATTACGCTGACCCCGGTCATTTGCCGCAGCTTCGATTCTGCCAGCGTTTTGCCAACAAGCGGCGTATCAATTACGGGGGCCTCCCCGATAATGAGCTGATCCATACGGCCAATCACATGAACCCGCGCACTGCCGCCAAGGGTACGCCGCGCGAGCGACTGCCCCAGTATGCGCGCAAGCTGCACGACCGTATTGCTGCCGGCCAGTTTGTGGATATCGACCGAATCCTCAAAACTTGCAAACGTGATAATGCGCACCTTTTCGCTGATTTCACGGACGGTGAAGGCGATGTTTGTATTGAGCATATCATTGCAGGTTGCAACAACCATGGCCGCATTCTGAATCTGAATCTTGCGGTAGGTCTCGGGGTCATCCAAAGAGCCCACCAGAACTTTGTAGCCCTCATTATACAGATCAAGCGCCCGCTGATGCTCGCCCACAAGGATGTAGTACGAGTGACCAAAGTGATTCAGCTTCTCAATAAGGGAGCGGGCTACCGAATCAAAATTGGTAATAATCACGTGCCCCTTTATGCTCGGATGCAGCTCGGTCGGTGTTTTAACCTTATTATACGCTTCCAGCCAGGGGGCATAGAAAAACCGTATGAAGGTAAAGGGGAGCAGCACAAGCAGCAAAATTACCCCCGATAGCAGCACGACCATCGAAAATATCCTGCCTAAATCACTTTGAAAAGTGATATCACCGAAGCCCAGCGTTGACATCACCGTGAGCGTCCAGTAAAAGCCCGAAACCCAGCTGTGATCCTGCCCTTCGTACACCATCAGTAAATGAAACAAGATGGAGAAAAGGGCTATGATGGCTGCAAGGAACAGCAGGAACTTCATCAAACCCGACAGGTTGGATTTGGCTTCTTTTTCCTGCATGAACGCAACCAGTATGGAAGAAACAAACTTCAAAATATGCCTTTGCTCAATGCTGTGCTAAGTCGTTGTAAGGTCAGCGATCAAAAAACTGTAGCCCCGGTTCGGGAATTTCTTCCAGTGCAAGGCCCCGGATGAGACGGAGCGGGCCGGGACACAGCCGCTCATGACAGCTCACACAGCTTTGCACCACAATCTGATAATTTTGGGGCGTAGGATGGTCCATGAAACGGGCATAAAAGGCGTCGAAGCCTTCCATCTGCCCTATCACACCCGGATCGCGGAGTGCTTCCCGGGAAGGTTCTCCCTGCACAAAGGGGATGAAGCTCAGAGAAGCGGTGTCCGGTATTTCGCCGGCTTCGAAAACAGCCTGCAACGCCTGCATTTGGTTGGTACGCTCACGCATAAGCTCCGAAAGACTTTGCGCTTCATCTTCAGCGGAGTCGCATGAAAAAAGGAGTCCTGTTCCGAATAAGCTGAGCAAAAACAAGCACAGCACACAGCGGTTCATCATAGGATTACGACACCCGTTGCTTCGAAATAATACCCGGTTTTAGGCTCGGTAATCGCCGCTATTTCCTCTTCTGACGCATATGCGTCTTCCAGATAATGCTGTTGATGCGCAACGGAGGTAATTTCTTTCCAGCTTACACCCTCCATCAATACCCGCTGCCCTGCAAGGTCTTTGGGCACGAAGTAGGCGTAATCTTTGAAGGTAACCCGAATCGGCTGACCGTCACTCGTCTGCATTACCAGCCAGCACCCTTTGGTCTGACAAACTTCGGTTACTTCAGCACTTACCTGCATGAGTTCGCTTTCCTCATCAGTAATCAGGGGGAGAAGTTCATCAGCGGTCAGGTATGCAGCCGGCGTAAAGGGGGCACCGAACACGGTTTCAGTTTCAGTAGCTTCAGGTGCAGCGGAATAATCTGCGGAAGTATCCGAACTGCATGCAGCCGCGATCAGCGCTGTGAAAAGAATCAGGAGGTAAGCGTATTTAATCATTGGTACGGGATAGTCTGGTTTTATGATCAGGATTTAAACATGAATATCAACATTTAAAATTACAAATAAATCGGGAGATTCCCCTTCATTTCCGGAACCTTCACAAAAGCGCTTTGTTAAGGATGGATTTGTTTCTGCGCTGATTCACACTTGATTCACAGATCCCGAAGTTTAACTTTAAAAAAATAATAGGCTATATTGTTAAGCTTATCCACAGTTGCAAGCTGTGATACCGGAACAAAGCCTATCCATAGTACACCTTTTTCTGCCTTGCCGCTTTTCTCAGCTTTTCAATTGTTGATCTCCATTGCTCAGCTTCCAATGGTTTTTCGGGAACCCTGCCCCACTTTCCCCATTCAGATTCCGGTCAATTGCCTGTTTCAGACTTCCTCTGCCCTTCCACAGGTTTTGCAGGATGTATGCTGTTCAGATGGCGAAGCTGAAAGCCGGACTGTATCTCAGTTTTACTTATTTATTTCACAACCGTAACAACCTAAGTAGCTACTACTACTCAATCTGATTAACCAACCACATGAAGAAAACACTACCCTTAAAACTACTCGCACTCATTGCGCTCCTCGTTGCCGGCTTATATCAGCCAGCTAAGCTGAACGCCAATGATTTTACCGAAGAGCAACGCACGGTCACTGCAGAAGTGCAGGGCTTCGGCGAAATTGAATTCGTCGAAAACCGCGTGATTGTAAAAATGAAAGACGGGCTGATGATGGAAGCACAAGCTGAACAGCTGCGCGCTGCCATGAGTGCCGAACTCGAGATTCCCCTTCCTTTTATCGGCGCGGAAGTCTGGCGACTCAACGGACGCTCTGTTGAGAATATCATGGCCGAATTCAGCGGACATGAAGCCATCGAATGGATTCAGCCTGACATTGTATACCATCTGCCCGATGTTGTGGAAGAATATCACGAACCCCTGGACCAGGACGTTCAGACGGCACCTTTTAATGAAGGCATTATCCCCAACGACCCTCTTTACGGCGTTCTCTGGGGGATGGATCGTATCTCCGCACCACAAGCCTGGGCGCTTGAAACGGGCGATCCGAACGTAATTATCGCAGTACTTGACTCCGGTGTGGACTATAATCACCCTGATCTTGCGGCCAACATGTGGCAGGATGAAAACGGAAACTTCGGTGCCAACTTTGCAGGCGGACCCGTAAACGATCCCATGGATTTGAACCGGCACGGCACACACGTTGCGGGTACGGTTGCTGCCGTCGGTAACAACGGCATTGGCGTAGTAGGGGTGATGTGGAATGCGCAAATCATGGCCGTGCGGGTATGCGGCACGAGCGGATGTCCGCAAAGCGCGATTGTGCAGGGCCTTGCCTACGCCATCGAAAACGGCGCCATGATTTCCAACAACAGCTATGGTACGCAGACCCCAACCTCCAACCCGAATCCTCCGCCGGCCTATGTTTCCATGATGGAAGCTGCGCAGGCTGCCGGTCACCTTTTCATTACCTCTGCGGGTAATTCAGCCAACAACAACGATATCCTGAATGTATGGCCCGCAAACCTGATGCGCGACTTTGACAATGTGATGTCGATCGGGAATTCAACCGCAAATGACGTACGTAACACCGGCTCCTGTTTCGGTCTTGAAACCGTCCACATGTTTGCACCCGGCACCGGTATCCGTTCTACCGTACTTAACAATGGCTACGCCAACCTAAGCGGTACTTCCATGGCCTCACCACATGTTGCCGGCGCGGCAGGACTGATCTTATCCGCCAATCCCAATGCCGATTACCTGTTCATCAAGGAGCGGCTGATGGAATCGGTTGATCAGCTGCCGGCTTTTGCCAACATCTCCATTTCGGGCGGCAGGCTGAATGCAGCGGAAGCCATCCTCGTCGATGACGGCATTGCACCGGCTCCCATCACAGACCTGAGCGTCACCTTTACCGATGCAACCCTCGCCAAACTCGAATGGACCGCTACCGGTTCAAGTGATACGGAAGGCCGCGCTTTTGCCTACGATGTGCGCATTAGCACTACCCCAATTACGGATGGTAATTTTGAAGCCGCAGAACAGGTAGAAGGCGTTTCGCGTCCCGCCGACTCCGGTACCGCTGAAAGCTACCTGGTGCGTAACCTCGAACCCGGCACTACTTACTACTTCGCGATCCGCGCAACTGACGCCTTCAACAACATCTCTGAACTGAGCAATGTGGCCTCAACCACAACCGAAGAACCCGCCTCCATTGCCGTATCCGTGGATAGTATTACCGATCAGGTACAGGTAGAAACCACCCCGAGCTTCACCTTCACCGTATCCAACAACGGTAGTGGTCAGCTCCGCTATGTGATTCCTACCGGTGAGCTCGCCGAAACCGCAGCGCGCGCAGGCAATCCTGTAAATGCAGCCGACGCCCTGTTCCGCCTCACCCCCGGCGCGGATGGCACCGAAACAGGAAACCCCGTCCTCACCGGCGCAGGCGGACCTGACAACTTCGGATACTTCTGGTTTGATGATGAAGAGCTTCAGGGCCTCACCTTCAGCTGGCTTGACATATCTGAAATCGGAACAGCCCTTGAAGTCTCCAACCCCGACAATGGTTTTGGTGCAACAGACCTGCCTTTTGCGTTCCCGTTCTATGATGAGCTGAAAACCGAAATCGGCATTGCGGTAAACGGCTTTGCAAGTTTCAACACCATCCCCGCAAACGGCCTGCCGAACAACAACCCGATACCCGGTAACGGCACCTTCCCGAACGACCTCATCGTGCCGTTCTGGTACAACATGGCCCTGGGTGATGAAGGCGGGATCTACACCTACTACGATCAAGCAACCGAACGCTTCATCATTCAGTGGGACAATCTTATTGAAGGCGACGGCAATACGCCCGGCAGCTATACTTTCCAGGCCATACTTTCGGCTTCCGGCGCCATTAGTTTTCAGTACCTGAACATGAGCGGCATTACGGATCGCGCAACCATCGGTATTCAGCCGCGCAACAATCAGGACGCGCTTCAGATTTCGTTCCGTACCCCCTTTGCCGATAACTTCAAAGCGGTTCACATTGGCACGGCCCTCCCCGAGTGGGTAAACCTCAGCCCCGCTTCAGGCGTTGTTGCCCCCGGCAGTAGTGAAGAAATCGAGCTTGTTATTGACGGTAATTTATTCGTTAACGGACTCTACGAAACAGAGATCATTATCCTCAATAATGACAGCGATAACACGCTCGTGCGTGTGCCGGTCAGCATAGAAGCCGTTGGTGGTACCCCGCAGGTAAGCGCCGACACAAACAGCCTCGATTTCGGCCTCGTATATCTCGACTGGCCCGAAAGCCTTGAGATTGAGTTCACCAATACCGGCCGTGCGCCGCTTGTTTTCACCGAAGTCAGCACCGACAATGAAGGTATTAGCGTGAGCCTCAACGAAGAAATGACGGTACCGCCCCTCGGCTCAGCCGTACTGACGGTAACCTACGATCCGGTTCAAACAGAGACACTGGAAACGGTACTCAGCATTCAGACCGACGATCCCGCTACGCACGCGTTTGAGATTGCCCTGAACGGCAGCGCAGCCGGCGCACCGGATATCCGTCTAAACCGCGCGCAGCTTACCGCTGAAGTGCCCGAAGGCGGACTCGTAGGCGTTCCCATGACCATCCGCAATGCCGGGGAAAGCTTGCTGACCTACGCCATTGACTTTGTTGAAACAACCAGTCGCCCTATTGGTGAAGCGCCCTCAGAAGACGGTTACACCGCTGTTCCGGCCGAGCTGAACGGCGAAACGCAAAGCTTTCCGATATGGATTCTCTTCCCGGTTCCCACCGGTTCCGTTGAGCCCGGCGTCACCCGGGAAATCACCGTGCGCTTCAGGGGCAACGTACCTCCGGGCGATTACACCGCAACCATGTTTGTGGAAAGCAACGACCCCGCCAAACCACAGCGTACCGTCAACCTGTTCCTCACGGTAGTCACCGATGTTTCAACCGAGCCCGAAGGTAGCGTACCCACGTCGTTCAGCCTGAACCAGAACTACCCGAACCCGTTCAACCCCACCACACGCATTGAATACGCCCTGCCGGAAGCCGCTCAGGTTACCCTCGAAGTCTTCAACGTACAGGGTCAGCGGGTAGCAGTGCTCGTAAACGAAATGCAAAACGCCGGAAACCACGGCGCAACCTTCGACGCGGCCAACCTCTCAAGCGGAATCTACATCTACCGCCTCCGCGCAGGCAGCTTCGTCCAAACCCAAAAAATGATGCTCGTGAAATAAGCCCCCGGCTTCAACCGATAGCTCAAGCTGTTTCAGCACAAAAAAAAGCTCCCCGTTCATCGAAGAACGCGGGAGCTTTTTTTATTTTCAGTATGGCAGTAGAACAGTATGTCAGTGTAACAGTATGTCAGTATGTCAGTGTTTCATCATCATACACCAGTTCATTGTAGTAAATACCATAATTTTATTTTAGAAAATATGAATTTTCGCTATTATCGTCCTTAAGTTTCAGCACTAAAATACATTACACCATCTGTCCGGCGACACACTGACATACTGAAATACTGACATACTGTTTTATTCTTCAACCATTTCAAGAAGATCCCGTTCCGCGGTAAACCTGCCGGTAAATTCAGGCGGTGCGCTGTTGCGAAGAGCGGGCGCGAATACTTTCTCATACGTATCGAAAGCTTGCCGGCTTTTCAGGGTGTAGTGCATTCTGTAAGTTGTGTATCCCTCGCGGTGCTGCAGTTCGGACCGGAACATCCGACAGCCGTGAAACAGGCCGGTATCGAGCACTTCTGGGATGTGCGTTTCGGTCATCCACGCAACCCAGCGGGACTCCGCAGCTTTTTGGATGTGAATGCTTACGACGTATAAATGCATGATCTGAGCTCCCGAAAGTTAGTCCTTTTTAGGGGGAAGTTTATCGGTGTCGGCAATGCGCTCTTCCTGCATGGCAATCGGAAAGGGCTTGGTGACATCCCCCGTATACACCGTGACATGCGGGAACGGGATTTCGATTCCAAACGCATCAAAGCGTTTTTTGATTTCCAGATTGATCGATGTAAGCATGCTGATGAAATCATCTTTTTGGGACCAAACCCGCAAATTGAGATCAACCGAAGAGTTGTTAAACGAGTCGAAATGGATAGCCGCCGCGGGCTCCTGCAGGGCATAGGGATTATCATCCACAATATCCGTGAGCACTTTACGAACCCGGTCGAGATCCTCTTTATAGGCAACAGAAACTTTGATGGAAGCCCGCCGGATCGGAAAACGGGTAAAATTCGTGACCGGTGATTTCAGCATAGTTTCATTCGGAATCCGCACAAGATGATTGTCAAATACCCGGATTTTTACCGAAAGCGTATCGATACTCATCACAACGCCCACAATATCATTCACCTTTACAATATCCCCCACCTGAAACGGCTTCTCCCCGATCAGAAAAAAACCGCTGATGATATTGGAAAGGCTCGTTTGGGATGCAAATGAAATGCCGATACCCAAAATACCGGCGGCCCCGAGCAGCGGCCCCAGACTAAAACCAAACTCATGCAATACAAGTACGACCACCATGATGAAACCCACATAAAACACGATTTTCGAAAACAGCATCGCGTAATGCGGACTGTATTTTTCTGACACAAAAGTCCGTACCCACTTCCGGATCAACCCCAGCAGCGGAATCCCGACAAATACCAGCACGCTCACGCGGATCAGGACTTCTACATTCAGCGTGTAATTCCAAAATTCCATAATGCAAATCTCTCTGTAATAACTTAAAGTTAACCCGCCGTGAGCGGGCTCAGAACATGTTGATGACAGGCAGCTGATTGAGCGCCTTGAACGTACGCAGCGCAATCCCCTCCCGTACAGGATTGCGGGGCCGGGTCAGCAGCGTAGCGCCTTCAGCCTCGGCGGGCGGACGCCCGTCAACCGTAAGGTCACTGAAATTATCCCCGCCTTTATGCACAACCCTCATCTGATCGCTCCAAAGCATGCCGTTCTTTTCGAAAATCGAAAGCCGCTCCACGCGCAGGCAGATTTTTTCGATATGCAGGAAATCGTCTGATTCATTGCGGATCAGCACCGGACAGTAACAGCGGTGTGCACGCACCATTTCGGGCCGCACTTTCAGCGAAGCCACCGTCTTCACCCAATAGCAAACCTCCCCGCTCTCAAACGTGCCAAACCAGGTCTTTACCAGTTCCACGGCATTAATTTCGGTCAGCCTCAGGTTGTTATCCGTTTTATCCGCGACCGTAACCGCGACCGGAATACGCATAAACAGACGCGTTTCCGCACCCGGCGCAAGCTGATAATTGTGCTCGGGGTGCACCACGAACGGCAGGTTAGGAAAAGCCGGACTCAGGCTGATAACCGGCTTTGCAGACCGCAGCCGCCAGCGGGTCCACTGATTTTCATCAATGGTATGCACATCATGATCAGTATCATCCGACGAAGCCTGCCCCTCATCATCATCTGCACCGCCATCATGGTCAGCGTCATCCTCATCATTAATATCCGGCGGCAGCTCACGGTTCCGGTCATAGGCCAGCCAAAGCTCCGACCCGTTCCCCTTCAGGTGAATATTCAGTAAATCATCGAGACACACAGACTTACGCACCCCGTCTTCCAGCGAATAATCTCCCCAAATCATGAAGCTTCCCAATTGGTGAACAGTATGGTTATAATTCTGTAAGCTATAAAAAAAGCGGCTCACAATAAAATGAAGCCGCCGCCTTTCACCACTTTTCAAATCCGCCTTACCCGCCCCTATCACACGCTCAGCAAGACCCCCACCGGAAACCGCTTACCCCGCCATTTCCCCCTGCTACCAGCCACAAGCTGAAAATAGCTCTGTTTTTTTAGGGAAAACTCCGTGAACATCAGGGGCTCCCTGAAAGATCAAAAGCCCCCAAACCGGAGATTAATCCCTTGCTTTTTGGGTTTTGTACCAATACCGAACTACTTGATCTAATGAACCAAGGTAAAATTTCCGCGCAACAGGGAAAGATACCTTAACGGCACCCCTGCGGTCAGCGGTCCGCGGTCTGTCCCCCCTCTCCAAAAGAATCGAATCCTAAGCGGTGCATTTTGCGATCAAACCACCTATTATGCAGCCCAACCCTTAACCTGACTTACATCCCATGCAACCTCACCCTATTTCTACCATCGCTGTTTACTGCGGATCTTCCCCCGGCAATCAAGCCGAATACTGCGAACAGGCCGCTCAAACCGGACGCCTCATCGCTTCGCGCGGCATGGGCATCGTGTACGGCGGGGCCAAAGTCGGGGTCATGGGCGCGGTCGCCGATGGTGCCCTTGCAGCCGGCGGCACGGTGACCGGCATCCTGCCCCAATTCCTGGAAGCCCGCGAAGTCGCGCATCACGGCCTCACCGAGCTGATTATGGTCGAAACCATGCACGAACGCAAGCTGATGATGTACGAGCGCGCCGACGTCATCCTCGCCCTGCCCGGCGGTTTCGGCACCATGGAAGAACTCTTCGAAATGCTCACCTGGGCGCAGCTCGGCCTCCATCAGAAACCCATTGGCCTGCTCAACACCGGCGGCTTCTACGACCCGCTGCTGCTGCTCGCCGAAACCATGTTCCAAAAAGGCTTCATCCGCGAAGCCCACCGGCACATCTTCATCCACGACACCGAGCCCGAAGCCCTCCTCAAAAAAATCGAAGCCTTCACCCCACCCCAACTCGGCAAACTCATGACCCGCGACAGAATCTGAGACCTCCTCCCTGCTTCTGCTCGATAACCGAATTGCAGGATTGAAACAGATTTGCGCGAATCTCAAAGTACCGCGGAAATGCGACCGCTTGCATCGGCACGCACAAATCAAGGATAGCATGCATCTCAAATACCAGGCGACCAAAATCAGCCCGACCGTTCTACCGTGAAATCCGCGCATGATATAATCGATTTTCACGGTACTTTTTAAAATCTACCGTGAAAATCGCACACGACATAACCGGATTTCACGGTTGGTTTGGGGAAAAGGGTGTTTGGGTGGGGTTTTGGGGGGGGCGAGCGTTTCTCATCTCACTCCTGCGCCTGCACAAAATCCAGCCATTGCTGAAGTCCGGTTACCTGAACCTTCCGGTGTACCGGATAGTCTTCATCAGCGGGAATAATCATGAAGTTTCGGGAGGTATCGTTGTCCTCAATCACATTGAGAAACCCCTTCTCCAGTTTCGGGGCCTGACTCCGCTTGGCATCGGCACAGGCAATCGGCTTACCATGTTTTACCAGCACTAAATCTGCCTCTGCCCCGTGATGGGTTCGTGAAAAATAAAGCTTGCAGCTTGTCGGCAGCACCGCCATCGTCTGCTCTACCACAAAGCCTTCCCACGAGCCTCCAACCGCGATATTCACCTGAAGGTCATCATAACTGTCAATATCGAGCAGGGAGTGAAAATAACCGCTATCCCGGATGTACACCTTCGGTGCTTTCACCATGCGCTTACCAACATTGGTGGACCAGGGCCGCAGCAAACGAATAATGTACGCGTGCGTCAGGTAGTGAATGTAGCGGTTAATGGTTGAGCGGCTCACACCGAGCGAGCGCCCGAGCGTTTCCTGATTTAGGTGTGAACCCTGTTGCTGCGCAAGAAGAATGAGAAACTCACGGAGTTTGGTGTAGTCCGTGTTGAGACCCAAAACGGACAAATCGCGCTCTACAAACGTAATCAGAAAATCCCTGTGCCATTGCATAGCAACATCATCATTTCGGGCAAGAAAAGACTTGGGGAAACCTCCCCGAAACCACAGCTTCTTGAGTAAATCCTGCCCGCCAACCTCAATAAAGCTTAAAGGATGCAGCTCCTGATAAGATATGCGGCCCGCCAGTGACTCCATCGTTTTTCGAATCAGCACCGGAGATGCTGAACCTAAAATCAGAAATCTACCCCCTCGCTGATCGCTGTCAATCACGGACCGAAGTACGCCAAAAAGCTCCGGTTTATGCTGAATTTCATCGATAATGATCAGCTTATCCGCATGCAGCTCAAAAAAGAGCTCTGCTTCCTGAAGTTTGGAAACATCCCGGGGTGACTCCATATCAAGATAGAGTGCTTCTTTTTGCCGTGAAGCCGCAATTTGTCTCGCCAATGTTGTCTTACCAACCTGACGTGCCCCAACAATTGCGACCGCGGGGTAATCAATCATCAGATCCTCGAGCTTGGCCTGTTTGGTGCGGGTGTATAAAGATATATCCATTTGTGGTTCCGTCCTGAATGTTGAAGCTTACCGGAAAGGTCGCTAACCGTGAAAATCGCTCACAATATAATCGATTTTCACGGTAAACCCTACAAGCCTACCGTGAAATCCGCGCATGGCATAATCGATTTTCACGGTACTTTTTAATATCTACCATGAAAAATGCACATGGCATAACCGGATTTCACGGTAGGCTTGGGGGAAATGGTGTTTGGGTGCGGTTTGGGAGGTGGAGGAAGCGATATGCACCGATTGAGCCGGTGATGACAATTTTTGGCAAATAAAACGATGATACTTGCCCTGTCAGAACGATTACCTTCTGCTCCGGTTCGCAGCGTGCACTTATTGATTGAAATCGTATAAGTATTTCCTTATACAACTCAGAGAATTGGTTGATCTGGATAATCATTAAGTGACAATTGAAGTACTTAATGCGTACCCGGGCGTCGCATAAGTAGATAATTCTTTACTTATACGACTAGTGGGAGTATATTGACCGTCGCTCAATAAGTAGTTATGGCTCTAACTAAAAAATAATACCTTATATGGCAAAAGGTTTAAAAGAGTGTCCCAAATGTGGAGAGGTAATGCATAAAGCTTATCCAAGATGCGTGACATGCAACCACAATTTTCTCTCTAAAAGTTATTCAGGTAGCCTAAATATCATAGAAAAGGGAAACAATCTACATATAGTTGAAGATGATTTTTTTTCAACCGATGGGCGAATTAGAAGAAGTACATATTTTATTCGTAGCCTACTACTAGCAATACCTAATCTTTTCTTTGCATTTCCATCAGATACTGGTCTTTACCAATACCCTGGTATAATCATATTTTTTCTTCTAATCATTATAGGTTTGGGAATAGTAAGCATGATTCAGGGGGTGAAAAGATTACATGACATGAATCTCGAAGGGGTATTTGTTTTCTTGTTGTTAGTGCCGATAGTAAATCTATTCTTTTATATTTTCATGCTTATCAAAGATAGTTACCCTGGAAAAAATGAATTTGGAGAAGATCCAAAGAAAAGTGAGCGGATAACGAATCGTGAATTTATAAAACCATCGTTCTCAAAAAATAAACCAAACAGAGAGAATGAACAAAGTTTAACTCATGATTATAAAATTACTGATCTGGAATATTTGGAAAAGCTTGCCAATCTCAAAGAAAGAGGCGTAATATCTGAGGAAGAATTCAAATCAAAGAAGCAAAAAATATTAGGGCTTTAGCACATGAGCCATAACAAGCGTTTCAATGGGACTTGGCCACGCAAGGCATGATTTCGCGTTCGGCGCTTGCACCCTATTTATAAATTTCTCACATTATTTGCTTTAAAGGCCAAGCCCATTAAACGCTGGGTCGTTATAGGTTTACCCCTTTAGCATTTATTTATTTACTACCGAAATATTATTTGAAGGAAAAGAACTCTTTGATTCTTGATAAGAATTAATTGAGATTTATAATAAACTTCTCAGATATTCTTCCATTGTTGATATTACATCAATCTTAATTCATTAACCTTTTGCTCAATAATTAACATTCATGCTAAATAAATCAAACACAAATTCCAATGAACCTAAGCCACTTCAAATATGAAACTATATTTTAACGAAGACGGAGCCTTTGGTATTCAGCCACCAAATCCAGATGAATGGATTGAATACGAGACTCCTTTAAATAATCGAATCAATTTAAAAGAAGATTTAGGTTATAAAGAAGTAAAAGATCTAGCGAAAATAATTCAGAAAAGTGATATTTGGAATAACTTTCCTGCTCAGGGATATACATTGGTTGGGGCTGAATTCAAAGGTGGTGACGAAGATCAAAGAATTGATTTTTTATATTTAAGGGAAGATGGAGCAGTTTTACCATGTGAGTTGAAGATTGGTGGGAATTCCCATGATTCTCATGGACAATTATTGAGATATATATCTGATTTATTCTATCAAGATATCAATATAGACTACTTAAATATTCATAATGATAAATATCTTGCTAAGATTGTCAATGATACAACAAGAAACATACTAAAACGGAAATATAGTAATTTTATAAAAGTTAATAATTTAACAAACAAAGAAATAAGATTGCTACCAAAATCAGGACTTCTTATTGATGAGGACTTTAAAACACAATTGAAAAAGACTGTTAGATACTTAAATGATTATTGTGGCTTTTCCATACAAATGATACAGATAGAAGCATATGTTGATACTTGTTGGGAAAAAAGCTGGTCTAAATTTAAGATGAGATGGGATTTTATTGAAATCTCATAAGCTATTACCTATAACAAGCGTTTCGTGCTGACGGCTGAGCGCTGGTTGCTTAAACTCAGTCTTGGTCGCCCCGCAGCACAAACGCCAAGCCGTTATGTACAATAAAAAACCTAAGTGCCATGACAAAAAAAACAAATCACACCGTTATCATTGGGATTCTTTTTTTGATTCTACCATTGTCATCTTTTGGTCAGAATGCGTCGAGTACACTTCTGAATTTTGGAATTGAACTTGGGGGTGGTCACAATCAACTATTTATGCAAGCAGATTCACCTGCAATGCATGATAGAACCGCCTTTTCTGTTATGCCTTCTGCCAGAATATATCTTGAATTAAATACTTCAACTGGTTTTGCAATCCACTCATTTGCAGGCTATAATCAATTTGGCGGGAAAGATTCCGGTGACTATCCGGCAGGTGATGTTAAATTTAGCAGTCAGGTAAAAATACAAGCTTTAGAATTTGGCCTGTTTGGTCTTTACCCTATTGCGGATTTTCGCTTTGGTTTGGGTGCAAAGTATAATCATCATTTGACCATCTCAGATCGTTATGACTACTTCATTTCTGCAACTGCAGATTGGGACTGGCGAAATTATGATGCTTTTTTTGCCAACTCTTCAATAGACGCGGGGCTCAGAGGTGAGTATATATTAAATGAAAAATTTTCAATTGGAGCAGAAGGTTGGTTTGGATTGACAGACTTACAAAATAACAGTCAAGCAGCTCAAAATATGAGTTTTAGACAAAACCACTTTCGCCTATTAATAGGGTATAAAATTAATTAATCCCTTGCGTCATTGTACATAACAAGCGTTTCCTGCTGACCGGTTCAGATCGTTTGCTAAACACCGGCGCTTTGAGCTCGGCAGCAGAAACGCAAGACCGTTATTTAGCACAAAACAAAACCAATGAAACACAAATGAAATTCTCATGCGATATACAGTACTATCCTTCTTAATCACAGCTTCTCTGCTTACCTCCTGCAACATAGCTAACTCAGAACATGAGGCAACCGCAAAACGTGTTGATTTCACAACGCCAATTGATCACTTCATCACCGAAACCCCAGTGCATGAATTTCAAACTTTCATTATAGAAAGTACGTCCGATGCAGAGATTTTTTATCCCACTTCCCTTCAGACGACATCAATATTGATCAATTGCTTAGTGCTTGCAGGCCACTTTGGCGCTGTTCGGGTTTAGAGTTGTTCAAAATGGATTAAGCCATTAAATTACTAAGTTTCGTTGCCTGACATCACAACACCATCCGTCAGTCAATGAAACACCAAACCCAACATCTGAATCCCGTTTTGCCTCCCCCTTCCCGCCATCAAAACCCGGCCCTTGTCGTTGCGCGTAACAGCACCATTGCCACACTTGCGTTTCTTTTTGCAAGCGTTGCGCTTATTCAGTACGTGGATATTGCGGTAGTCACCTATTTCAGTCAGATGGAATACACGCTTTGGCACGAAGGCCTGCGCATATTGGCGCTCTACATCAACCCCTACACCATCTTCATTGCCACAGCAGGGATCATTGGACTGCAAATTATGACGCTGCGGCGCAACAAGAAAAGGATTGAAACCGACCGGACGGTCATTCTTTTATCCGCAGTGCTGGTCAGCCTGATTTTCACCACCCTTCTGAAGTTTTCATTGGGCCGAGCACGTCCCGAAATATGGTTTGGGGAAGGGTATACCGGCTTCTTCGGCTTCCAGACCGGTCGCAGCTTTCACTCCCTGCCTTCCGGACACGCAACGGCCGTTACCGCCATGTGCATCGCCGTTTTTCAGCTGCGCCATGAAACCGCCTACCGGCTGCTTGCCCTCACCCTCACCCTGCTCATCCTTAGCAGCAGGCTTTTTCTTGGGGAGCACTTTCCGGCTGATGTACTCGCCGGCATCTGGCTCGGCAGCATCGTCATGTACTGGGCACAGCTGTTCGCGCATCTCGCCAAAGACCGCCTCTGATACGCGACCCGATTGGATCGCGTTTGCCAGACATCACCTTTCCCCGAAACCAGAATGTATCGCCATTCCAAGGTTTTTTTTATTTGGGGGAAACTCCGTGAACATCACGGTCTTTCGTGGTTTTACAGGCACCCCAAATCAAAGATGAGTCCCTTGCTTTTTGGGAGCACACCAGGCATTTCAAACCGTGCAGCATCCTCTTTCCTGAACACGCCATCCCGGTCAGCGCTGCAAAAACAGCACAAACCCGCAGCCGGAGTCGCGGCTACTAAAGCATGCCACCCCTTCTTTATCCATCCCCAAAAAAAAACAGGGATTCCACAGCAGGCCGTGTGACCTTTCTGTGGAACCCCTGCAAAGGTGGAATGTTATTAGTCCATCAGATTTTCCAGAAACGGAGGCTGATTCCCGCCGCCGCTGGCTTTTCTGATTTTGAAGCGTGATTGCGAAGAACCACCGCCTTCCTGATCGTCTTCCCGGGAAATGTTCTGATCATTCCCTTTACGCAGCACCCGCTCACGACGTGTAAAGGCCGGCTTATCCAGATTTTTGAGGTTTTCCTCACCCTTGTAGAACTTGTCGTCAGGGTTACCGTCTTCCTGCGTCTTGAAACGGGGCGGGGCACTCTTGCGGGTATTCACCGTAGAGAGTTTCGGGTTTGGCACGCGCGGTGCCGCACCGGGAAGGGGCGGAAGCTTCGCTTTTGCAGTTTCCTGTGCGCCGGCATTTGGAGGCGTAAACCCTCCTCCCGGTTTCTTGGGCTGTACAAGCGTTTTCTTCGCATCGCTGCCACCCAGATCAAAACCGGTTGCAATAACGGTAACCCGCAGCTCCTCGCCATACTCCTCATCAAGCACCGTACCCCAGATCATTTCCGCATCCTCACCCACTTCATCCTGAATGATTTTGGTCGCAAGCTTGATCTCGTTCATCATCAGCTGACTGCTTGAGGAAATGTTGAGCAGCACATTGCGCGAGCCCCGGATGCTGAGACCGTCGAGCAGGGGCGAGTTGATCGCCTTTCGGGTTGCAATTTCAGCGCGGTCCTGCCCGGAGGCACAGGCCGAACCCATGATAGCCGCGCCGCCGTCGAGCATGGTTGTGCGCACATCGGCAAAATCCACGTTCACCACCCCGGGCATCAGAATGAGGTCGGTGATACCGCGTGTGGCATTCAGCAGCACGTCATCGGCCATCTTGAAGGCTTCCATCAGCGTGGTATTTTCCTCGCTCACTTCAAAAAGACGTTCGTTCGGAATCACAATGAGGGTATCGCAGTTTTTCTTGAGTTCTTTGATACCTTCCAGTGCGTATTTCATGCGGGGTTTGCCCTCGAAATCGAAGGGTGTCGTAACCACGCCAACGGTGAGAATACCCTTGCGTTTGGCAATACCGGCCACAACAGGAGCGCCTCCGGTTCCTGTGCCGCCCCCCATGCCGGCAGTCACAAAAATCATATCACTGCCCTCAATAGCGTCTTCAATTTCGTGGCGGTTTTCTTCTACGGCTTCGCGCCCAACTTCCGGACGCGCACCGGCTCCAAGGCCATTTGTCAGGCTTGTACCTACCTGAATTACGGTATCGGCCTTACTTTTTTTCAGGGCCTGACTATCGGTGTTCAGCGCAATGTACTCCACATTGTTGAGACCGTTCTTGATCATGGTGTTGATGGCATTGCCCCCGCCGCCGCCTACGCCAATGACTTTTATTCTCGCGTTATCTACACTTTCGCTGTCAAACACGAATCTTGAACCTGTGTTGTCGTTTTGATTTGTTTCCATAACTGTTCCCTGTTGGTTTCTCGGTTTGTTTAACTAAAACTCTCTGAACCAGATTTTCATCTGCTTCGTAATTTTTTGCATCAGACTTTCAGCCGTTTGTTTTCCGCCGGTCTGTAAAGGATTTTCCCCGTCTTCCTGCTCAGTTGTATCGTTTTTTGGCGAGCTGCTGTTTTCATGTGTTTCGGTTGATTCCCCGGCGCGGTCGTTTTGCCGCACCGGCTCCGTAGCCGGAGTTACGCCTGCCCCGTGCGGCTGTGCGGCCGACATCGGGTTCATTTGTGCCAAGTAGGCATTCTGTACACTTTCAAAAGCGTGCATCACCAGCCCTACACCTGTACTGTGTATGGGGCTGTTTACTTCTTCTATAAGTCCGCCGGTGAGGCCGCGGGGCGTGCCGAGTTTGGTATCAAGCCCAAGATACTCGGCGGCAAGCGGCACCATGCCATTAATCATCGATCCGCCGCCGGTAAGCACTACGCCTGCGCTCAACTGATTGCCCAGCCCGCTGCGCTTGATTTCGATGCCCACAATCTCCAGGATTTCTTCAAGCCGCGGCTGTATGATATTTGCGAGAATGGTCTTCCGCACTTCTTTGGGCGGTCGCCCGGCTATGCCCGGCACGGGAATCACTTCCTCTTCTTCGATCAGATCCGCCCAGGCATGTCCGTGCTGATGCTTCAGTCGGTGCGCCTGATCTTCGAGTATGCTCAGACCGTCCTTGATGTCGTCGGTCACCTTTTGTCCGGCAATCGCACAGACCGCCGTATGCCGGATGGTGTTGCCTTTGAAAATGGCGATATCAGTCGTGCCGCCGCCAATATCCACAAGCACCACACCGGCTTCCTTCTCATCTTTTTCAAGCACCGCGTAGGATGAGGCGAGGGGTTCAAGAATCATATCCTGAACCTTGTATCCGGCTTTTTCCACGCAGCGGTACATGTTCTTGATGGCCGATACCATGCCTGTAATGATGTGCACATTCGCCTCCAGCCGGATGCCGCACATCCCGATCGGGTCGGTGATGCCGTCCTGCCCGTCCACCACGTATTCCTGCGGTATCACGTGAATGATCTGCTGACCCGCTGGCAGGGCAACCTGCTGACAGTCAATGAGCAGGCGCTCCACATCCTTGGCCGTAATCTCCGAATCCTGATTGATGTTCGTCACTGCACCCCGGCTGCGCATGCTGCTGATGTGATCTCCGGCAATGCCCACATTTACGGCTTTCACTTTAATGCCGGAGGCAAGCTCGGCTTTTTCAATCGCAGAGCGGATCGCGTTTACCGTTTTGTCAATATTGACCACAACACCCCGGTTCAGCCCCTCACTGGGTGCTTTGCCCACACCAAGGATGTTGATGGTCCGGTCCTCATTCATTGAGGCAATTATCGCGCACACTTTTGTTGTGCCGATATCCAGGCCAACCACAATTTGTTCTTCCATTTGCTCAAATTTCATGTTGTAAGGTGTTGCTTATGCTTAAGATGAGGGATGAGGTGAATTTTTAATGCTATTTGTGATATAAAAAGCGGATTCAGGAGTGCAGGGCTACGATCTGATTTTCAAAGCGGAAATCCAGCCGCGTGAATGCAGCCATCCCCTTCACCGGAGCTACCTGCCGGTAAAAAGCTTCCCAGCGGTCGATTTTCTGCGCAAAGGATTCTGTTCCGAATACAAGCCTGACTGCATTTTCCCGGCTCAGCGCGATAACGCCTTCTTCAGGATGAAAGCCTACTTCACTGATCAGCAGCCCGGCTAAAGCAGACTGCTGAAGCGCCGCCAGAAAAGACCCCAGGGGCGCGAACTGCGCTTCTGGCAGGCGTTCGCCGTGTGCCGGAAGCCGGAAACCGTACAGAAGCGGCAGGTCAGGCGCGAAGCCTTCCGGAATATCGAGCGCCACGCCTGCGGCATCGGTAAGCATCAGCCGGCTGCCCTCAATGAGCAGGGCCACAGGCTCACGCTCGGTGAACCCGATGAGGACGCGTCCGCCGGGTACGAGGCGTACGCTGCTTTCCGCAATCCAGGGCAGGCTGTCAATCCGGGCCTGCACCTCAAGCGGGCGCACTTCCGCGGCGGCCATGCCCGTCTCCAGGCCGCTGACCGCCAGAATCTGGGCTTCGGGCGTAAATCCGGCGCTTTGGATTTCGAAATGCTGCACCACGCTTCGGTCCTGCAGCTGCCATGAAGCCGCAACCGAAGCCGTGATGAGCGCAATTAAAATGATCGGATACAGCCAGCCCGACAGCATGCTGCGCAGTCCCGTGCTTTGCCCGGTTGCTTTCCCTTTACGGGTTTGCGCCGGCCCTTTGCCTGACTGTGTATGGAAATCAGCCTTGCTCATCCTGCCCCTCCCCGTTTTTGGGATTGCGTTTAAGCTCCTGCACAAACTGTTCGCCGTATTTGTAAATGTCACCGGCGCCCATGGTAATGACCAGATCACCGGCTTTCACCATGCTATGCAGGGCGACCGGCAGTTCATGCTTGTCGGCCACAAAATGCACGTCGCGGTGTCCGTAGCGGGACGCCACATCAGCTACCATCTGCCCGCTAACGCCCTCAATCGGCTGTTCCCGCGCAGGGTAGATGTCGGTAACCACCATCACATCCGCATCAAAGAAAGAAGAGCCGAACTCCTGACACATATCGCGGGTGCGGCTGTACAGGTGCGGCTGAAAGACAGCCACAATGCGGCGATCAGGCCAGCCTTTGCGCGCGGCGGCCAGCGTTGCCCGCACTTCTGTAGGGTGATGGGCATAGTCGTCAATCACCAGCACCTCTTTGCCCTCGTACTTGGGCTGAAAGCGGCGGAATACGCCCGTGTAGGACTCAAGACCGGCGGCAATATGCTCAAATTTCATGTTGAGCTCCAGACCTACGCCTACCGCTGCAAGGGCATTCTGCACGTTGTGTGCACCGGGTGCCTGAATGCGAATCCGCCCCAGTGTTTCGCCATCGAGCTTCACATCAAAATGGGTTGAAAGTCCGGCGGTCTCTACTTTCGAAGGCCTGAGCCGTGCCTGCGGGGTGAAGCCGTAGGTCAGCGTTTTCCGCTCGATACCGGGTAAAATGCTGCGGACTTCCTCATCATCAAGACACAGAATGACAGAGCCGTAAAACGGTACCTTATTTGCGAATTCCAGGAAAGCCTGCTTGATGTCATCCACATCTTCATAAATATCAAGGTGCTCGGCTTCAATGTTGGTGATGACGGCCATGGATGGGGAGAGCTTCAGGAAGGTGCGGTCGTACTCATCCGCCTCCACTATAATGATGTCGCCACCGCCTACAACGGCATTGGTTTTATCAAAGCTGTGCACCCGCCCGCCCACAATAATGGTAGGGTCAAATCCGCCCCGCTGCACGACCTGACCGGCCATGGTAGTCGTCGTCGTTTTGCCGTGCGTACCGGCAATGCCGATTCCGAATTTCATGCGCATCAGCTCGGCCAGCATCTCGGCGCGCTTGATTGTTGGGATACGCTGCTCGAGCGCGGCCCGCGTCTCCACATTCTCGGTTGCCCGCACCGCACTTGTATAGACGACCACATCAGCACCGGCAATATTGCCCGCCTCATGCCCGATAAAAACCTTCGCTCCGATCCGCTCGAGACGCTCGGTCGTCTCTGACTGCGCGCCGTCAGACCCGCTCACCTTGTAGCCTCTGCGGATCAGAATTTCGGCCATACCGCTCATCCCAATGCCGCCAATGCCTACCATGTGGATATGGCGGGTGTTGCCGAATATGGGCTGCTGCATAAATGCGGGCTTTGCTGCCGGGTCTGTATGAGGAGGGGTCAGGGTCATGCGTTTCCGCCTGTCGTTGGGTGAAGGGTAAAGGTGGTGTTGAGAATATCCGTGGCAATGTTGAGCGCTGCCTTAGGCTTTGCCGCTTTCTTCGCGGCGGCAATCATGGCTTCCATCCTTCCTTTTTCAGTAAAAATATCGCTGAGAAAATCAGCCAGCACGATGGGGCCTTCATCATCTTCCAGCATGATGGAAACCCCCAAGCCGACCATATCAGCGGCATTGTGAAACTGATGGTTGCCCGCTACATGAGGCGAGGGCATAAGGATGGAGGGTTTGGCGGCAATCAGAAGTTCGGTGCAGGTACCGGCCCCTGCGCGTGCAAAAACGACATCGGCGGCTTTGTAGGCCGCAGCCATGTCGTCGATGAAGGCGGTCAGGTGTACATGGGGCCAGCGCTCCTTATCAAGCTGTGCGCTGAGTTTATCATAGTAGGCAGGGCCGCACTGCCACAGAATCTGCACGCCCATTTTATCGTGAATCCGCTCAAGCTGCGCCCAAACAGAATCATTGATCGCTTTTGCGCCCCCGCTGCCGCCCAGCACGAGCAGCGTGCGTTTCTCCGGATCCATCCCGTACGGCATGGCATCCGGCTCCGCTTCGATGGAGACCACAATTTCTTTCCGGGTCGGGTTGCCGGAGAGAAACAGCTTGCCTTTGTGCTGACGCAACCATTCATCCGCCCCGTCGAAGCCGAGATAAATCTTGCGCGCAAAGCGGGCGAGCAGGCGGGTCGTTACGCCCGGATATCCGTTCTGCTCCTGCAGGAACAGGGGCACGCCCAGCACGGCCGCCATGAAGCCCACCGGACCTGAAACATAGCCGCCGGTGCAGATAACCGCATGCGGCCGCAGCCTGCGAATGATCAGCAAACTTTGAAACAGGCTTACCAGCAGCTTCACCGGTACCAGCAGGTTGGAAAGGGTGAACCGGCGCTGCAGGCCGCTGATCCATACAGGCGAGATTTCGTAACCTGCTTTCGGAACAGCCTTCCATTCGATACGGTCCGGTGCACCTGCAAAACGAATGACCGTATCCGGCATTCGCTCACGGATGGCATCCGCAAGGGCGATGGCCGGGTACACGTGTCCGCCGGTACCGCCGCCGGAAAGCAAAAAAGTCCACTTTGGCTTAGGCATCTTCTGGCTCCTCCTGCGGGTGTTTGGAAATGTTCATAAGGACGCCCATCATGAATCCGGCGGTAAGCATACTTGTGCCCCCATAGCTGATAAACGGCATGGGGAGTCCGGTAACCGGAAACAGGCCGGTCGCCACCGCGGCATTCACAAACCCATAGACCACAATCGCAAGCGTGCAGGCCATCGCCATGTAGGTTCCCAGCTCATCGCGGGCCCTGTTAGCCACAAAAATGATTCCCCTCAGCAAAATCACCACGTAAATAAAAAGCAGAATCAGGGCGCCAATCAGGCCATACTCTTCCGCTATGATGGCGTAAATATAATCGTTGTACGGGGCGGGCAGGAAGTTCCGCTGCGTTGATTTGCCGGCGCCAACGCCCAGCAAACCACCCTGCGCAATCGCGATATGTGCCTGCTGCGCCTGATAGCCCGCATCGCTTCCGACCAGCACCTGACTTTGAATCGTAAGCACATGCCCCACATAGTTGGTGAGGCGCGACTGCCGCTCAAGCGTTTGGGAAACGAGTATGCCGCCCAGCACACCGCCCAGCAGCAACAGCAGCCCGAGATGTTTCAGGCTCATCCTTCCCACAAACATCATCATAAAACTGAGTCCGAGAATCAGGGCCGCACTCGAAAAATCCTGCAGGCCGACCAGCAGGGCCGTGACCCCAATCCACGTCAGCGCGGGCACGAACGAGCGCCAGAAATCTTCGATATAGCTGCGTTTTTCGGCCATCATCCGGCACAGGTACATCAGCAGTGCAAGCATGGCAACCGATGAAGGCTGAAAAGCAAAACCGGCAACGGTAAGGGACCGGCGGGCACCGTGAACATCCCCTCCGTAAAAATTGACCCACAGCAGCAGCAGCCAGCTTAAAATCAGAACCGCTTTGCTGAAGGCAGCGACATAGTAATAGTTAATTTTGGCCGCCACAAACATCGCAATAAAAGCCAGCACCAGTTTGTAGCCGTGTTTAAAGAGAAAGCCCGCTGCGGTATCGCCCTTGTTTTCAGCAAAATACGCGACAGATGAATACACGGCGAGGCATCCAAACACCATCAGCGCGATCACGCAGAACAGCAATACGCCGTCGGCAGGCTTACGCCCATCCGCCTGTTCGGCAGCATGTGACACGCTATTTAGGGATACGGTATTCATTACTAATGTGGCTTTTTGTACTGTGTTTTTCTTTTCGGGTGATGGCTTCTGAGGCCTTCCAAAAGGTTGAGGTTAATCCGGCAGGTCCATGACGGCTTCTTTGAAAGCGCGCCCGCGGTGCTCGTAATTTTCAAACATATCAAAAGAAGCGCAGGCGGGACTCAGCAGCACGACCTCCCCTTTTCGGGCCTGTTTGCTTGCCTGCTGCACGGCCTGTGCCATGGTTTCCGCTTCAAAATAATAGAGCGCTTCCCGCGAGATCTGCTCCCGGATAGCGGCCTTTGCCTCCCCGATTGCAATCAGGCTGTGCACTTTTTTCCGGATTTGGTCGGTCAGTTCGCGGTAATTGTTTCCCTTGTCCTGACCACCGAGAATCAGCACAACGGGCGCAGTAATGCCGCGAAGGGCGTACCAAACCGCGTTCACATTGGTCGCTTTACTGTCGTTGATGTAGCGTACGCCGCGGAGAATACGTACCTGCTCCAGGCGGTGCTCGACCCCCTCAAAGGTTCGCAAGCTTTCCCGGATGTGACTGCTTTCAACACCGTTGAGACGACCCGCTAAAACCACTGCAAGGCTGTTGGCAAGGTTATGCGGACCTTTCAGGCTCACCTCATCTTTGTGCATCAGCACTTCTTCGCTGCCGTCGAGGCGCACCACAATGTGCTCATCGCGAATGAAGGCGCCGGTTTCAAGCTCCTCTGCAAGGGAAAACGGAATGCGCGCAGGACCTTTCGGCTTCACCCCTATGCCTCCGATCTGCTCTTTAAGCACGGGATCATCATAGTTGTAAATCAGAAAATCCGTCTCGCCCTGGTTGCGGATAATCTTCATTTTTGAGGCCACGTAGTACTTGAACTTGTTCTGATACCGGTTCAGGTGATCCGGCGTGATGTTCAGAATCACGCTCACCCGCGGCCTGAAGGTTTTGATGTTATCGAGCTGAAAACTGCTCACCTCCAGAATCAGATCTTTGTCCGGAGCGGTATCGAGCACGAGATCTGACACGGGTACGCCGATGTTTCCCGCAATCAGAGCCTGTTTTGAGGCCGTTTCCCACAGATGCCGCAGCCAGCTTGTCGTGGTGGTTTTCCCGTTGCTGCCGGTTACTGCGGTCAGCGGACTCTTGTTGAACCAGCAGGCGACTTCCATTTCGCTGTACACCGGAATGCCAGTGTAGGAAAAATGCCGAATCAGCGGCGCTTCATCCGGCACACCGGGGCTAACAACCACAAATTCCGCATCTTTGGCGCGCTCCGAATGCCCGCCCTCCTCAAAGGGAATCTGCTGCGCGATAAGCGTCTGACGCGATTGCTCTGAAAGCATACCCGCATCGGTCACAAACACCTTTGCCCCCATGCCTTTGAGCAGTACGGAGGCAGCCACACCGCTGCGGGCACCTCCCACAATCACAATTGATTTTCCGCTGATTTCTTTCATCGCAACTTGAGTGTTATAATGGTGAAGACAGCCAGCATGATGGCAATAATCCAGAAGCGGACTACAATTTTTGGCTCCTGCCAGCCCTGCTTCTCAAAATGATGATGCACCGGCGCCATAAGAAAAACCCGGCGCCCTTCGCCATAGCGTTTTTTGGTGTATTTGAAATATGTCGTCTGTATGATCACGGAGACGGTTTCCATCAAAAAGACCCCGCACAACACCGGCAGCAGCAGCTCTTTATGCACCATTAGCGCGATTGCCCCGATGGTACCGCCAAGCGCAAGGGAACCCGTATCCCCCATAAAAACCTGCGCCGGATAGGTGTTGTACCACAGAAAGCCAAAGCAGGCCCCGACCAGTGCGGCACAGAAGATGGCCAGCTCGCCCACACCGGGCAGGAAAAGCAGGTCAAGGTAACCGGAGTAATCTACCCGGCCCGACACATAGGCCAGCACGCCCAGCGCCATGCCCGCGATGGCCGTCGTACCGGCAGCAAGACCGTCGAGTCCGTCCGTGAGATTTACCGCATTGCTCAGCGCGGTCACGATGAAAACCACAACCGGGATGTAAATCAGCCACCCCAGTTCATCGCCCAGAAAAGCGTAGTTCAGGTTTACATCTTTCAGAAAAGGGACGGTCGTGATCGTGTTGTAATCGCTGAAAGCGGGCCAGAAATAGAGGAAGGCCCCGAGAATGAGCCCGATGGAAATCTGCCCGATCAGCTTGAAACGGGCCAGCAGCCCTTCCTTTTGATTCCGGATGATTTTGATGTAGTCATCCAGAAAGCCAACAGCACCAAGACCAATAACTACAAATAAAATCAACCACTTGTAAATACTCGTCGGGTTCATCCACAGCAGGCTGGGCACCACAACTGCAAGGATGATGATGAGCCCGCCCATGCTCGGGGTACCGGCCTTGGACTTATGGCTGTCAAGACCAATGTCTTCGCGAATGGTTTCCCCAAGCTGCAGCCGCTGCAGCAGACGGATGATGCGCTTACCAAAAATGATGCTGATAATCAGCGCCATGCCCGCCGCCATGGCGGCACGTACCGTGATAAATCCGAACGCCCCAAAACCGGGCACCCCAAACTCCTGACGGAGGTAATCAAGCAGCAAATACAGCATCTTAAGCCTCCTTTCGGCTAGCGGGTTGTTCTTGTGAAGACGTAGCGCGCGCGGTTTCAGCACGTTTTTGCAGGGCTGCCGCAGCAAGCGCGACATCATCCATCGGGTAGCGAATACCCCTGATTTCCTGATAGGTTTCGTGGCCCTTGCCGGCAATCAGTACGAGGCCATCGGGCTGTGCCTGCGAAATGGCCTGCGCGATTGCGGCGCGACGATCCGTTTCGGTGTGCGTTTCAGCGCTGCCTCCGCTCACACCGGCAAGGATATCCCGCATGATCTGATCCGGATCTTCGCTGCGCGGATTGTCGGAAGTGACAATCACCACATCCGCAATACCAGAAGCGATGTGCCCCATGACGGGCCGCTTGGTTTTGTCGCGATCCCCGCCACAGCCAAAAACGACGGTAAGCTGCCGCTGTGCTGCCATCTTGCGCAGGGTTTCGAGCACGTTCCGCAGCGCATCGGGCGTGTGCGCATAATCCACAAATACTTCGGGCAGCGGGTGTAGGGTGATGGCTTCGCGGGTCGGTCCCGAACCTTGGGCTTGCTCCGGCACCGGCTGCGGCACGCGCTCGAGCCGTCCGCGGGCTCCGCTGCAGCTTTGCAGGGCGGAAGCGGCGTTTTGGGCCGTACAGCCGAAGGCGCGCAACATCAGCCAAGCCATCGCAAGGTTGTACACATTGAAATGACCACTCAGCGGTGAAGCTATGCGGGTGTTGTCCATTTCGAATTCGATACCGCGGGCGTCGTTGCGCAACACGCGGAGTCCGCCTTCAGCCATGCTGATCTTCCAGACGGCAGCCTGTGTATCACGCACCATTTCGGCGGCGCTTGCGTCATCCGCATTCACGATAGCGATGGCGTCGGTTGAAAGTCCGTCAAACAACCTTTTCTTGGCCTGAAGATAGGCGGATTCGGTTTTGTGATAGTCAAGATGATCATGGCTCAGATTGGTAAAGGCCGCAACATCGAAATTAATGGCGTCGGTGCGCTTCTGATCGAGGGCGTGTGAAGAAACTTCCATCACCAGATGCGTACAGCCCGCATCGGCCATAGCGGCCATGGCCTCTGCCATTTGCTCAGGATCACCGGTTGTCAGGCGGCTTTCCGTGCTTTCACTGCCAATGGCCACGGAAATGGTACCCATGAGCCCGGCTTTGTAGCCGAGTTTGGTGAGGGCCTGATGGACCAGGGTGCTGACCGTTGTCTTGCCGTTGGTGCCGGTAATGCCGGCGATTTTGAGCCTGTACTGCGGATTTCCGGCGTAGGCAAACGCAAGCTGTGCAACAGCCGCACGGATGTCCGGCACCTGCATCACGCCGATATCGTCGCGGCCGATTTCGGCAAGCACTTCTTCGGGATCGCGCTCGGTGAGCATCAGACGAGCACCGGCTTCCGCCGCCTGCGGAAGAAAGCGATGGCCGTCCGTGCTGTAGCCGGCTATGGCGGCAAAAATGCCTTCCGGCACAACTTTTTGGGAGTTTACGCTCACCCCGTTGTAAAACGGAAGAAGCCGGCCGGTTTCACGGTCAGCTTTGGAGAGGGTTCTGATGGTATGTAAGCTAAGCTGTGGCATACGGCTATCCTCCTCCCCTGTCGCTGATAAGCATTTCCATGCCCGGCGCGCGACCGCGGATGATTACCGGACGCCCCCGCTGCATGACGGCACCGGCCTCCGGGAACTGCGCGGCAACTGTACCGGAACCATTGCGCTGAATGTCATAGCCCGCTTCGTGCAGCACCGCAACCGCCTCCCGCATACTGAGTCCCCGCACATCGGGTACGGTTGAACGCAGCTGATCTTCACCCGCCTCACCCTGCACAATCGTCTCAAGCTGCAGCCTGACAAGCTGGTTTTCCTGCATTTCCTGACCGGCCGCGGGATACTGTGATGCTACGCGCGTGCCTTCACCGGAAACGGCAACCTTCAGGCCAAGTCCTTCGGCCTTGCGCTGTGCGTGCCCGGCATAGAGACCGGTGAGCTGAGGCGCACGCAGTCCGGCAGCGGCTTCTTCATCGAGCGTGCGCTGTACGAGGTTACGCACCTGCGGATCAACCCCCATGATGCGGCGGGTGATTTCTCTGAAGACAATACCCGCGGTTGTGCCGCCAAAAATACTTGTCTGCGGCTCGTCGAGGAGAACAATCATGGCGTAGCGCGGCGCTTCTGCGGGAAAGTAGCCTACAAAGGAAGCGCGGTATCTTTGCTGATAGCGGCCATCGATGAATTTCTGGGCAGTTCCGGTTTTTCCGGCGATCGACAGGCCGGCTACGGAAGCGAGCCGCGCAGTTCCGTCTTCAGACACCACGTTCTGAAAGGCCGGGCGCAGGGCTTCAACCGTTTCGGGCCGGACTGACTGCCGGATTACAGTCGGGCGGTTTTGCTGCACAACACGGCCGGACTCATCCTGTACGTGGTCCACTACGTACGGGCGCATGAGCCGGCCACCGTTTGCAATAGAAGCATAGGCCATCACAAGCTGTAAGGGGGTGACCTGAATTTCGTAGCCTATCGACATCCACGGCTGTGTTACCCCGCTCCAGTGCAGCGGACGGCGAAGTCTGCCACTTTCTTCGTTGGGCAGATCAATGCTGGAAAGTGCGCCAAAGCCGAAGTTGCGCACATACTGGAAAAACTGATCTCGGTCCACCCGCATGGCTGCTTCTGCCGTTGCGATATTTGATGAGCGCTCGATGGCCTGCCTGAAGGTGATATCTCCCAGCGGGATGTGATCGCGCATGGTCTGTCCGTAGATGCGGCGGGCACCGTTTTCCGGCGTGTAGAACACTTCATCGAGCTGCACCACACCCTGCTCGTAGGCCGCAACGGCAGCTACCAGCTTAAAGGTTGAGCCCGGCTCAATCATATCAGCGATGGCGGCATTGCGGCGGGTCTCACGGCCTGCGGTACCGGGCCGGTTGGGATTGAAATCCGGATAGTTGGCCATAGCGATAACAGCACCGGTAGCGGGCTCCACGATGATGACGCTGCCGTGCCGGGCGCCGGTGCGCGCAATGCCTTCGCGGAGCTCCTGCTGTGCGATAGCCTGAATCTGCGCATCAAGGGTTGTGATGAGGTTGTGCCCCTGCTGCGGCTGCTGAATCGGTGTGCGCACAAACTGCCGGATCCGGCCCCGGCTGTCACGGCGCACAATCCGCTGACCGTCACGACCGCGCAGGAGCTCATCATAGGCTCTTTCCAGTCCATCCATGCCGCGCACTTCGTGATTCACATAGCCCATCACATGCGCTGCGAGGTCGTCGTAGGTGTAGTGCCGGCGGAATCGCTCTTCAAGGATCAGGCTTCGGAAGCGATGGGCTCTCAGGCTGTCATACACGGCCCGGTCGAAATTCCGGCCCAGCACAATATAGCGGCTGTTGGCGGGCGCCTGCCGCACCATGCGCATGTAGTCAGCCTGACTGCGGTTCGTAAAATGTGCAAGAATTGCGAGGACGCGCTGAATTTCCCCTTCTTCCAGGTTGGGTACATGCGGGTCCACAGCCACCGCGTAACTTGCAATATTGGTTACCAGCACCCGCCCGTTGCTGTCGAGAATCTGCCCGCGGCGGGACTGAATCGGGATGGCATCTTCGGTCTGACGGCTCCATAGCTCCCGGAGACCGTCTCCCTCTACATACTGAATGCGAAGCATTTGCAGGATGATTGCCACAGGCAGAATCAGGAGGGCACCAAGTACGAAGAGCAGGCGGGCTGCAAGGGCATTCTTGTCCGGTTTCATTTTAGCGCCCCCTTTCAATTACATAGTCAGCCGGTCCGGCATGTTCAAAACCCAGTTCAGTGGCACGCTCAAAAACCGCTGAAGGCCCGGTGAGCTGCTCATAGCGCAGCATCCGCGCGTCGTGAATCATCTGTACCCGCTCCAGCTCCTGTTCGGCTGCACTGACCTGCTGAAGCAGCTTTTCGGTCGCAAAAATATGTGTGATGTAAATCATGGCAACAAAGCCAAGTGCAAAAAGGAACAGATAGGTGCGCAGCATAGACTCCTTTCTGCGCCCGGCTTTAGCCGCGATTTTTTTGCGCGCTTTGGGCGTCATGATATCAGTCCCGGCTTCAGGAAGGCCGGGTACAGGCTGGGCGGTATTTTTTTCCTGCCGACGCTCACCAAATTGCGGTAGTGCAGCGGGCTCCGCCTGCTGCGTGGTCGCTGCGTCTGACAAACGCTCTGCATACAAACTCATGCCTGTACCTCCGCCTCATTTTTTTCGGCAGCACGCAGGCGCGCACTTCGCGATCGCGGGTTTTCAAGCCGCTCGGCTTCTGTGGCTGTTACAGGTTTGTTGTGCAGCGGTCGCAGAGGACGCACAATATTGCCATAGAAATCTTTTTCCTGCTTCCCGTCGAAATTTCCGGTGCGGAAAAAGTTTTTGACCAGCCGGTCTTCCAGCGAGTGATAGGCTATGGTCACAATGCGACCGCCGGGCCGAAGCAGCTTAAGGCTTTGCTCCAGTCCGCTACGCAGCATCTCAAGTTCGCGGTTAACTTCAATCCGTATGGCCTGAAAAACCCGTGCGAGGCTTTTTACCAGGTGAGGTCCTTTAATGACGGATTCCACACATTTACGCAGTTCCGCAGTCGTTTCCAGCGGACGGCTTGCCGTGATCTGCCGGGCTATGGCCGAGGAGCGGCGTTCTTCACCGTACTGCCAGAGCAGGTTGCGCAGCCGCTCAAAGGTGTAGGTATTGACCACATCCCGGGCGGTCAGGCTACTGAGGTTGCCCATGCGCATATCGAGCGGACCGTCCTCCCGAAAGGTGAACCCCCGCTGCGGTGCGTCAATCTGATGGCTTGAAACCCCGTAGTCAAATAAAATCCCGGACACCTGCCCGTGATATTTGGGATGAATAAGGGTTGCGGCAAATCCGAAATTACCCTTAACCGGATGCAGACGACTGTCCTGAATACGACGGGCTGTTTCGGCAAGGGCTTCATCATCCTGATCAATACCGAAAACCCTGGCATTTTCACCGAGCTGCCGCAGCAGCTGCGCAGCATGCCCCCCGGCACCGAGTGTGGCGTCGATATACACGCCCCCAGTATCAGTTACCAGCCATTGAAGGGTTTCGGCAGGCATTACAGGAATATGCCAGGTATCAGTCGTCATGATTATTGGTTAGGTGTGGGTCGGAACCCAGCAGCGCCTCGAAAGAAGCCGCAAACATTTCATCGGTAAATTCAGCATCTGCCTGCTCAAGGTACTCCGGCGACCAAATTTCGATGCGGTCGTCGCAGCCAATAAACACGGCTTTATCTTGAAGCCCCGCATGCGCCATTTGTCTGGGACTGAAGGCAACCCGGTTTTGCTTGTCAAGGGTTACATCCACAGAGTTACGCAGCAGCTTGCGTTTCAGCAAACTTGCCGTTTTATTGAAGCTGTTGAGCCCTGAAAGCTTCGTCCGCACTTCCTCCCAGTGATCGAGGGGGTACACATACAGGCAAGGGTCTGTTGCAATTACAATTACATATTGATCCTGGAATTCAGGGGTTACAACTTTACGCAGTTTGGCAGGGAAGCACACGCGACCTTTGTTATCAATGGCATTCTCATATTCGCCTTTGAAGCTCGCCACAACCTAATAAACCTGCGTTTTAATGTCATTTTCAGTGATTTGGGATAAACTACCACTTTCTCCCACTTTCTACCCCAAAGTAGGCTTTTCATACCTTATGTGTCAAATCAAAAAAGAAAACTCCTGCATGTTTTACAGAACAGGTCATCTGTTTAAGCATCAAATAATTAACTGCTTGCTTTTCCCCAACTCATCCACAACAATTTATATATATCATACATATTATTTAGTTTCAAACATCCCTGAAGTTGTTCACTTAATTACCTTGCGGGCGGATGCAGTCAGATTAATCGCTGATGGTCTCAGGCTTTGCGCAGAAATAAAACAGGCTGACAAGCGCTTTCTGAGCGGCATTTCCGAACCTTGCAGCGTCCGTTTACAGTCGCGCAGCACCTGCAAACCGGCGCGATTCTGTTTGCAAGCCCATTATTAATTCCTTACTATTAAATATTAAACCAAATACGCGTTTAGGCACTCCTAACCACCTGTTTATATTGATTCAACATTCAAAACTTATTCCAACTCTTCCATGAAATTTAATGTCTCAAGCGGTGAACTTGTCAAGAGTCTTTCAGCTGTAGCCGGTGCTGTACCGGCCAAAGCGACCATGCCCATTCTGGAAATGGTGCTTTTTGAAAGTGAGGACGGCAAACTAAAACTCTCGGCTACTGATCTTGAAGTCACAATTGTTGAATACGTGAGTGCCGAAATTGAAGAAGAGGGCTCTGTCGCCGTACCGGCCCGTCGTTTGCTCGACGCCCTTCGCGCCTTGCCCGACATTCCGGTTTCGTTCATGATTGATGACCGCTTTAATGTTGTATTTAAGACCGACAAAGGACAGTACCGTCTCGCCGGAGAAGACGGAAATGAGTTTCCGGAGACGCCCTCCCTCACAGAAGCTGTGGATATTGAGACCTCAACAGGCATTATCCGGGATGCCATCATGAAAACCAGCTTTGCAGTTTCAACCGATGACTTACGTCCCGCTATGATGGGCGTTTATTTTCAGATTGGTACCGAGCAAAGCAAAGTCGTAGCAACGGACGGACACCGCCTCGTGAAGCTCACCCTTTCTGAGCTGAAAGCCGACTATGAAATCAATTTCATTGTACCTGACAAAGCGCTGAATCTTACCAGCAAATCACTCGATGAACTCGAGTGTGTGGTAAGCGTGACCGATCAGCACGTGAGTTTCAAGAGTGGCAATACACAGATTATCGCCCGCCTCATCAATCAGCAATACCCCAACTACGAAACGGTCATCCCCCGCGACAACGACAAGAACATGATTGTCGGCAAGGACGAACTGCTTGCTACCGTTAAGCGGGTGTCCATTTTCTCAAGCTCCACAAGCAAGCAAATCAGGCTTCGTCTTGAAGCGGATGAGCTCAACATTAAGGCCGAAGACATTGATATGAGTAGCGAAGCGGAAGAGCGTCTTGCCGCTGAGTATGCAGATGAGCCCCTCGAAATCGGCTTCAATGCCCGCTACCTTGCCGATGTGATCAGCAATGTAAATGATTCTGAAGTTAAATTTGAGTTCTCCACCCCAAACCGGGCCGGAATCGTGAAACCAGCTTCTCAGGAAGAAGGCAAAGATATTCTGATGCTTGTGATGCCGGTGATGCTCAACACCTATTAAATCAGCGCTGCGCCCGGCCTGCCTGATCCGACTTTTCCACTAATTTCTGTACATGCGTGAAAATCCGCCTCTCATAACGCTTACGACCGACTTTGGATATCAGGACTACTACACCGCGGCCATGAAGGCCGCCATTTTGCGGATTAATCCGCAGGCGCGAATGATAGACATTTCCCATGCGCTGCCCCCTCAGGACATTATGGCCGGCGCATGGGTACTCAAGAATGCAGCTTTCGACTTCCCGCCCGGTACAGTTCATCTTTGTGTGGTAGATCCCGGTGTCGGAAGTGACCGCCGCCCTTTGATTTGCGAAATCGAAGGGCATTTTTTTGTAGGGCCGGATAACGGACTGTTCCCGCTCACCGCGAGCGGCAAAAACCTGCGTGCCCGGGAGATACAGAACCAGGATTTCATGCGGAAACCTGTTTCCAACACCTTTCACGGCAGGGATATTTTCGCGCCGGCCGCAGCCTACCTCAGCACAGGCACCCCGCCCGAAGCTTTCGGTCCTGTGGTTGAGAAGCCTGTTTACTACCGCTGGGCTGAACCTATTGCGGATCAGGAAGGCGTTCAGGGATGGGTGAGTCACATCGATACCTACGGCAACCTCATCACCAACATCCCGCAAAACCTGCTGCCCGAAAACGGGAATCCGGGCGTCAAGATTTATGCCGGCTCTGCCATCCTGGATGCGGTAGAGCACTGTTACAGCTCCGTAACCGAAGGCGAGCCGCTGGCCCTGATCGGAAGTAGCGGCATGCTCGAAATTTCTGTGCGCGACGGAAATGCAGCCGAAATGCTGAGCGCACGCAAGGGAACCGTAGTTTCGGTAGTGTTTAAGAAATGATGCGGGTTCCTGTGATGTTTGCTACCTTTAGCAATCAAACCCTAATTTTTTTAACCCTGATCCGGTGGACGTAAAGCACGCAATCCTGCTTCTTGAAGATGAAAAAGAGGCCGCTGACATGCTGGCCAACTATCTCGAAATGCACAATTTTGAAGTCCTGCAGGCCTACGACGGCAAACAGGCGATGGAGTACATCACGCAGCGACCCGACAAGATTGATCTCGCCATCCTTGATATCATGGTGCCTTCGGTCAATGGCATGGAAATCTGCAAGCGCATGCGCGACAACCCCATTCTTGCGTCGGTGCCTATCATATTTCTTACCGCCAAGGATCAGGAGAGCGACGAAATATCAGGGCTTGAAGCGGGTGCAGATGACTACATTGCTAAACCCGCAAGTTTTAAACTGATTGAAGCGCGCGTAAAGAGCCTGCTTCGGCGGCAGCCGGCCCGCTCTTCCGGATGGCTGCACTTCCGTAACATCTACCTGGATGCGACCAATTTTGAAGTACAGGTCGATAATCAGCGGGTTGACCTCACCCATACCGAATTCCGGATTCTGGAACTCTTCCTGCAACAGCCCAACAAAGTGTACACCCGGCAGGAAATTCTGGAGCACATCTCCGACGATCAGAAATTCGTGTTTGACCGCACGGTTGATGTTCACGTTAAAAACCTGCGTATCAAGCTGGGTGCAGCGGGGGAAGCCATCAAAACCTACCGCGGCACCGGCTACGGCATGAACCGAGAAATGGCGGGATAATCAGCCGCCATGCGCATTCAGTTTAAGCTCTCCCTCACCTTTATCCTGCTGCTGGTTTTCGGCGTAACCGCCATCAGTAGCTATTCCATTGTGTTTATCAGGGGCTATCTGATGAATCAGGCGGAGGCAGATATGCGTGCAGATGCCAATCAGATTCTGGTGACCCTGCAGCTTACGAGCAAAACCGAGCGCGATCTTGTAGAAGTTCTGCCGGTTATCGGGCGCGAGTCTATCTATGACATTCGCGTGTTCGATCATGCGGGCGAACTCATGCTGCGGCCTGTCCGCACCCAAAACTGGGACCCGACCGCTTACACAACCCTTTCCGGCGAGCTTCAGGAAATTTTAGGGGAAATGCACGCGACTTCCCTTGCGGTACATCACCGGGAAGAGTACGACCGCATTTTTGTGTACGGCAACCTGTATCTGCAGCTTGAAGAATCGCGCTACACCATCGAAATAAGCCGGCTCAAATCCGAAATTTATCAGCCGGTGCACACCATCCGCTGGATCATTTATTCGGGGATGTTTGTCTCGATTGCCATCATCCTGTTTGTGAGCTTTATGTTCAGCAACTACCTCGCGCGGCCCATCACACAGCTCACGCAGGCCGCCAAACGCATTGCCGGCGGAGAAACCGAATACAGAATCGAGCTGAACCGCTCAGATGAGTTCGGCACCCTCGCACAGTCCCTGAATCAGATGTCAGACCGGCTGCGTCAGGAAAATGAAAAACTATTGGCGGCAAGCAACCGGCAGAAACAATTCTATGCCGATATCGCGCATGAAATCAGAAATCCGTTGCATACCATTTCCGGGGCGCTTGAAATGCTGGACATGAACAACCTGCCCGATGAAAAGCGAACCCGTTTTTTGCAGAGCGCCCGCAATCAGTCGCAGCGCATGAACCGGCTGTTTCAGGACCTGATGACGCTGCAGCGCTCTGACCTCGACCCGAATTTCGTACATCCCCGCAATTTTGTACTGAGCAAGGTGATGATGAATCTGGAACAGGCCTACAGCACACTTGCCGAAGAAAAGAAGCTGAAGCTCGTGTTTGACGGGCCTGCCTATTGCAGCGTGTATGCCGATCCCAATAAGATAGAACAGGTGCTGGACAACCTGATCAGCAATGCCCTCAAATATTCGGCGCAGGGCACAGTTGAAGTCCGCTGGAGACTTCTGCCCGATCCGCTCAATCAGGCGGAAATCAGCGTGAAAGATACCGGAATCGGCATACAGGCCGAGCATATTCCGTATCTTTTCGACCGCTTCTACCGAACCGACAAGGCGCGTTCCCGCGATAGCGGCGGTACCGGACTCGGTCTGTCCGTCGTGAAGACCATCCTTGATGCCCATCGTACCGAAATATCGGTCGAGAGTGCGCCCGGAAAGGGAACCCGTATGACGTTCCGGCTGCCCAAAGCGACCTGAGTTTCAGGCCTGACACCGGCTTGTATCCCGTGCTTAAACAGCACCTTACGCGGGTTCAGGCATACAGGCCCATCCATCGATAAAAAAATATTCACAACCCTACGCTATGTATCAGCATGTTTTAATTGCCTTTGGCGGCGCGTCGCCTGAGCACGAAGTTTCGGTGATCAGCGCCATGCAGGCCGCAAGTGCCCTCAAGGACAGTGGTCTTGAGCTGCTGCCGCTCTACGTAACCAAAAGCGGACGCTTCCTCACCGGGCCGCAGCTGCTCGAACTCGAATCCTACAAAGACCTGAAAACCCTGGAGCAAACAGCCCTGCCCTGTGCCTTTCAGACGGATGCGATGGGCCGGACCGTGCTCACCGAAACCCGCAAAGGCGGCCTGTTCAGCAAGCCCAAAAGCTGGCCGGTGGATGTGGTGCTTGTAGCCTTTCACGGGGCGGAAGGCGAAAACGGCGCCTTTCAGGGACTCTGCGAGCAATATAACCTGCCCTACACCGGAAGCGGCGTGATGGCTTCTTCGGTGGGCATGGACAAAAAAGCGGCCAAAATCATGGCCGTTTCCTGCGGGGTGCCGGTTGTTGAAGGCATTGATTTCAGAGAATATGAGTGGGTCGCCGGGCGCGATACCCTGCTCGAACAGCTGCTCGCGCTCGACAGCACCGTAGTGGTAAAGCCAATGCAGCTCGGCAGTAGCATTGGGGTCGAAGTCGTAAGCGGACGAGAACCCCTCATTCGCGCCATTGAAACCGGCTTCCGCTACGACGCCCGCCTGCTTGTAGAGAAAGCTGTACGTCCGCTGCGCGAAGTCAACTGCGCGGTACTCGGCAACGGCGCCGACGCACAAGCGAGCGTGTGCGAACAGCCCAAAGGCGCGGAAGAACTGCTCTCCTTTCAGGATAAGTACATGGGCGACGCCGGCAAGGGCATGGCTTCCGCAAGCCGCATTATTCCAGCCCCGATTTCTGACGAGCTCACCACCGCCATTCAGCAAGCTTCTCTAAAGCTGTTTCGCGAGCTGGGCGCCGCTGGCGTGGCGCGCTTCGACTTTCTTGTGAACGATACGAGCGGGAAATTCTATTTCAACGAAATCAATACCATACCCGGCTCCTTTTCTTTCTACCTGTGGGATAAATCAGGCGTTTCTTTCCCCCAACTAATGACAAAACTGCTGGATATTGCCGTTGCGCGTCATCGTGAAAAAAACGGGCGCGTCCGCAGCTACGACACGAACCTGCTCAGCACAAAGGCAGTTAAAGGTATCAAAGGCCTGAAAGGCAAAGGCTGATTCAACTCTTCCCAACCCCTCCATTTCATTGCTTCACTATGCGCACACCCATTTCCCTGCTCGCAACCCTAACGCTGCTTCTGCTGCTGCAGGCCTGCGGCTCCTCCACTGAAACCGTTCAGGTCCGCGATCAGGCCCGTACTTTTGAGCCGGCACCGCAGCCGGTAAGTCCGGAACCCGGTCAGGAGCCCTTCACCCTGCGCATGGGCGAATTGCAGAAACCGGGCAGCATGGATCCCCTGTTCGCCCACAGCCCCGGGGCACAGCGCTTCATCCGATTCATTTATGACGGCCTTACCGGTCTCGACGCCGAAGGCCGCGCGGTGCCACAGCTGGCCGAAAGTTGGGAAATCAGCCCCGACTCCCTGCAATACACCTTCACCCTGCGCACGGACGCCTTTTTCCATGACGATCCCGCTTTTGCGGCGGGCCGCGGACGCAGCGTGAATGCCGAAGACGTCGCCTTTGTCTTCCGTCGGATGGCGCTTTACAACGTGCCGGTGTATGCGGCAAACCTGTTCAGCACCTACATCAAGGGCATGGAAGCTTTTGTGCTGGAAGAGCGTCACACCTTCTTCGAACAGGACGTGCTCTTTGGCGGTATCGAAGGCATTGAAGTGCTGGACGAACACCGCGTGCGCTTCACCCTGAACGCCCCTGAGCCGGATTTCCCCGTTTTACTGGCTTCTCCCTATGCCGTCATTTATCCGCAGGAAGTCTTCGAACACCGCAGCAACGGCCTGCACGGACAGCCGGTCGGTACCGGCAAATTTCGCTTTGCCGCGTCTTCGGGGGATTCTCTGATCGTACTTGAGCGCAACCTGATTGATTTTGACACCGATCGGGTAGGCGGTAACATCATGACCGCGGAATGGCACTTTTTCGATAGCGAAACCGAGCTCTTTGCCGCCATGGGCAGCGGTCAGCTCGATCTCATCCCGCAAATGGGCCCGCGCACGGCGAAGACGCTCCTGAGCGAAAGCGGCGATCAGCTTGCCCCCGGCTTCGACGAGATGTACACCCTGATCCCCACCTTCGAAAGCGGCTTCGGCTTTCATTTCATTGCAGACAACTTCGCACGCATTTCAGCGGAACAGGCGGGGGCCTTGCTGCAGCCCGTCACATCCGAACAGTTTACCGATGAGCTTCCCGCCAATCTCAGCTTTACGCTCCATCCGGACTGGGCCGGTCTTCGTGAAGACGAACGTCCGTCTGAAAATTTGCTCCCTGCCGGTCTAACCGCCGGCGCCTGGCCGATGGGATTCGGAACCTACGCCGCGACCCTGTGGCTGAGTCAGTTTCAGGACACGCACGACCCAAGCCTGCTGATTCTGAACCGCCCCAACCGCGACATGCTCTTCTACAGCACCGATGATCATCACGCCCGCAGCATAGGGCTGAACAGCGCCGTAGCCGTCCGCTTCAGCTATCAAAACCACGCCCTGCACCCGCACAACATCAGCGGCATAACATTCAACAACACCCCCTGGTGGATCTCACTCGAAGCCTTTGAAGCGGAGTGAGTTCTCAGTGCAGAGTGCAGAGTGCAGAGTGCAGATTTCTGAGTTGTCTTCGAATTTTTGGCGTCCAAGTCAGATTTAAGACAGGCTGACCCGGTTTTTACCCCTGAAAGCCCGGCTGTTTTGGCAGTCCGGGCTTTTATTTTTTTTGGGGAAAACTCCGTGAACATCAGGAGTTGCGGGGACAAATTCCGAGCCCCCAAACCTAAGATAAAGGCGTTGCTTTTTTTCATAGTCGCTACAATAACGCCATCAACCCTGAAAGGGTGATATGATTGTAGCAAAAACGAAGCTTCACAGCCGATGAACCCCGAAGGGGTGTCAATATAGCCGCCGTGAATAATTTCACCCCTTCGGGGTTTTTTGTTGGGTTGGATGCGTGGTTTGCTACAATAATGACATCCCTTCGGGATTGGGGGGTCTGATGCCGGATGCCGGATGCTGGATGCGGAATGACGAATGCCCGATACGCTTCTGACATCCAAACTTCGCTCCTGTCATTTCGAACGCTTCTCATTTGGTGGGGGCCCTTCGAAGCCACGGCTGCTTAACAAGCACGGGATGTGTGAAGGCTGCATGTGAGAGATCTCCTTCATTTTTGTACACCCGGTAAACTGGCCCGGTCACAGGGGCCGCGTCGCGCGGACTATTCCAACGCTGGTGAGCTTCCGGGTTATTCAGCCAACTGAGATCTTACAGATGACGCTACAAGTGTAAAACTGATGTAGGGTCCAGGCAAGATGCCATCAACCCTGAAAGGGTGAAATGATTGTAGCAAAATGGAATCCCAATGCATAAAACCCTGAAGGGGTGGCATTATAGCCGCCGTGAATAATTTCACCCCTTCGGGGTTTTGGTTGGGTTGGATGCGTGGTTGCTACAAAAATGACATCCCTTCGGGATTTTGGGACGGAAACGCTTTGTACAGCAAATCATAACCCCGTCCGTGGTACGGCTGGATTTGTACTATAAATGCTGGCGGGCTCATATCCGAAAAAATTCAATAGATCCTGCCCTACGCGTCCAATCCGCGTGCTATCTTCGCGTGGATGCGGCATTGCGGTTTTGGGGGAAAGGGCGATGACCAACATCCGGACTTCAAACAAAAACCACGGGCCCCTGAGACCGATTTGGGATGCCTAAACCATCACTGCTGACCGTGATGCTCTCGGTGTTTCCCCCAAATAATAACGAAGCTTTAGCACTACCCGGGAGGCTGGGGGTCGGGGAATCAGGCTGGGTTCAAGTTTTCGTAAATGGCTTCGAAGGCTTGTTCGAAGTGCTCCATCTCGGTGTCGATGCCTACGGTGACGCGGACGCAGTTGGCGAGGCCGAAGCCGGGCAGGCGGCGAAGGATGACGCCTTTTTTGAGCATCTCTTCGGTGAAGAATACGGCCTGCGCTTCGGTGTCGAATACCATCATGACGGAGTTGGAGGCCGAGGGTACGAACTGCATCTCTTTTTCGGTGAGGAAGCGGTAGAGGCGGTTGCGTGCGGCGGCGACCATTTCCTGGGTTCGGTGCAGGAAGTCGTCGTCGTCGAGGGCGCCCATGGCGGCGTACTGCGCGGGCAGGCTGGGCTCGAAGGGGAGCTTGACCTTCATCAGGGTTTTGATGATGTCCGGGTGGGCGACGCAGTAGCCGATGCGGTAGCCGGCGAGTCCGTAGGCTTTGGAGAAGGTGCGCAGGCTGATGACGTTGTCGTAGCCGTAGCTTGCGGCATCGGGGTAGTCGTCGAGGCCGGCGGCGAACTCGTGGTAGGCTTCATCCATGATGACCATCACGTGTTCGGGCACGCGGGCCATGAAGGTTTCGAACTCGGTTTTGGTGATGTAGGTGCCGGTCGGGTTGTTGGGGTTGGCGATGTACACCATGCGGGTATCGGCGGTGATGGCATCGGCAAGGGCTTCGGTGTCGAAGCGGTAGTCGGATGTGAGCGGCAACTGACGCAGGCCGACGCCCCGGCTGTTGATGAGCACGAGAAAGCCGATGAAGGTTGCCGAAGCCGTTAGCGCGTGCTCGTGCGGCTCAAAGTAGGTTTTGATGATGAGCTGCATCACGCCTTCCGAACCGCTGCCCGGCAAGATACGCTCCGCCGGTATGCCGGTCTTTTCCGCTATTTTCTGACGCAGGAGCGTACAGGCCGGATCGGGGTAATTCATGATGGTTGAGACGGCCTGCTGCGCAGCGTCTATGGCTTTCTGGCTGCAGCCCAGGCGGTTTTCATTGGAAGCAAGCTTGGAAATGCGTGGCGGATTGTACTGCGCCACAACTTCTTCGATGGTTTTTCCGGCTACGTAAGGCTTGAGCTGTTCGATGTGCTTGGGTACAGGAATCACAGGGAATCAAATGTTAAAAATTAGAAATGGCATGGTGGAAGAGCTGATTTCAGGCACGCGGATGTGCGTTTCAACGGCCCGAAAATACGGTTTTAATCCGGTTGGCGGGCGATCCGTCAAACGGTATTATGCCTGCTTAAATCTTTATTACAATTCGCGGCATTCGGCAAACCGCACGGACTTTTATATTGCAGCAAATTAACAAGATAAATCTTAATAGCGTGCGCATTCTGCTTATTTTTAGCCCGTGTTAAACAGAAAAGCGCTTACAATCAAACTTAAACATCTCAATTTATGGAACAGCTAACACAGGATCAGGTCATTGCGTCGATTCCGTCGTATCTGCGTCAGTTTGTGGTAAAACAGCACTACGACGAGTACACGCCCGAACATCACGCAACCTGGCGCTACATCATGCGCCGGAATGTGGACTATCTCAAAAATGTGGCCCATGAAGCCTATCTCGACGGACTGAAGAAAACGGGAATCAGCATTGATACGGTGCCGCACATCAATGAAATGAACGAGCGGCTGGGGCAGATCGGCTGGCGTGCCGTAGTGGTAGACGGCTTCGTGCCGCCTGCGGCGTTCATGGAGTTTTCCGAGCACAAAATTCTGGTGATCTCCGCTGATCTGCGCAACATCGGCAACATCCTGTACACCCCGGCGCCCGACATCGTGCACGAAGCCGCGGGTCATGCGCCCATCATCGCCGATCCGCTGTATGCCGAGTACCTTCAGAAATTCGGACAGTACGGCGCAAAAGCGGTCTTCTCGAAGCTCGATTACGAGATTTACGAAGCCATCCGCTATCTCTCCATCATCAAAGAGTATCCCAACGCAACGGCGGAGCAAATCGAAGAAGCCGAGCGCGTGCTCGAAGAAAAAACCGCGGCCAATACCGTGCCCTCGGAGGCCGCGCTGCTATCGCGCATGCACTGGTGGACGGTCGAATACGGGCTGGTCGGCACACCGGAGGATTTCAAGCTGTACGGCGCCGGTCTGCTTTCATCCGTGGGAGAAAGCAAGGCGTGCATGAGTCCGGAGGTCAAAAAAATCCCGCTCTCAGTTGACTGCGTGAATACCAACTACGACATCACCAAGATGCAGCCGCAGCTGTTTGTGGCGCGCGATTTCCAGCATTTGCTGGATGTGCTCGAAGCATTCGCCGATCAGATGTGCTTCCGCACGGGCGGCGCGAAATCGGTGCAGCGCGTGATCGACAGCGAAAATGTGGGCACCTGCGTGTTCAGCTCCGGTATTCAGGTTTCCGGGGTGTTTACATCCGTGATGACCGACGCCGACGGCAAGGAGTTCTACATCAAAACCGAAGGGCCTTCCCAACTCGCTTATGCCGATACCGAACTGGAAGGGCACGGCACCGACTATCACGCGGACGGCTACGGCTCGGCCATCGGGCACTTCAAAGGTACCGACAAGGCGCCCGAAGATCTCAGCGATGGCGAGCTTCAGGCACTGGGCATAGCGGCGGGCAAGCACAGCGAGATCGCTTATGCGTCGGGAGTAGTCGTGAAAGGCTTTCTCAATCACGTGATACGCCGCGACGGCAAGCTGCTGCTCATGCAGTTCAGCGACTGCACGGTAACGGGTCCGAATGGCGAAACCCTGTTTGCACCGGACTGGGGCGTGTACGACCTGTGTATCGGATCACGAATCGCGTCCGTGTACAGCGGCAGTGCCGATAAGGAAAACTTCAACGTTTACCCGCCGAAATCCACCAAAACCACCATCAAAGACGCATACACGCCCGAGCAACTGCGTCTCTTTGAAATCTATCAGGAAATCCGGGATTTGCGTGACTCGGGTAGAGTCAGCACAGACGCGCTGGAAGCCCTGCATGCGGAGCTGCAGGAAAAGTATCCGTTTTCGTGGCTGCCGCGTCTGGAAATGCTGGAACTGGTAAACAAGAATTTCAACGGCAGCGGAGAACCCCTTCGCGCCAGCCTGACCGCAGAGCTGGAAGCCCTGAAGTCCCACTCAGATCAGTATGAGAATGTGATCACAGCGGGGCTGGAGCGGCTGGTTTAACCGCGGCGGGTTAAAGCTTTCTGCATGATTTCAGCAAGTCGCTGAAATGCCGTAAGTTTAAAGGGTGTTGGTTTTCAGACCAGCACCCTTTTTTTATGTCAACATTTTGTGCTGCACGGGAACACATCACCCTATTTAAAAAAAAACTCAAATTCATGAAGACGATACTTGTAACCGGCGCAAGCCGGGGCATTGGTCTGGAGACCGCAAACTGGCTGCTCAGCAAAGGCTTCCGCGTAATCGGCCTTGCGCGCAGTGCCAAACCACTTGACGCGCTCCGAAAGGCCTGGCCCGACGCCGCCGAAACCCTGACCGGCGATCTGTGCGACGACACAACCTACGCGCGGCTCGACGCCCTGCTCGCGGAAAAAGACCTCACTCTCGACGGCATTGTGCATAATGCCGGGGCGCTGCTCAACAAACCCTTCACCGAAACAAGCGACGCCGACTGGCAGTACCTGCTCGACGCCAACCTGATGTCGGCTGTGCGGCTGGTCAGAAGCTGCAAATCCCGGCTCAACTCCGGCGCACACGTGCTCTTTATCGGGAGCATGGGTGGCTATCAGGGCAGTAGTAAGTTCCCCGGACTTGCGGCCTATTCGGTATCGAAAGGTGCGCTGAGCATTCTCACCGAGTGCCTTGCGGCCGAAATGGCGGGCGATCAGATCAGCGTGAACTGTTTATGCCTGGGCGCGGTACAAACCGAAATGCTGGAAGCGGCTTTCCCCGGCCTCAAAGCACCTGTGGAAGCACATCAAATGGGTGCTTATATTGGGAAGTTTGCTTCGGAAGCCCACCGCTTCTTCAACGGAAAAATTTTGCCGGTATCCCTGGCAGATCCAACCTAAACCTATTTATCTCACACAATGAAATTTTTGACAAGCCTTGTGCTCAACAGCCTTCTTATTTTTGTCCTCAGCCATCATACGGGACAAAGCGCGCAGGCCCAATCGCTCAATGTTGTAGCGGGAAACACGCTGATTAGTGCAGCAACCGGCGCAGCGCTTGGCGGTGCAGGCATGGCGCTGGCCAACAGCACGAGCCATCGCCCCGTGATGGTTGGCGTTGGCTTCGGAACCCTGTTTGGTTTTGGTATCGGTATCTACGACGCTGCAACCATCGCGCAGGGCGGTACGGTAAACGGCTTCTTTAACACCGCACCCTTTTCCGGGGCCATCATATTTATGGATACCATCTATGGCGCGGGTACGGGCGCGCTCCTCGGCATGGCCATAGCACTCATTGGCGATAACCCGATTCTTAACGGCGTGCAGTACGGCGCGGGTGCAGGCGCCTTTGCCGGCTTCGCCTTTGGCTTGTACGACGCCTTCTACCTTGCTTCACACGGAAGCGGCGGCAACGGCGATTTCTTCGACTACGCCGCAACCCCATCAGCTACAGCAAGTCCGTCAGAAGGACTCCTAACCCTCGGAAGCTTCGGAAATACGCGTATCAGTGCCCTGCAACCTGCGATTTACAGCCAAACCGCCATCACCCCCAACGGAAACCTAACCGCAGTAAATCAGTCAGCCGGTCTTGAAATGCTTCGCTTCTCTGCCCGCTTCTGACAAAAAATAACAGGCCGTTCAGATTCCCGCAAAGCCGGATTCAAGCTTACGAGCTGGTAATCCGGCTTTTTTTATTTTTTGGGGGAAACTCCGTGAACATCACGGTCTTTCGTGGTTTTACTCACTTCCCAAATCAAAGATGAACCCCTTGCTTTTTGGGTACGCGAACAGGCTCAGGCTCCGAAGCCTGTCAAAAGCTCCCTATCAAAGGCCTTTCAAAAGCGCCGAAAAGGCAACAGCTTCAGGCTGCGACAAACGCGTTGATCGCAACCATGTGCTATACAACGGATGATGGAGTGTATGAAATGAAAATGTAAGAACCACAAAATGAAGTCGTCAGGTTTATCGGCCTGATCTCTGCCGAAGTCGCTTAGAGCCAAACACGGGATATTTCGGAGAACTTGTCTCAGCCAATTTTTGGGAAGGAAGATCGGATCGCAGTTTCTTACAGCCTGCATAGGACGACTCTTCTCTGTGCAAGTAAATCCACAGCACCGGGCGCCGTGCTTTGAACCGGGAATCAGGCCATGCAGCCGAAAAAAAGCAACGCATTCATCTTCGTTTTAGGAGCTCTAATTTACCCCGGCACCCCTGATGTTCTGGAAGTTTCCCCCAAAAAAAAACAAATAAAAAAATGCAACCCCGGCGGGTTCAGGGCTGCATTCGGGGGTTGTCCTGACGCTGAGCGATGTTCAGGCTGTGCACTCAGTTGTCGTCGGTTTCAAAGAAATCGTCATTAAGTCCGTAATCGAGCAAGTTGCTTTTGACGGATTTGCGGTCGTGCAGGGTTTTGAAAATGCTTTTTACCGTCAGGGCGTGACCTGCAACAGAAGGATGAAGGCCGTCAGCAAGGTAGTTCCAGACATCGGGCGGGTTCCCGAATCTGCGTCCCTGCGGATCGACCACAAAGCCTTTTCTGCCCGCAAAGACTTCCCTGAACTGACTGAGATCCGCGTTGTCGATAATGCCTTCAAAGAGCGCAAATTTCTCCATTTCTGCGGTTAAAACCGGGGTAGGCGTTACCCAAACAGCGGGGTTTCCGCTTACGTCTTCGACGACCTGCCCAATGGTATTTAGGTTTTCCCAGAAATCGGTGAGCGAAACAAGCGTGCGCTCCGGCATGGCGCCAAGCCGCATGGCGTCGCTGGCGCCCAGGCATACGAACACCCACGACGCTTTAGGATCGACTACCGCGCGATTGAGCCTGCGCAGCACATCGTAGGAAGAGTCGCCCCGAACCGCTGCATTCAGGAAGCGCAGTTCAAGCTCCGGACGGCTGATTTCGAGCACATGCCGCAGTATTTCGAACCAGCCCTGAAGGTCGCTTGTCGCTGCGTCTCCCAAACCAACGATGAGATCGCCCTTTTTAAACGGCAGCCTTGTCGTGAGTTCAGAAAAGGCGTCATCTTTAAGTAACTCCTGCGCAGCAAGCTCTGCCTGTTCATCGCACCCTGCACGTAAATCGGCCAGCTCTTTAGCCGTGAGACCGATAAATGCCGCAACGCCTTCGATGGATTGCGCACCCGGCAGCAACGGATATTCTTTTTCCAGATTCAGGTACGGCAGGAGATAGTCCTTAATGACCTGTACTTCCTGTTCTTTTTTGGTGGGTTCAGCCATAATTGTTGATCAAATGGGTTACAAGCTCCGGAACACCTTCAGAAGCTCTTTTTTGAATGTAAGTGATATCCCGGTCGAACCGGAACTCTGCGGGTTTGTGCGGATCTACGACGAATATGGGGGCCTGTAACGGCACATCGTACACGAGCGCTGCCGCAGGGTACACAACGAGTGATGTACCGATGATCAGGCAGATATCCGCCTGTGCCATAATGAGCTGCGCATTCGGAATTTCGGGTACCTGTTCGCCAAACCAAACGACATTAGGCCGAAGCTGAGAGCCTTTTTCACATTTGTCGCCAAGGGCTACGGGCTTGTCGCCTATTTCGTAGATCAGGCTGTCATCCAGCGAACTTTTCACTTCAGAGAGTTTTCCGTGCAGATGAAGGACGTGCGATGAACCTGCGCGTTCATGCAGGGAGTCAACGTTCTGGGTGACAATGTGTACCCTGAAGTGATCTTCAAGTTTTTTTAGGGCTTCGTGTGCGGCGTTGGGCTGAACGGAAGCGGCCTGTGCCCTGCGCTGATTATAAAATTCCAGCATTTTTTCCTTATTCCATTGCCAGGCTTCGATGGTAGCTACTTCATCAACGCTGTAGCCTTCCCATAGGCCGTCAGAATCGCGGAAGGTCTGAATACCGCTTTCTGCACTCACCCCGGCACCTGTGAGCACGACTACGGTCTTTTTTTTATCTGTCATTTTTTGCTTATTTTTGAAGACTAATATTCAAATACACAAACTATTAATTTACTACTTCAGCTCAATTCTGCAACTTTATTTCCGGAATGCTGAAGTTCTGAAATATTCCATAAATGGCACAACATCCTATTATTTCTGTTTTAGAATCAAAAAACGGATTCTTCACCGACATCAAAGCGGGAAATCATCAGCTGATTGCCGATGAACCCGAAGACATGGGCGGCACCGACAAAGCCGCTGACCCGCTTTCGATAGCGCTCTCCGCCCTTGGCGCCTGTACAGCTATGACGCTGAAAATATATTTCGCACATAAAAAGCTGAACTGGGAAAAGATTGAAGTTCACATTACGCATGAGCTCCTGAGCATTGACAAGAACAGTGCTTCTGACGAACTGATTGCCATGGCCAATAATGGCAAGGTGCGCAAGCTCTACAAGAAGATTTACATCAAATCAGACATGGAAGACAAGCTTTTGAACCGGGCTTCCATTATCGCGGAAAAATGCCCCGTAAACCTGATGATGAAACGAAGCTGCCCGATGGAGACAGAAGTTATACGCCTGTAGCCGAATCAGAGCGGATATAACCCGCATTATTCACCAAGAAATTTTCTTGCTGGCAAGGCGAAGCTGAAAAATCAGCGGAAGGGTACCTAAGTACCCTGAGCATGAGTTTTCAGCTTCAACGCAGCCAGCGGGGAAATTTCGACGTCTTTATACCACACCCAAATTTGGGCTACTGGTGTTTTTTGCTAAGCCAAATTTAAATGAAAACTTAGCAAATAAACCCTCTTTAATCGTGAATAATGCGGGACAAATTAAAAAGCCATTTTGCTC